>JAOPXM010000047.1 GCA_025965125.1 Nocardioides sp.
TGCATGCCGAGCTTGACGAACGGGGCGCCCAGCCGGGCCGACGCGGCGCCGTACCGGATGTCGCAGGCGAGCGCGAGGCACAGGCCGGCCCCGATCGCCGGCCCGTTGACCGCCGCGATCGTCGGCACCTCGAGCTTCCGGATCGAGAGCCAGGCCCGGTAGAACGCCATCATCCGGGTGCGGAGGTGGTCGACGGAGGCGTCGGGCTCGCTCGCGATCCACGAGGTGTTCCCCCCGGAGCAGAAGGCCGAGCCCTCGCCCGTGACGATCACGACGCGCAGGGACCGGTCCGCGGCGAGCTCGTCGATCGCCTCCGTCCAGGCCGCCGTCATCGGGTCGGACATGGCGTTGCGCTGGTCGGGATTGTCGAGGACGAGCATCGCGACGCCCTCGGCCGGGCGCTCGAGGCGCAGGTGCTGGGTGGGTTCAGACATGGGCACAAGGTACTGACGCGGGATCCGGCGCGCCGTGACCCGATTCACGCGAACCGGTGTGCCTCCTACGCCTGCGCACACGAGTGTCGTAGGGTCGAGTCGGCTCGGCGGCACCCGCTGCCGAGCTTCCGGCGGGCTTCCCCACATTCCCCGTCGCGACGACCGAAGAAATTCATAGGCAAGGAGGCCGTCATGGCGGAGACCTGGAGCGGCGAGTTCTACTGCGTGAAGTGCAAGGAGAAGCGCGAGGCAGAGGGCGAGGTGAGGGTGAACGACAAGGGCACCCGCATGGCCAAGGGCGTGTGCCCCGTCTGCGGCACCAACCTGAACCGCATCCTCGGCAAGGTGTGATCCTGAACTGACTCGCCACACGAGTTGAGACAACGGCGTGCCCCTGTGGGGGCGCGCCGTTGTCGGCATTTGCGGGGTCCCCACCGGCGGGCCTGTGGAGGAGCGGCGCGCCGCCCCCGTCACTGGGTAGGAAGCGGACATGACCCCTCCTCCGGCCCCTGCCGAGCTCCCCGACCGGCCCGCCCTGCGGCCCGGACTGCACGTCGTACGTCGTGACGACCGGCATCTCCAGGTGGGCGTCGACCCGCCGTACCGTCTGGTCGTCCCGGACCGGCCCGACGTACGTCGTCTGCTGGACGACCTGGCCGCGGGCCGCCCGCCCGCGCCGAGCAGCGACACCGCACGCCTCGTGCTGGCCGACCTCGTCGCTGCTCGACTCGTCGTGGATCCGCACACCGACGCCAGCCGAGCGCGAGACGCGGCACCGGTCCGGGTGGACGGCCCGGCCGACCTCCGCGACACCGTCCGTCGGCTGCTGGAGGCCTCCCGGTGTGTGCTCGCCAGTCCGACGCAGCGCCCGGCGGTGGCCCTCGTCATGGCCGACGGCGAGATCGGGCGCGGCGTCGTGGACGACCTGGTCGGCCGAGACGTGCCCCATCTGGTGGTGGCGGCCGGTGTCGACGGCTTTCGGCTCGGGCCGTTCGTGGTGCCCGGGCACACTGCCTGCCTGCGCTGCGTGGACGCCCACCTGGGCGAGCTCGACCCCCGTCGCGCGGTCGTCCTCGAGCAGGTCGCCGGTCGGCGCCTCCCTGAGCGGGCGACCCGGCGCGACCCGGCGCTGCTGGCGCTGGTCGCGGCCTGCGCAGCGCGCGACGTCGTGCGGTTCGTGGACGGCCTGGAGCCCTCGACCTGGTCGGCGACGGTCGAGGTCGGGAGCGCGCCTCTCCCCCGGCACCAGGCCTGGCTCCGGCACCCGCACTGCGGGTGTTCCTGGGGCGACGCCCTCGACGTGGGCTGATGCCCTCCTCCAGCGGACGCGTGCGGGCTACCAGTACTCGCTGTCGAGCTTGCCCTCCATGGCCCGCAGGTGCTCGCGTGAACACGTGTCGCAGAAGACCCGGCGTCGGCCGTTCTCGACGCTGGTGGTCCAGGTCAGCGTGGCGGCGCCGTCCTGCTCCTGGCGTCCGCAGAGGTCACAGGTCGTCACCCGTTCAGGCTATGACTGGTTCCGATCTGCCGCATCCGTTGCGGCTCCTCGACGCCAGCCGAACATGGAGGAGCCGGGTACGACGTTGGCGTCGTACCCGGCTCTGTTCTCACACCCGCGATCAGGTGTCCGGTCGGTCCGAGGTGGGACCTCCCCGGTCTTACAGTGCGCGAGCGAGGGCGAGACGAGCCTGCTGCGCAGCCAGCTCGGCCTTGCGGCTCAAGCGGCGTGCTCGGGCCAGCTGGTGGCCCTGTCGCAACATCTGCGCCTCTCCCAGGCGCGCGGACATTTGTGCGCGGGCCAGGCTTTCGTTCATGAGATTCATGGCGGTACTTCCGTTTCGGTTGGTCTTCATGGTTTCGATGGTTGCTTTCGTGGTCGGGCCGGGAGCGCTTACAGCGCGCGGGCGAGGGCGAAACGTGCCTGCTGCGCGGCCTGCTCGGCCTTGCGCGTCAGACGGTGCGTTCGGGCCAGCTGGTGGCCGCGTCGCAGCTTCTGCGCCTCTCCCAGGCGCGCGGTCATGTGCGCTCGGGCCAGGTCTTCGTGCATGAGGTTCATCTCGGTGCTCCGGTTTCAAAGGAAGTGAACGGGTTGGTGGTGGTGCTGAGCTGGACCAACGACTGCCAGGAGTGGCCTCCCACTGCTAGGCAGCCGCCTCGTCCTTGCGGGGTCGGCCACGTGGCCGCTTACGGGGGATCACCACTCCCTGCAGGAAGAGCTGACCGCCCCAGACACCCCAGGGCTCGCGACGCTCGAGCGCTCCGTCGAGGCACAGGGCGCGGACCGGGCAGTCCGTGCAGAGGGCCTTGGCGAACTCCACGTCGGCGGGGGACTCGGCGAACCACAGCTCCGGATTGCTGATCCGGCACGGCAGTCGCTCCTCCTCCACGTGGCCGGCCTGGTCGTGCAGGAACCCCAGGGTCGGCTCGTTCGCCTCGTCGGTGCGGTCGAGATAGCTGATGGTCATGTTTTTCACCTCCTTGTTTTCACCTGATCGCGTTGTGAGTTCTGCGGGTTCGTGTCTCGGGGAAACAGAAAGGCCGCGGATCCCTTATCGGGTTCCGCGGCCTGGAGGCTGCTGAGCTGTTGTGTGTCAACAGTTCGGTGGTCTCCAGGCACTGGTCCCCGGGAAGTAGGTCTTGGCAACGCCCATGTCTCCCGTGACGCCGAGGTCGCTGCGGTCCCGCACGACGGACGTGCCGAGGACGCGCAGGGACGCCTGAATGGCGGTCGTCTCGAAGGCGTGGCCGCACGTGGGCATGCCAAAGCCGGACGGGATCTGAGCCGCCATCTGGTTGTTGATGCTGTTCATCTGGGCCACCTCCTTCAATGCTTCGTGCGCCGGCGTCGTCAGTGCCGAGGGTGCGCGTTCGGTTGGTTCGCAAAAACTACAACGGGTCCCTCGTAATGAGCAAACGGTTTTCAGGGTATTTCGCGAAATTTCTTTGCCGCGGTGCCGGTGCAACCGATCAGGGTCCTGCCGCGTGCGGAATCGACGCCCCGATTTCACGCTCAAGACAGGGCTGAGCACGTCAGCCGACGACCTCGAGGACGCCTTCGCCGTAGCGATCGAGCTTGGATTGGCCTATACCACTGATGCGCAGCAGGGCATCGGGCGTGCGGGGCTTGTGCTCGGCGATCAGCTGGAGCGTTGCGTCGGTGAAAACCACGAACGCCGGCACGCTCTCCTCGCCGGCCCGCTCCCGGCGCCACTCGCGCAACCTCTCGAACAGCTCCTCGTCGTACGACGCCGGGCAGGCCGCACACCGGCCGCGCTTCTTCTCGGCACCTGTCGAAAGCGGGCGACCGCACTCGCGGCAGTTGGCCACCTTGCGCTGACGCCGTGGTTCGGCGGCGCGGGACTGCTCCGGCAGGAGATCGTCCAGGAACCGGGAGGGCTTGCGCGAGCCACGCCCGCCCGGGTTGCGGGCCAGGGCCCAGGACAGGGCCAGGTCGACCCGGGCCCGGGTCATGCCGACGTAGAGCAGCCGGCGCTCCTCCTCGATCGCGGCAGGGGTCTCGGCGTAGGTGATCGGGAGCGTGCCGTCCTGCAGACCGCACAGGAAGACCGAGTCCCACTCGAGCCCCTTGGCGGCGTGGAACGTCGCCAGGGTCACGCCGTCCGCGACCGGCGCATGCTGCTCGGAGGCGCGGCGGTCGAGGTCGTCGACGAACGCGTTCAGGTCGGCCCCTGGGGTGGTCGCGAACTCGGTCGCCTGGTTGACCAGCGCCTGCCACGACTCCCAACGGTCGCGGGTCTGGCCACGGGCGGTCGGCGCGTCGGGAGTCCAACCCATGCCGGCCAGGGTGCCGCGGACCGTCTCGAGCAGCGCGTCGTCGCCCTCGCCCGATCGCGCGGCGCCGCGCAGCCGGGTGACCGCCTCGCGCACCTCCGGGCGCTCGAAGAACCGCTTGGCGCCACGGATGACGTAGGGGAGGCCGCGCCCGGAGAGGGCCTCCTCGAAGGCCTCGGACTGGGCGTTGATGCGGAAGAGGACGGCCACCTCGGCGAGCGAGCGGCCACCGTCGCGCAACCGGGCGATAGCGGTCGCGGCAGCGTCGGCCTCGGCGACCTCGTCGGGGTGGGACGTGTAGGTCACCGCGGGACCAGACGTCCGTTGGGCGCGCAGCTCGACGCCCCGACTGCTCGACCGGGCCAGCAACGTGTTGGCAGCGGCCACGACCTCCGGGGTCGACCGGTAGTTGCGGACCAGGTCGACCGAGGTGGCTCCGGGGAACTTCTTCGGGAAGTCCAGGAGGTACGACGCGTTGGCTCCGGCGAACGAGTAGATCGTCTGGGCCGGGTCTCCCACGACGCAGATCTCGTCTCGGCCACCCAGCCAGAGGTCGAGCAGCGCCGATTGGAGCGGGGAGACGTCCTGGAACTCGTCGACGACGAACCACTTGTACTGGCGGCGCACCTGCGCGGCCACGCGCTCGTCGTCGGCGAGGATGCCGGCGGTCAGCAGCAGGACGTCTTCCATGTCCATGCGACCTTGGCCGCGCTTGACCTCCTCGTAGCCGGCGAAGACGCGGCCGACGGTCTCGGGGTCCTGCCCGGTCACCGAGCGGCCGCGGGCCGTGGCGACCCGGGCGTAGTCGTCGGGGTGGACGTTGCTGACCTTGGCCCACTCGACCTCGGAGGCCAGGTCGCGCAGCAGCGCCTGGTCGGTCGCGATCCGGTGCCGGCGGGCGGCCGTGGCGAGGAGCCCGATCTTGGACTCGGTCAGTGTCGGCAGCTCGGTGCCGTGGACGTGCGGCCAGAAGTAGCGCAGCTGACGCAGGGCCGCGGAGTGGAAGGTGCGCGCCTGCACGCCCCCGGCGCCGAGGGTGCGCAACCGCCCCCGCATCTCGCCCGCCGCCCTCGTCGTGAACGTGACCGCGAGGACCTCGGCCGGCGCATAGACGCCGGTGGCCACCCCGTGTGCGATGCGGTGCGTGATCGCCCGGGTCTTGCCGGTGCCGGCGCCGGCGAGCACCCGGACCGGCCCGCGCAGGGCCTCCGCGACCCGGCGTTGCTCGGGGTCGAGGGCGCTCAGCAGATCGTCGGGACGCGACATGCGCGGGGAACAACTCCTCGGGCTCGGTGGTTCACTCAGATGGTGCCGGACGGCGGCACTGAAGACCCTAGACGCCGGAGGCGACAGTCCGAGATGAGCTCTTTCACCATGTACACGACACCGTGGTGTGGCTACTGCCACCGGTTGAAGAGCCAGCTCGACCGTGAGGGCATCGCGTACGACGTCGTGGACATCGAGCAGACCCCCGAAGCAGTCCAGATCGTCGAGTCCGCCAACGACGGCAACCAGACCGTCCCGACGCTGGTCTATGCCGACGGCACCTCGCAGACCAACCCCTCGCTGATCCAGATCAAGGCGAAGCTGTCCGCGTTGGCTTCCTGACCGGGTTTCACCACTGGCCGGGCAGCGGGCCGCCGTACCAGTGCTCGACG
>JAOPXM010000004.1 GCA_025965125.1 Nocardioides sp.
TCCTGTACGGCGACGAGGAAGGGGCGCAGCACACGATCACCCGTTACAGCCTGCTGCCGCACCGCTCCGAGGACGGTGGGCTCGTGTGGCTCACGAACGTCAGCCGGCACTGGAACATCGATGGTCCCAACCCGCGGTAGCAGGCTTGTGAAGGATTTCACAAAGTCTTCGGGTCGCAAAGCATTACGGCGTAGCGTCGAAGCGTGCTCGAACACGCCGCCGCGATCCAGAGCCTGATCGCCGACGCGCCTCCGGGGTTGCTGCCGGCCCGGGAGCAGATGGCACTCTCACTCGGCTGGCACATCATCCTCGCGTGCTTCGGCGTCGCGTTCCCGTCGATGATCTACGTCGTCCATCGACGGGGCATCGTCCGCGGCGACCCCGTCGCCCTCGGCCTGGCCCAGCGCTGGGCCAAGGTCTCGGCAGTGCTGTTTGCCATCGGCGCCGTGTCGGGCACGGTCCTCAGCTTCGAGATGGGCCTGCTGTGGCCCGGCCTGATGGGCCGGTTCGGCGACGTACTGGGCCTGCCGTTCGCATTCGAGGGGCTCTCGTTCTTCGTCGAGGCGATCTTCCTCGGCATCTACCTCTACGGCTGGAACCGGATGCCGCCGCGGCGCCACCTCGCGATGCTGCTCCCGATGGCCTCGGCCGGCGTCGTCGGCACCTTCTGCGTGGTGTCCGTCAACGCGTGGATGAACAACCCGACCGGGTTCAGGATCGTCGCCGGCGAGGTCACCGACGTGAATCCCTGGCGCGCGATGTTCAACGACGGGGTCTGGCTGCAGTTCGCGCACATGTGGGTGGGCGCCTTCATGGTGGTGGGGTTCATCGTCGCCGGTGTGTACGCCGCCGGGATGCTGCGCGGGCGCCGAGACGCCCATCACCGCCTGGGCTTCAGGGTGCCGTTCGTGTTCGCGACCGTGGCCGCGCTGGCCCAGCCGCTGATCGGGCACGTGCTGGGCCTGCGGGTGGGCGACACCCAGCCGTCGAAGCTGGCGGCGTTCGAGCTCGCCACGACGACCGAGAGCCCGTCACCGTTGCGGCTGGGAGGGGTGCTCATCGACGGCAAGGTGCACGGCTCGATCGACATTCCCCTGCTCGGCTCGATCATCTCCCGCAACTCGTTCACCAAGCCCGTCAAGGGGCTCGACACCATCCCCGCCGCCGACCAGCCGCCGGTCAACATCACCCACCTGGCGTTCCAGTCGATGGTGGGGATCGGCACGCTTCTGGCTCTGGTCGTCGTGCTGTTCTGGTGGGCGCTCTGGCGCCGGCGGGACCTCACCGACTCTCTGTGGTTCCTGAGGTTCGCCGTCGTCGCCGGCCCGCTCGCGGTCATCGCGCTCGAGTGCGGCTGGATCGCGACGGAGGTGGGGCGCCAACCGTGGGTGGTCTGGGGGATCCTGCGGACCCGGGACGCTGCCAGCCTGAGCACCGGACTGTGGTGGAGCTATGCCGGTGCCTTCGTCGTGTACGCCGGCATGACCGTCGGCGCGGTCGTCGTACTCCGCTCCATGGCGCGGCGCTGGCGGGCCGGCGAGGAGGATCTACCGAGTCCCTACGGCCCGGAGGGCACTCCCGTCGGCCAGGCACGGTCATGACGCTCCCCCTCGCAGTAGCGGCCGCGCTGTTCGCCGGGGTCGTGATCTACGCGCTGTTCGGAGGGGCCGACTTCGGGTCCGGCTACTTCGACCTGACGGCCGGCGGCGCGAAGCAAGGCTCGGAGCTGCGCACCTTGATCGACCACAGCATCGGCCCGGTTTGGGAGGCCAACCACGTGTGGCTGATCTACGTGCTGGTCATGTGGTGGACCGGCTTCCCGACCGCGTTCGCGGCCGCGATGAGCACCCTGATCGTGCCCCTGATGCTGGCCCTTCTCGGCATTGTGCTGCGCGGGGCGAGCTTCGCGTTTCGCAAGTACTCCGCCACCCTCGGGCAGGCCCGGCTCTTCGGCATCGTGTTCGCCGGGTCGTCGCTGATCACGCCGTTCTTCCTCGGGGCGGTCGCGGGTGCCGTGGCCTCCGGACGGGTGCCCGCGCGTGGTCAGGGTGGCGTGTGGTCGTCCTGGCTGACACCCACGTCCCTGTTCGGCGGCGTGATCGCGGTCGGTACCTGCGTCCTCCTCGCGGGAGTCTTCCTGACCGCCGACGCGGCTCGCAGCGGACACGGTGCCCTGGCGGACAGCCTGCGCCGGCGGACCCTCGCCGTCGGCGTGGTGACCGGGGCGGTCGTCTTTGTCGCGCTCGTGCCGATCCAGCACGACGCCCCGACTCTTGCGGCGGGGCTCGAGGGTCGCGCGGCGCCGTTGGTCGTCCTCTCGGCAGTCGCGGGGACCGGGACGCTCGCGCTGCTGTTCCGTCGTCGGTACGCCGTCGCCCGCCTCACCGCGGTGGTCGCCGTGGCGACAGTTGTCCTGGGCTGGGGTGTTGGCCAGTACCCGTGGATGCTCGTCGACGAGGTGAGCATCGCCGACGCCGCGGGTGCCTCGGCCACGCTGGCCGGGTTGCTGATCGTGGTGGCGCTGGCCCTCGTGGTCGTCGTCCCCGCCCTGGCCTATCTCTTCTTGCTGACCCAGACGGAGCCGTGGACGCACGACTGACGGCTGGTGAACTGATTCAGCAGCCGGACGGCGCCCGCGGCCTGTAGTGCGCGTCCAGGCCATCGCGACCTGGGTGATGAGAACCGGACCGACCGGGAAGCAACGAGACCAAGGCCACTGGGGCCTTGGTCTCGGTGGTGGTACGGCATCAGGGACTCGAACCCCGAACCCGCTGATTAAGAGTCAGCTGCTCTGCCAATTGAGCTAATGCCGCGCGCTGTGAAGCGACCTGAAGACTACCAGCGGGAGGCTGCCCGGAAAAATCGAGAAACCCCTCTCCTAGAGGGACTCGAGGACGGCCTGGGCGGCGTTGTGGCCGCCGATGCCGGACACGGCGCCACCGCGGCGGGCCCCGGCGCCGCAGAGCAAGACCGAGGCGACGTCGGTCTGGACCCCCCAGCGCTGGGCCGGGGTCTCCATCCGGGCCCGGTTGGGCGCCCAGGGCCAGTCGAGATCGCCGTGGAAGATGTGACCGCCGGGCATCGCCAGATCGGATTCCACGTCCTGCGGGATCTTCGCCTCGATGCACGGGTTGCCGACGCCGTCTCGCGCCAGGCACGCCTCGAGGGGTTCGACCAGGTGCTCGTCGATCGAGGCGAGCGCGCGCGAGACCGCCAGCGCCTTGGCGCCGACGGGGTCCGCGTCGAACAGCGTGGCCGGCGTGTGCAGGCCGAAGTAGGTCAGCGTGTGCGTGCCAGTGGGGGACTCGCCCAGGATCGACGGGTCCGTCAGCGAGTGGCAGTAGACCTCGCCCGGCAGGACCGAAGGGATCGAGCCGCTGGCGGCCTCGGCGTACGCCGCCTCGAGCTGGCTGTAGTCCTCGTCCAGGTGCAGGGTGCCGGCAAACGCGACGGCCGGGTCCACGCCGGACTTCAGCCGCGGCAGCCGGTCGAGCAGGAAGTTGATCTTGAGCTGCGCACCGACCGGCTTGGTGGCTGGGTCCTCGGGCTCGCCCAGCAGGATCCGCAACACCCACGGTGCGACGTTCGACAGGACGAACCTGGCGCCGACGGTGCGGCTCGTGCCGCCGTCGTTCCAGGTGACCTCCGCCGCGTCTTCGGACCCACGGATCGCGCTGACGCCGGCCGACGTGATGATCTCCACGCCGGCGGCGGTGGCGGACCGGGCGAGCGCATCGGTCACGGCACCCATGCCGCCGACCGGCACCCGCCACTCGCCGGTCCCGTTGCCGATCAGGTGGTAGAGGAAGCAGCGGTTCTGCACCAGCGACTCCTCGTGCAGGGACGCGAACGTGCCGATCAGGGCATCGGTGGCCACGACGCCGCGCACGGTGTCGTCGGTGAAACGGGCCTCGATCGCCTCACCCAGGGGCCGCTCGACGAAGTCGCGCCAGATGCCGGGATCGACCTGCTCCCGGATGGACCGCTCAACAGGTAGGGGAGAGAGCAGCGTCGGCGCGACCACGTGGGCCAGGTCTGCGGTGTCGGCGTAGAACTCGCGCCACGCGTCGAACTCGGTGGTGCCTCCGGTGAGCTCCTCGAACGAACGGCGGGTCGCGTCGCCCTCGGGGCGTTCGACGAGCAGCCCTCCGGGCTTCCCGTCCCGGATCACAGGGGTGTACGACGCCGTGGACCTGGACGCGAGCGCGATGTCGAGCCCGAGGTCGTCGATGAGCTGGTTCGGGAGCAGCGATACCAGGTAGGAGTACCGCGACAACCTCGCCTGTCGACCGGCGAACGCGGGAGCCGACACGGCGGCGCCGCCGGTGTGGTCGAGGCGTTCGAGGACGAGGACGGACAGGCCGGCCCGGGCGAGGTACGCCGCCGAGACGAGCCCGTTGTGACCACCACCGACGACCACCACGTCGTACTGGTTCTGTGCGGAAGTCATCGAATCAACCTAGAGCACCGCCAGTGCCGAGCTCATCATTGACCTGCGGCCCCGCGAGCCCGCCCGGCCGGAATATCCAATATTCAACTACCGTTGGACCAGGTGACCTGAAGGAGGTGGGCACGATGCCCGCAATCACCGTGAACGACCTGACTGTTCTGGATCGCCTCCGCGAGCCCGGCCTGGGCGACCAGCCGCGGCCCGTGTGGGAGATCAGCACCGCCCCGAGCGGTTTCGAGGGGGAGGGATTCCCGGTCCGGCGTGCGTTCGCGGGCATCGACCTCGCGCACCTCGACCCGTTCGTCATGATGGACCAGATGGGCGAGGTGGAGTACGCGCCGGGCGAGCCGAAGGGCACCGCCTGGCACCCGCACCGCGGCTTCGAGACCGTCACCTACATCATCGACGGAGTCTTCGACCACCAGGACTCCCACGGCGGTGGCGGCACCATCACCAACGGCGACACCCAGTGGATGACGGCCGGGTCCGGCCTCCTCCACATCGAGGCCCCGCCGGAGTGGCTCGTCCAGCAGGGGGGCCTGTTCCACGGCATCCAGCTCTGGGTGAACCTGCCGCGCGACGCGAAGATGAGCAACCCCAAGTACCAAGACATCCGGTCCGGCGAGGTGCAGCTGCTGACGTCCGCCGACGCGGGCTCGCTCGTGCGGGTCATCGCGGGATCGGTCGACGGCCACGACGGCCCGGGGTCGACGTACACCCCGATGTCGCTGGTGCACGCCACCATCGAGCCCGGGGCCCGTCTCGAGCTGCCATGGTCGGTCGACTTCAACGCGCTCGTCTACGTCCTGAACGGCAACGGCACCGTCGGCACCGACGCACGTCCGATCCACACGGGCCAGTCGGCCGTGTTCGGCGCGGGCGACTACCTCACCATCGCAGCCGACAAGGGCCAGGAGAGTCGCAGCCCGAAGCTCGACGTGATCGTGGTCGGCGGGCAGCCGATCCGCGAACCGCTGGCCTGGGCGGGACCGTTCGTGATGAACACGAAGTCCGAGGTCATGCAGGCCTACGAGGACTTCCAGAAGGGGCAGTTCGGGCACATCCCCGCCTGAGGCCCTAGGTTCACGTCCGTGGCCCGGATCCTGCGAGACGCGTACGGCGTACCGCACGTCCGGGCCACGAGCATTTCTGATCTCGCACACGGGCAGGGCCGGGCCACGGCCCACGACCGGACCTGGCAGCTGGAGCTCCAGCGTCGCCGGGCCACCGGCACCACCGCGGAGGTGTTCGGGACCGCGGCCCTCTCCTGGGACCGGCTCGCGCGGCGTACCCGGATCGCGGACACCGCCCGCCGGGCTCATTCCGCTTTGGCCGAGGAGACCCGCTCGTTCGTCAGTGCGTACGTCGACGGGGTCAACGCCGGTCTCCGGACCGACGTCGACGAGCTCGAGCAGCTCGGCTTCGAGGCGCAGCCGTGGGAGACGTGGACGCCGCTGGCGGTCTTCCTTGCCCAGCACCTTCTGTTCGCCAGCCTGCCCGGGAAGCTCTGGGAGCATCGCGCGCGTGGCGTGTTGGGGGAGGGCCTCTCGTTGCTCTCCCACGAGGGTCCGCACTCCAGCGGCAGCAACGCGTGGGCGGTCGGCGGCGGGCGCACCGCATCCGGCTTCCCGCTGATCGGCGGCGACCCCCACCGGGTGATCGAGTCGCCCGGCGTCTACCAGCAGGTTCGGCTTGCCTGCCCGGAGTTCGACGTCGCCGGGTTCGCGTTCCCCGGAGTCCCGGGAGTCCAGCACTTCGCGCACGCCGGCGAGGTCGCGTGGGCGATCACGAACGCGATGGGCGACTACCAGGACGTGTACGCCGAGCAGCTGCGGAGGGTGGGAGGCGCTGTCGAGGCGCTGGGTCCCGAAGGCTGGGAACGCTGCGAGTCCGACCTCGAGATCCTCGACGTCCGTGACGCTGAGCCCGAGCGGGTCGAGGTGATTGCCACCGCCCGCGGCCTCGTGTTCGAGGGCGGACCCGACGAGGGGGAGGGCCTCAGTGTCCGGGCCGCGTCCGTCGTCCTCGGCGACCTCGGTTTCGATGCCCTCCTGCCGCTGCTCCGGGCGCGCACGGTCGACGAGGTGGACGCCGCCCTGGACCACTGGGTCGAGCCCGTCAACAACGTGGTCATCGCCGACCGTCACGGCAGCGTGCGCTACCGCGTCGCCGGCCGCATCCCTGTCCGCCCCGACGCCAACCGGCACGGCATCGTCGACGCAACTGATCCCGAGACCAGGTGGACCGGGTGGCTCGACTCGTTGCCGCGCACCGACGTACCTCCCGACGGCCATGTCGTCACCGCCAATGAGCGGCGCGGCCCGGAGAGCGACGCGATCGGTACGTCGTTTGCGCCCCGGCACCGCGCCGACCGGCTCCGCGCCCTTCTGGCTGGGCGCGACGACCTGACGACGGCCGACTTCGCGGCGTTCCACAACGACGCGCTCGCCCCCGCAGCGATGGCGATCAGGGAGTGCGTCCGCGGTCTCGAACCCGGGACCGCCGGCGCCGCGGTCCGCGACTCGATCCTCACGTGGGACGGAGTCATGGAGCGCGACTCCCCTGGCGCTGCTGCATACGCCGCCTGGCGAACTGCGCTGGTCCGCCGGATCGCTGCCGAGCCGGTCTTCGCACCGCTGACCGTGCCGGCCCACGACCCGGTGTTCGCGGTCTGGCTCGACCCCGTCGGTCGGATCTCGCTCGGCCTGGAGTCCCTCCTGGCGGCGGGCACGCCGTACGGCATCGACCTACGGGCGCACGCGCGCGCCGCCCTCGACGACGCCGTCGGACACCCGGACACGTGGGGGGACACCCACGTCTTCCGGCCGATCCACGCGTTCGAGCTGCACGGCCTCGAGCCGCCGGGCCTGCCGGTGCTTTCGGTGTCCGGGGACAGCGACTGCGTGCGCTGCACGTCGTCGTACCCCGCGCAGGACGACACCTGTTTCCGCGGGTCCGTTGCGCGGTACGTGTGGGATCTCGCCGACCGCGACCTCAGCGGCTGGGTCGTGCCGGTCGGCGCTTCCGGGGACCCGCGCGACGCGCACCACCATGACCAGCTGCCGCTGTGGGTCGAGGGGGAGCTCGCTCCCGTCGTTGGTGACTGGGATCTGCTCACCTAGTCCCATCAGTCGTTGATCCCGGGTGGGGCCCGGGGGTCTGGGTCAGCGGGAGCGGGCGCAACCTGTTCGACCAGTGGCGGCCGGCAACTATCTGGTCAAGGTCTTCTCGAACCAGTGCCGGGCGTAGGGGTTGTCGTTGTAGCGCTCGATCGGGACGTAGCCGGCCCGTTCGTACATCTCGATGGCCTCCGTCAGGGCGCTGTTCGTGTCCAGGCGTACGACGAGCAATCCCCGGTCGTGGGACTCCTGCTCCAACCGGCGCAGCATCCTGGATCCGAGACCGGCTCCCCGCCAGTCCTCGTGGACCCACATCCGCTTGATCTCCCCGATGCCGGGGCCGATCGTCTGGACCCCGCCGCAGGCCACCGGCTCGCCGTCGCTCGTCGCCACGACGAAGCACCCCTCGGGCTCCCGCAGGGCTTGGCTGTCCGAGGCGGTCGCGGGACCCGGGTCGAAGCCGTCGGTGAACCTGCGGTCGAGCTCTGCGAAGTAGTGACCGACCGCCACGCGAGCCATGGCGTCGGTCGGATCCACGAGGTCGAGCTGGACCGTGGCCGCCCGGACCAGCAGGTCGGCCGTCGCCAAGGCATTGGTGAGACGCGCCCGTTGGCGTTCGGTGAGCGGCTCGACCAGCTGGTGCGCGAGCTTCTCCGACCGCGCGTCGAGCTTGCGCCACGTGGCCCGGCCTGACGTGGTGAGCCGCACCGAGCGCCGCCGCCGATCGGCAGGGTCCGGCGCGACGACCACCAGCTCGGCCGCCTCGAGCTGACGCAGCAGCCGACTCAGGTACCCCGAGTCGAGGCCGAGTCGGGCCCGCAGGCTGTGCACCGTCGTGGCCCCGACCCCGATCTCGAAGACCAGTCGGGCGGCGCCCAGGGGTAGGCCGAGGCCAAGAAACGACTCCTCGAGTGCCCCGATCCGCTGCGTGTAGCTCCGGTTGAACCGGCGAAGGATCTCGGTGTCGGAGCCAGCGACCATTCCCTGACCTTAGTCAGGCATTCGCCGGAGCGGAAGTCCGGTCGGCGGCGAGAAGGCAGATGACGAAGGCCCCGCTCGCCTGCGCGAACGGGGCCCTCGTTGGGGTGAGTAACGGGACTTGAACCCGCGACATCCGCGACCACAACGCGGCGCTCTACCAGCTGAGCTATACCCACCAGGAGGTCTCGGACAGTGCCGGGACCGGAGTGAAGTGTAGAGGAACTACACGCCGTCCGCGGAATCGGGCGCGGGCTCCGAGAGGCCGGTCAGCGACCCTCCGTGGCGGGCGGCGATGACGCGGGCCTGATCGCTGTCCGGGCCGGGCGGCGGCACGAACACGGCCTCACGGTAGTAGCGCAGCTCCTCGATGCTCTCCTGGATGTCGGCGAGCGCCCGGTGGTTGCCGCGCTTGGACGGCGCCTGGAAGTACGCCCGCGGGTACCAGCGGCGCGACAGCTCCTTGATCGAGGAGACGTCGACGATCCGGTAGTGCAGGAACGACTCGAGCGTGGCCATGTCGCGGGCCAGGAAGGCACGGTCGGTCGCGACGGTGTTTCCGGCCAGCGGTGGGCGGCTGCCGTCGGGACAGAACTCCTTGATGTAGGTCAGCACCCGGTCCTCGGCCTCGCCCATCGGCACTCCGGAGTCGAGCTCCTCGAGCAGGCCGGACTTCTCGTGCATGGCCCGGACGAAGTCGCCCATCTGGTCGAGTGCCTCGGCGGGTGGCTTGATGATGATGTCCACGCCATCGCCCAGCACGTTGAGGTCGAAGTCGGTGACCAGGGCTGCGACCTCGATCAGCGCGTCTGCGCCCAGGTCCAGCCCGGTCATCTCACAGTCGATCCACACCAGTCGCTCGTTCACGAGTGGTCACCTTACGCCGCGGGACGGACGAGCCTGAGGGGCTCTCAGGATCAGTTCAGCACCCGCCCCTAGGGTCGAGTGCGTGAAGGAGTGGCTGGCCCTGGTGGCACGACTGGTCACCGGGGGCGTGTGGGTCGCCGCCGGTGCGATCAAGCTGCCCGATCCGTACGAGAGCGTCCGCGCCGTACGCGCCTATGACCTCCTGCCGGAGTCGGTCGTCCCCACCATCGGTCATCTCCTTCCGGTGCTGGAGGTCGTGATCGGCTTCGCCCTCATCCTCGGCCTGCTCACCCGGGGCGCCGCCGTGGTGTCCGCAGTGCTGTTCGTCCTGTTCATCGTGGGCATCGCATCGGTGTGGGCGCGCGGCATCGAGATCGAGTGCGGCTGCTTCGGCGGCGGTGGCGCCAAGGCGGGCGCATCCTCTGCCTACCCGTGGGAGATCGCCCGCGATGTCGGCCTGTTCGCGCTCAGCGCCTGGGTCGTCTGGGTCGGCCGGTCCCGAATCGCCCTCGACAACCTGCTTTTCCGCCGCATCCCCGAAGGAACCTGACGTGTCCAAGAAGAACCGTGAAGAAACCCGCGCCGAACGCGCGGCCGCAGCAATCATCGAGCAGCAGCGCCGGGAACGCCGCCGCCAGCTCTGGATCGTGTTCAGCATCGTCGCGATCGTGATCGCGGTGGTGGTCGCCGGCGTCCTCATCCAGAGCAACCGCGACACGGTGGGGCAGACGCTCACCTCGAGCTCGGTGCCGCCCGGCGTGACCGACACGTACGGCGTCGTGATCGGCGACGCAAGCGCGCCGAAGACCGTGCAGGTCTACGAAGACTTCCAGTGCCCGATCTGCAAGGAGTTCGAGGCATCGACGCGCGACAAGCTCCGGGCTGCGGTCGACGCCGGCAGGATCAAGATCGACTACCGGATGGTGTCGTTCCTCAACGACGCCTCGACGACCAACTACTCCTCCCGGGCTCTCAATGCCGCGGCCGTCGTGCTCGACACGTCGGGCCAGGACGTCTTCCTCAAGTTCCACGACCTCCTGTTCGACAACCAGCCGGCGGAGGGGAGCGCCGGTCTCAGCGACGACCAGCTCGTGCAGTACGCCGTCCAGGCGGGCGCCACCGCGGCCGACGTACGACCGGGCATCCAGGACGACGAGTTCGGCACGTGGGTGACGAACACCCAGGACCAGATGTCCAAGAACCATGTCACCGGCACGCCGACGGTCTTCGTCGATGGGAAGCAGGCGGGCGCCACGCTGGGCGACAGCATCAATGCGGCACTCGCGGCCGCCGGCTGACATCATCCGGCGGATGAGCACCAGCACCTCGATCAGCGCTTTCGTGGCCGGCCTGCCCAAGGCAGAGCTGCATGTCCACCATGTCGGCTCCGCCTCGCCGCGGATCGTCAGCGAGCTCGCCGCTAGGCACCCCGGCACCGTGCCGACCGACCTCGAGGAGCTGCGCAGCTTCTATGCGTTTCGCGACTTCGCGCACTTCGTCGAGGTCTACCTCGCGGTGGTCGACCTGGTGCGCACGCCCGAGGACATCCGCTACCTCACCTACGAGATCGCCCGCGAGATGGCGACCGAGCAGCAGCTGCGCTACGCCGAGCTGACCTGTACGCCCTACACGTCGGTTCGCCCGCACGAGGACGGCAAGGGCATGCCGATCGAGGCCTACACGGAGGCGATCGAGGATGCCCGTGTCACCGCCGAGCGTGACTTCGGGCTCGTGCTGCGCTGGATCTACGACATCCCGGGCGAGGCCGGGCTGCCGAGCGCCGACGCCACACTCGACTATGCGCTGCACCACCGCCCGGACGGCCTCGTGGCGTTCGGACTCGGCGGACCGGAGGTCGGGGTGCCGAGGCCGCAGTTCCAACCACACTTCGACGCGGCCCGCGCCGCCGGGCTGCACAGCGTCCCGCATGCCGGCGAGACGACCGGCCCCGAGACGGTGTGGGACGCGGTCCGCCTGCTGGGCGCCGAGCGGATCGGGCACGGCACGTCGGCAGCCCACGACCCGGCCCTGCTCGCCCACCTCGCCGAGCGGGGCATCCCGCTGGAGGTGTGCCCGTCTTCCAACATCGCGACGCGGGCTGTGGCCACGCTGGCCGACCACCCGATCCGGACGTTCCGGGACGCCGGTGTCGTCATCACGGTCAACTCCGACGATCCGCCGATGTTCGGCACGACCCTGAACCGGGAGTACGAGATCGCCGCTGAGCTGCTCGGCCTGGACGAGGTGGGCCTCGCGGACCTGGCCCGCACCGGCGTACGCGAGTCCTTCGCCGAGGCGGACGTGAAGGCGCGAATCGTCGCGGAGATCGACACGTACGCCGGCTGACGCCCCGCCGAGAACAAATGGCATTGGCCCCGCGAACTCATACTCCGCGGGGCCAGATCATTTGTATCCCGGCCCGGGCCCGTGCTCGCGGACCCCGGGCGCGTGTCGGCCGGAAGACTTCGATGCGCCGACGGAACCCCGTGAATGTCGGGATCGCGGTGCACACCAGTGGTGTGGGTGAATAGGGTCAGGGTCATGCCCCCAGTCCGCACGCCGATCCGGGTGGCGATTGTCAACGACTACGAGATCGTGGTCGCGGGGGTCGCCGCGGTGCTGGCGCCCTTCCCCGACCGGATCCGGGTCGTGGAGCTGGACAGCGGTCTTCCGGTGATCACCGATGTCGACGTGATCCTCTACGACACGTTCGGCGCGGTCCAGGGCGACGGCATCGACCTGGACGACCTCGTCCGCGGTGGCGGCGCCAAGGTCGTGATCTTCAGCTGGAACTGCCAGCCGGAGCTGGTCGACAAGGCACTGGGCCGAGGCGCCAGGGGCTACATCTCCAAGGCCACCCCAGGGGACCGGATCGTCGCCGCCCTCGAGGCGGTGCAGGCCGGCAAGCGGGTGCGGCCGCGGCAGGTCGAGCCCCTCGAAGGCACTCAGGGCGACTGGCCGGGGCGCGACCACAACCTGACCGCGCGGGAGGCCGAGGTGATCGCGCTGATCACCCAGGGACTCAGCAACCAGGAGATCGCGGACCGTTCGTACCTGAGCATCAACTCGGTCAAGACCTACATCCGGACGGCGTACCGCAAGATCGGCGTGAGCCGGCGAGCGCAGGCGGTGGCATGGGGCATGCATCACGGTTTCGAACCCGATCGGGTTCGCAGCATCGACGACACCCGGCGCCCCTGAGGCGCTCCGGGCTAGGCAGGAGCGCGGAGTCGGAACGTCGACGGCTCGAGCCAACGCCTCCGGCCGTTCGGGTTCGTGACTGTCACCTTCGCCTTGATCGTGAACTTGCCGGGCACGGTGTTGAGCGTGCAGAAGGCGAAGCTGCTCTGCCCCTTCTTGGGGTCCGCGGGGGACAGGAAGAAACCCGAGGCGACCTGCTTCTTGTTCGGATCCAGCAGGAAGGTCTCGAGCATCCAGTCACCCGGAGGGGGCTTCACCTGGTAGTGGTAGTTGTAGCTTCCGCAGCCGGACTTCAGGGTCCGGTCCGGGGCGCCGGTGTGGCCCCACGAGTGCGGCGTCTGGGCTTGGGCGGGGACGGACGCCAGGACGACGAGAGCCGCAGCCAGCAGCGCAATTCGAGGGGATCTCACGGTTCAATCGTGCCAGTGCCCTCCACGGCCCCACGCTGCGGGCTGGTCGCGGGGTCAATCCTCCTGCACGGGGTCGACGCGGTTGCGCTGCTCGTCCGGGTCCTCGTCCAGTCGTTCGACGGCGTCCGCGGTGGAGATACCCTCCTCCTCCGGTACGTCCTCGAGCTCGATGGGTCGCTCTTCGCTGGGAGTGGTCATGCCCCTCCGGTACCCCGTAGCGACGAAGGTGTGCAGGCGCTGCTCACGGTCATCGGAGCGCAGGGAGCACCCGGGCGCCGTACTCCTCGATCATGTCGAGGTAGTGCGGCCCCATGTTCGCGACGTAGACCTCGTCGAACCCGGCCTCGACATACGACCTGAGCTGTTCGACGTGGCGGTCGACGTCCGGCCCCGCAACGACGCTGGCAGCTGTCGAGCTGCGGGTGACCAACTGGGACGCCTGTTCGAAGTGATGCGGGGACGGCAGCACCTGCGACAGCTCACCCGGAACGCCGGAGTTGGCCCACAACCGGTGGGCATGGTCGATGCCCTCGTCCTCGGTGTCGGCCCAAGCCACCTTGACACCGCCCTGGGCGGGCTTGTCGCCGGACAGCCGCTTGAACTCCTTGACCATCTGAGCGTCGTCCTGGGTGCAGATGAACCCATCGGCGATGCGGCCGGCCACCTCGAGGGCCTTGGGTCCGAACGCCGACATGTAGATCGACGGGGGCTGGTCGGGGAGCGTGTAGATGCGGGTGGTGTCGACCTTGTAGTGCTTGCCGTCCGTCGTCACGACGTCGCCCTCCCACAACCTGCGGATCAGGGCGACCGCCTCCTCGAGCATCTCCAGGCGTACGTCGAGCGACGGCCAGGGGCCGCCGAGCACGTGCTCGTTGAGCGCCTCACCGGTGCCCACCCCGAGCACGAACCGGCCGCCGAGCATGCGCGCGGACGTGGCTGCGGCCTGGGCGATGATCGCCGGGTGGATCCGCACAGTCGGGCAGGTGACCGCGGTCGTCACGGGGAGGGAACAGGCCTGCGAGAGCGCCCCGATGACGGACCAGACGAACGGGCTCTGCCCCTGTTCGTCGTTCCACGGGTGGAGATGGTCGCTGATCCAGAGGGCATCGAAGCCGGCTCTCTCGGCAGCGACTGCCTGCTCGACGAGCTGCTCCGGCGAGTACTCCTCGCAGGACAGGAAGTAGCCGAATCGCATGGGGACCTCCCGGCGTGGTTCGTGAGGGTGCGTCGACCAGATGGGTACCCAGACGTCCCGTGTTCAAGCACCTCAGCATCGAGTTGGACACGTCCTCGCGGTTCCCGACACCGTCGCCTCGAAGTGTGTTTGTCTTCCACCACACCACTCGTCTCGGAAGGCCCCATGATGACTCGCTCCACGACCATGACCACCGCGCGTGTCTTCCTCGTGTCCCTCGCGCTCGCGTCAGGAGCGTGCCTCGCCGTGGCGACGCCGGCCAGTGCCGCGCCGGACACCAACAAGTGCATGAGTCGGTCTGAGTACCAGGCGATCCACAAGGGAATGCCGCTTTCCCGGGTCAAGTCGATCCTCAACGGGCAGCAGCCGAACGCGGGAGGCCAGTACACGAGCAACTACGTCGTCTGTTGGACGACCCACAGCTACGCCGTCATCGAGCACCGGGTCACGAGTGGTGGCGACAAGGTCGTCAAGTCCAAGAGCGTTCTCCCGTACGGCTGATTCGGCACCCTCTGACCTCAGGCCAGCGTCTTGGCCACCAGGGTCAGCACGTCGTACGTCGCGACGGGTGCGTCTTCGCTGTTGGTCACCACAGCGTCCCAGCGGACCTCCCCGTAGTCGGCGGTGTTGCGCGGGGTGATCTGCTTGACGGTCAGGGTGACGGCGATCGTGTCGTCGGCCTTGACCGGGGTCAGGAAGCGCAGGTTGTCCACCCCGAAGTTGGCGAGCACGGGGCCGGGGTCGGGGTCCACGAAGAGCCCCGCCGCCAGGGACACCACGAGATAGCCGTGGGCGACGATGCCGCCGAACAGCGGGTTGGCGGCCGCAGCCTCCGCGTCGGTGTGGGCGTAGAACGTGTCGCCGGTGAACTCCGCGAAGTGCTCGATGTCGGCCAGCGTGACGGTGCGCGGGTCGGAGCGGATCGTGTCGCCGATCCGCAGCTCGGCCAGGCTCTTGCGGAACGGGTGCACGTCGTCGACGTGCTGTTGCGAGCCCTTGGTCCACTGGCCGGTGATCGCGGTGAGCATGTCGGGGGAGGCCTGGATGGCCGTGCGCTGCATGTGGTGGAGGACGCCCCGGATGCCGCCGAGCTCCTCGCCGCCGCCCGCGCGTCCGGGGCCCCCGTGGACGAGCACCGGCAGCGGTGACCCGTGGCCGGTCGACTCGTCGGCGTCGTCACGATCGAGGACGAGGAGGCGTCCGTGCCACGGCGCCAGGCCGAGGGTGACCGTGCGCGCCACCGAAGGGTCGTGGGTGACGAGCGAGCCGACGAGGCTGCCCTGTCCACGCGCGGCCAGGGCGATCGCCTCGTCCAGGGAGTCGTAGGTCAGGACGGTGCTGACCGGCCCGAAGGCCTCGACGTCGTGCGGTTCCCTGGCGCCGGCCGAGGCGCGGAGCAGGATCGGCGACATGAACGCCCCGACCTCCGCGTCGCCGTCGACGACGTCCACGTGGTCCGGGTCCCCGAACACGATCTCGGCCGATCCGCGCAGGGACTGCACGGCCTTCCGGACCTCGTCACGCTGGGCAAGGCTGGCCAGCGCTCCCATGCGTACGTCGGGGTTGACCGGGTTGCCGACGGAGATCTTGGCGAGCCGGGCGCTGATGGCACGGACTACGTCGTCGGCGATCGTGGCCGGCACGATCGTGCGCCGGATGGCGGTGCACTTCTGCCCCGCCTTGACGGTCATCTCGGTGACGACGCCCTTGACGAAGAGGTCGAGCTCGGGGTCCTCGCTGGTGACGTCCGGGCCGAGGATCGAGCAGTTCAGCGAGTCGGCTTCGACGCCGAGCTGCACGCCGCCGTACAGGACCGACGGGTGCTGGCGCAGCGTCGCGCCGGTGCTGGCCGAGCCGGTGAACGCGACGGAGTCCTGGGCGCCGAGCTGGTCGAGCAGGCCGTCGGGGCTGCCGCACAGCAGTTGCACAGAACCCTCGGGCAGGAGGCCCGACTCGATGATGCGACGGAACACCAGCTCGGTGAGGTAGGCCGTCTGGCTGGCCGGCTTGACGATGCTCGGGAGCCCGGCGAGGAACGCCGGCGCGAGCTTCTCGAGCATCCCCCAGACTGGAAAGTTGAACGCATTGATCTGCACCGCGACGCCGGGGCGTGAGGTGTAGACGTGCTGCCCGACGAAGCTGCCGGAGCGGCTGAGCTGCTCGGTGGCGCCGTCGAGCACGATCGTGTCGTTGGGCAGCTCGCGGGTGCCCTTGCTCGCGTAGCTGAAGACGGTGCCGATGCCGCCGTCGATGTCCACCTGGGAGTCCCGCAGGGTGGCTCCGGTGCGGGCGGACAGGGCGTAGAGCTCGTCCTTGTCCGTGCCGAGCTGCTTGGCGACTGCCTTCAGGAGGCCCGCGCGCTCGTGGAACGTGAGTGCCCGGAGAGCCGGTCCGCCGACGTTGCGCGCGTGCTCGACCATCGCGGACAGGTCCAGGCCGGTCGAGGAGATCCGGGCTACTTCCTCGCCGGTAGCGGCGTCGAGCAGGGGCTTGCCCTCGTCGGTGGCGCGGAACCAGGTGCCCCCGGCATAGCTTTCGAGCAGTGCACTCACGAGCGTGGAGCCTTCCGTTGCGTGAACCTCCGGTCGCGTGCCACACTATTACAGACCGTTCGGTCAGTAAATGTTCGGTGGCGAGCTTTCGGGAGGCGAGATGGACGAGCACAGCCTGCTGGCGTCCTTCGAGTCCACGATCGGGCGCCACGAGCGGATCGAGCCGCGCGACTGGATGCCCGAGGGCTACCGCAAGACCGTGGTCCGCCAGGTCGCCCAGCACGCGCACTCCGAGATCATCGGGATGCAGCCCGAAGGGCAGTGGATCGGGCGCGCACCGTCGTTGCGGCGCAAGGCGATCCTGCTGGCCAAGGTGCAGGACGAGGCCGGCCACGGTCTCTACCTCTACTCCGCGTGCGAGACCCTCGGCGTCTCCCGGGCGGAGCTGACCGAGATGCTCATCGAGGGCCGGCAGAAGTACTCCTCCATCTTCAACTACCCGGCCCTGTCGTACGCCGACGTGGGCACCATCGGTTGGCTCGTCGATGGTGCCGCGATCTGCAACCAGGTGCCGCTGTGCCGCACGTCCTACGGCCCCTACGGGCGCTCGATGATCCGGATCTGCAAGGAGGAGTCCTTCCACCAGCGGCAGGGCTTCGAGCTGCTGGCGACGATGATGCGTGGCACCGACGAGCAGCGCGCGATGGTGCAGGAGTCGGTCGACCGGTTCTGGTGGCCGGCGCTGATGATGTTCGGCCCGCCCGACGACGACTCGCCCAACACAGCTCAGTCGATGGCGTGGGGCATCAAGCGCAACACCAACGACGACCTCCGGCAGCGAATGGTCGACATGACCGTCCCGCAGGCCGCCGTGCTCGGTGTGACCCTGCCGGATCCCGACCTGAAGTGGAACGAGGAGCGCCAGTCCTACGACTTCGGCGCCCCGGACTGGGACGAGTTCAAGGCCGTCATCAGCGGCAACGGCCCGTGCAACACCCAACGGATCGCCCACCGCCGCCGCGCGCACGAGGACGGCGCCTGGGTGCGGGAGGCCGCGCTGGCCTTCGCCCGACGCAGCAACGAGGAGAGCCATGAGTGAGGCCGTCAGCGGCGAATGGCCGCTCTACGAGGTGTTCGTGCGGGGCAAGCGCGGCCTCAACCACGTCCATGTGGGATCGCTGCACGCCGCCGACGACGAGATGGCGATCCGGCACGCGCGCGACGTCTACACGCGCCGCAACGAGGGCGTGAGCATCTGGGTGGTGCGCTCCAGCGACGTGACCGCATCGAGCCCGGACGAGAAGGACCCCCTGTTCGCCCCCAGCGGGGACAAGGTCTACCGGCACCCGACGTTCTACGAGATCCCCGACAACGTCCCCCACATGTGATGTCGACCCCTGACCCGAGCCACGTGCCCGACCACGACTCCGTGTACGACGGGCTGCTTGGTGGCGACGACTCGCACTGGGCGTTCGGCACCGACTTCGAGGACCCGCTCGCGGGTGTGGACACGACCGTCCCGGACGGGGTCGACCACCGCGACCTCGCGACCTACTGCCTGATGCTGGGTGACGACGCCCTGGTGTTGTCGCAGCGGCTGTCGCAGTGGTGCAGCAACGCGCCGGACCTCGAGGAAGACATCGCCCTCGCCAACATCGCGCTCGACCTGCTGGGACAGGCCAGGTTGCTGCTTGCGCGGGCCGCGGCCGCCGACCCCACGGTGGTGCCGGCGTTGCCCGAGGGGTCGCCGGCTCCACCGGAGGACGCCCTGGCGTTCTTCCGCGACGACCGCGACTTCCGCAACGTCCGTCTCGTCGAGTCCGACAACGGTGACTTCGCCGTCACGATGGCCAGGTTGCTGCTGTTCTCGACGTGGCGGCTGGCCCTCTTCCAGCGACTGACGGACAGTCGCGACCACGTGTTGTCGGCGGTGGCCGCCAAGGGGGTCAAGGAGATGACCTACCACCGTGACTACGCCGCGCGCTGGTTCCTCACGCTCGCCCGCGGCACCGAGGAGTCGCGGCGTCGACTGGTGTCCGGGCTCTCCGCGACCTGGCCGTTGCGCGCCGAGCTCTTCTCGGCCCACGACGTCGAGGTCCGCGTGGCCCGGGCCGGCGTCGGCGTCGATCCCTCGACGGTGGCCGACGAGGTCGACGTGCTGCTCGAGCAGGTCTTCGCCTCGAGCGGCATCGACCGGCCCGAAGTTGCACCGCTGGCCGGGGTGCAGCGGCGTACCGGCCGCGACGGGCTCCACACCGAGGCGTTCAGCCTGCTGCTCGCCGAGCTGCAGGTCGTTGCGCGCGCCCACCCCATGGGGACGTGGTGAGGGCGACCGCGACGCTGGCTCGGTCCCTGCCCAGCGCCCGCGCGGTCGCGGCCTCGGTCACCGACCCCGAGATGCCGATGCTCACCCTCGAGGACCTCGGCGTCCTGCGCGGCGTCGAGGTGGCTGAGGGCGGACGCGTCGTCGTCACCATCACCCCGACGTACTCCGGATGCCCCGCGATGGCCACGATGCGCGACGACCTGGTGCATCGGCTCCAGGATGCGGGTTTCGCTCACGTCGACGTGCGGGTCAGCCTGCATCCCGCGTGGTCGAGCGACTGGATCTCGCCCCGCGGCCGGCAGGCACTCGCCGACCACGGGCTCTCGGCTCCAGGTCCGGCGTCGCGGCACGACGGCCCGATCCCGCTGTCGTTCCTGCCCACCCGACGCTCCCTCGTCTGCCCACGCTGTGGCTCGGACGACGTCGACCTGACCTCGGAGTTCGGGTCGACGGCCTGCAAGGCCCTCTACCGGTGTACGGGGTGCCTCGAGCCCTTCGAGCACGTCAAGGAGATCTGAGATGACCGCGTCCGAAGTGGCAGTCCCGGTTGCCTCCGGCCGCTCGACCTTCCACGCGCTCACCGTGGTGTCGGTCGAGCACCTGACCGATGACGCCGCAGCGGTGACGTTCGACGTGCCCGACGAGCTGCGCGACCTGTTCGACTTCGACGCCGGCCAGTCCCTGACCTTGCGTCGCACGGTGGACGGTCTGGAGCAGCGTCGTACGTACTCGATCTGCGCGGCGGTGGGGGAGAGGCCCCGCATCGGCGTCCGCGAGATCCCGGACGGGCTGTTCTCACGGTGGCTGGTGCGCGACGTACGTCCCGGTGACCGGGTCGAGGTCCAGGCGCCGGGCGGGAGCTTCCGCGCCGATCCTCTGGGCGGGGGGCGGCACCTGTGCATCGCCGCCGGCTCTGGCATCACCCCGATGCTGTCGATCGCGGCATCGGTGCTCGGCAACCCCGACGCCCGGGTGACGATGCTGTACGGCAACCGCACCAGCGGCTCGGTGATGTTCGCCGAGGAGCTGGCCGACCTCAAGAACCGTTACGGGCCGCGCTTCGACCTCGTGCACGTGCTGTCGCGCGAGCCCCGCGACGTCGAGCTCTTCTCGGGCCGGCTCGAGGCCGACCGGCTGCGCCGCCTGCTCACGCTGCTGGTGCCGCTCGCCGCCGTCGACCACGTCTGGTTGTGCGGGCCCTTCGGGATGATCGCGGACGCTCGCGCCGTCCTCACCGAGCTGGGCGTCGAGCCGGAGCGTGTCCACTTCGAGCTGTTCTACGTCGACGAGCCACCACCCGAGCTGCACCGCGCGGACGCGGTGGTATCGGGCGACACCAGTGAGGTCACGGTCACGCTCGACGGCCGGACCACCACGTCGTCGATGTCGCGCGGCCACAGTGTGCTGGACGGCGCGCAGGCCACGAGGACCGACCTGCCCTTTGCGTGCAAGGGCGGCGTGTGCGGCACCTGCAGAGCCAAGGTGACCGACGGCGGCGTCGACATGGTGCGCAACTACGCCCTCGAGACGGCCGAGGTCGCGCAGGGCTTCGTCCTGACCTGCCAGAGCTTCCCGGTCAGCGACCGGGTCACCGTCGACTTCGACGCCTGAGGCTTCTACGCCTGATCGCTGAGTCGGGTGAGCCCGTCGAAGGCCAGCGTCGCGATGGACTCGGCGAGCACGTTGGCGTCCACGGGGCCGCCCGGGCGGTACCACTCGGTGAGCGAGTTGACCATGCCGAACAGCAGGCGGCTGATCAGGTCGGGGGCGATGTCGGCACGCAGCGCCCCCTCGTCAACCGCTGCCTGGACGAGCTCGGCCAGCTTGTCGTCGAGGGCCCGCCGGCGCTTGAGCGCGGCGAGCTCGAGCTCGCTGTTGCCGTGCACCCGCAGGAGCAGCGTGACCGCCGGCAGGTGCTCGACCAGGATCGCGACCGACTGTTGTACGGCGGTGCGCAGCCGGGCCGCGGCGCTCGTCCCGGGTGCGGCATCGACGGCCGCCTCGATCGCCTCGGTGAGGCCGTCGAGCGCCTCGTCCAGCGCGGCCGCGAGCAGGTGCTCCTTGCTCGGTACGTGGTGGTAGATCGCCGACTTGGTGAGGCCGAGCTCGCGCGCGAGGTCGCCCATGCTGGTGCCGTCGTAGCCCTGACGGTTGAAGAGGTCGATCGCCCGTCGGAGCACGGTCGCCTGGTCGTATCCCGGCCGCCCGCGGCGTGGAATCACTGACTCCTCAGCCGACTCGGACATGCTCCAAGGCTCTCACACGCAGTGTCTGGCGAAGTCGCGTATCGAGCTCCCGC
>JAOPXM010000098.1 GCA_025965125.1 Nocardioides sp.
ACGGTGAGCACGGTGCCCGTGATTGGCTGGTTGGCGCATGCCTCTCCAAGACGGAGACCGCCGTACAGCATCGCGAGACCCCACAGCCTGTATGAGCTTCGGTCCAACGCGTCGTGGAGCACCGGGAGCGGCGGTAGGGCGTAGACCTTCTGCGCGGCCTTGGGGCAGGGCACAGGCAGTCCGAGACAGGCGCGGAGGTTGATGGCGTGCTTGCGCCGCGTGGAGGGGGTCAGGACCCTGCTGAGCCTGCTGTTGAGCATGGCAAGGGTGACGGTCTCGTGTGGAACATCGGCTAACCTGAGGACTCGGAGTGTGGCGAGGTACTCCTTAAGGGTCGACTCCTTGATGGACCGCTGCTGCAAGCGGGCTTCGGCGAACTCCAGACAGGTCTGCATGGGACTCCTCGGCCGTCCGGCAAGCCCGCATGGTGTTGGGCAAGACCCGCAGGGGCAGGAGTTCCACCGGAACTCCTGAACTACGTCATGGCCGACGGCGACGTCGTGGAGTTCCGCTTCAACGTGTAAAGCCGCAGGTCAGCCGCCTAATTCGTCCTACTTGCCCCCTTCTTGCCCCGTCAGGGCCGAGGACTTCCTCGACGAGCGCATTGGCGGCTCTCCTGGTCTTGTCTTCAGCGGACGGCCAGAGGTGGCTGTAGGTCTCCAGGGTCGTGCCCGCCTTTGCGTGCCCCAGCGCCCTTTGGACGGTCACGACGTCACAGCCGGCCGCGATCAGCCCGGAGGCGTAGAAGTGCCGCAGGTCGTGCAGGCGGATGCCCTCCTGGCCCGCCGCAGCGAGTGTCTTGCGCCACCAATAGCCGACCGTGTTCTGGTGCGGCGGGTTGTCCTCGCCGCCGGCGAACAGCCAGTCGCCTCGATGACCGAGGTCGACATGCCGCGACAACACCGCCAGCAGCTCGTCGGGCGGCGGTACGTCGCGTTCTGAGCCGTACTTCGGTAGCCGGATCTCAACCTGGCCGCCCCCCCGGCGCGCTGCACCTGGCGACGGACGCGGAGCTGACGACGGAGGAAGTCGACGTCGTCGAACTTCAAGGCGGCGGCCTCGCCGAGCCGAAGCCCAGCGAACGCGCAGACCGCGATGAACGCTACAAACCGCTCATCAGCGGCGTCGAGGATCGTCCGTGCCTGCGCCGGCGTCGGGATCTCCATCGACGCCTCGCGCTTGCGCTGGCGGGGGAGCCTGACGCCGTCGGTGGGGTCGGCGGCGATCACCTTGTCGCGGATCGCGGCCCGGAACACCGACCGGACGTTGACGAATCGAGTCTTGACGGTGCCGGGGGCGAGGCCCCTGACCGACATCTCCTTCACCCACGCTTCTACGTGGGTCGGTCGAACCTTCCGCAGCTCCAGCTCGCTGAAGGTCGCGTCCCGTGCTGCGAGTGACATGGCCTTCAGGGTGCCGTCGGTCCAGACCTGACGCTGTGACCACGCTGCGAAGTAGGAGCTGAACGTGACGCGACCATCCTGCGGGTTGACCCATGCCCCTCTGTCGAGGGTGTCGAGCTGGCCCCGTAGCCACCGTTGGGCATCCACCTGACGCTTGAAGGTTTGCTGATGCCCTTTGCCAGTCTCCGGGTGTGTGTACCTGGCTCGCCACGACTCTCCGCGGCGGGTGACGCTTCCGCTACCCATGCCCGGCTGAACGGCGTGGTTCGAGGTTGATGCGACTTCCTCCGCGGACCGATGTCGCAGCTCATCAACCGCCTGGGCTGGAGCCGGGGTTACTTCGAGATGGATCATTCGGCTCGTGCTCACGAGGCGGGCGCGGGCCGAAAGCATTCCTCCGCCGCCGCCAACCTGACGACCGCCCTCCGTATGTGGAGTGACATCCGCTCACTGCGCGCAGAGCGCGCTCGTGCCGATGGTCGGTCGTCGGCGCGGGGACGTCATACAAAGTGGTGCCTGTAGCGCCCAGCTCGTATGACGTCCCACGAGCGAACCCGCGACCTCCGGCGTGGGCGGGCCGCCTTCGCTCAGACGGTCGGGTCGGGCAGAAGCTCGAAGACCTCTTGCGCACAGCGGCAGGCGGCGGCGATCTTGGCCGCCCACTCCAGCGTCTCGTCGCGTGAGGCCACGTCGACGACCGCGAATCCGCCGAGGTGCTCCTTGGTCTCCGGGTGGGGCCCGTCGGTGACCGTCCCGTCGGTGGCCACGACGCTCGGCACCTGATGTTCCAGCCCAGCGGAGAAGACCTACACCCCGGCGTCCTTGGCCTCCACCCTCACTGCGCGCGCGGCATGCGCCACGTCGGGCAGACGAGATCAGGTACTTCGCACTCATCTGTGTGACCAGGACCGATCGGACGACGGCTGCGAGCACCTGCCCGAACTGGGTGCCGACGTGACCGGCCGCTCGCCCGGCGGCAGAACCGGCGACGCGCCGACACCTCCACGAGATTACCGTCGGCCCGACGCAACCTTTGATCCCCGGCCGTCGTCAAGTGGGGTACGAAAGGGGTGACCGATGGCCTTCTCGACCACGAAGCAAGCCCAGGACGCGCCGACGTTCGACGAGTACGCCGCATCCGCGTGGCCGTGGCTCTACCGGTCCTCGTACCTGCTCACCGGCAACCACGCGGACGCCGAGGACCTTGCCCAACAGACGCTGCTGCAGGCGTACCGCTCGTGGGCCAAGGTGAGCCGGGCCGACCAGCCGGCGGCGTACCTGCGGCGGATGCTGACCAACCTCTACATCTCGCAGCGGCGCCCCAAGGCCCGCAAGCTCGAGCTGCTCACCGACGCGCCCCCCGAGCCGCGCCCGGCGCCGACCGCCGGCCCCGAGGACCGGATGGTGCTCTGGCCGCACATCGCGTCCCTGGCGCCCCGGCAACGAGCGGTGATCGTGCTGCGCTACTACGAACAGCTCAGCGAACGGGAGATCGCCGAGGCGCTCGGCTGCTCCACCGGCAACGTCAAGTCCACGGCGCACCGTGCGCTCCAAGCCCTGCGAGCCGCCATCGGCCTCGAGGCACACTTCGGAGGGGAGGCCTGAGATGACCACCGAACTCGAGGAGACGCTGGCCCGCGAGCTGAACGAGGTCGCCGACGGCGTCCAGGTGCCGCCGATGCCGTCGGTGGTGCCCGCAGACGAGCCGCAGCCGCGCGCCGCCCGGCCCTGGCAGCCGCTGCTGGTGGCCGCCACCGTCGCCCTGATCGTCGGCGTGGTGGCCCTGCTGCTCAGCGAGCAGGGCGACCACGAGCCCCAGCCCACACCGTCCCCCACGAGGGTGACTGACTCACCCGACCCGCGGGACACCACGATCCCCGTCACGGCACCGACGGTCCCCTACGTCTTCGACCAGCGGCTCTACGTCGACGGCACGCAAGTGCCGGGCGCCTGGTGGTTCGTGCAGTCCCGCGCTGGGGTCTGGCTGGCACAGCGGTCCGACGGCTCCTGGTGGTGGGGCGGTCCGGGCGTGGACACCGGGAGGATCGACGCCCAGATGGACCAGCCGCCGGTCATGTCGCCGAACGGCCGCTACGTCGCCTTCGTCGACCTGAGCAGCGGTCGCGCTCGCCTGACCGGGTTCGACACCCAGCCGGCGGGCGAGGGCTTCGGCCAGGCGCCGATCGACGACCTGCCCAGCACCGAGGACGGCGTCCCGATCAGGGTCCGCGCTGTGACCGACGACGGGGACGTGATCGTCCAGGGCACGCGCACCAGCCGCATGTGGCGCGCGCAGTACCAGGACCAGCAGACCGTCGTGGACCTGACCGAGACGGCCCCGGACCAGGTGGTCCTGCAGGGAACGTCTGCCGGACTCGTCGTCGTCGACGGGGCAGACGGCGCCGTCGACGCCACCAGCACCGAGCCGTACCTCGCGACCATCTCCGCCGACGGCGAGCTCACCCGCGAGGACGCGCTGCCGACGTACGACGACCTCGACATCAGCCCCGGGGGCACCTGGCTGGTCCGGTCGCCGGCCGGCACCCTCGGTGGCGAGGTCCCCTCCGTGGCGACCCTGAGCGCGCGGCCGGTCGGGAGCAATGACGAGGTCGTCCTGCAGGCTCCGGAGGGCTGGGGCTTCGCGAACGGCACCTGGAGATGGGAAGACGACGAGACCCTGGTCTCGGTCCTGCAGCCCGCTGATGGTGCCGAGCCGACCGACGCACAGCTGGTCCGCTGCAGCGTCGCTGTCGGGGCCTGCCGCGCCTTCGCTGGCCCGTCGGCTGGTGACCCGACCGGGAGCTACAGTGCCGAGGAGACCCTGGACGCCGTGGTCGAGGCGGTCGTCGCCGGCAACCGCGCCGGCCTCGTCGACCAGGCCGTCATCGGCGACGGGGAGTGGAACCAGCTGCTCGGCTTCGCTGCCGGCGGGGGCGGCTCGGGCTCCACCTGTCGCCACAACGGTGGCGGGACCAGGGACTGCGAGATCGTCTTCGAGGCCGACCGGGCCACCACCTACTACGCGATCCTGGAACCTGCAGAGAACGCCTATGCCTGGCGCATCACCTACGTCGGCATCGGCGGGGCCTGACAGGCACGTGATTCGTCGACGAGGCGCGCAGGCTCCCATGGACAAGACCGCGGCTGGCCCCCTGGCGGCTACGAAACGTGATGATCACGAGCCCCGCGTGACGCCTGCCTGACCGCACTCAATGCGTGCCATGCGCTGTCTTGGCTGCCGACCATGTCGATGACCTCCGGGTCGCCGGCCACAACAGCGCGGAACCACAAACGCTCCACCGAAAGCGTGAGATGCTGCACCATCCCCAGGCAGCTCCATCCAGAGGGCAGCACGGGGCGCCGCAGCGCCTCATCGCTCAGCCCTTCCACGGCACCCAGCACGTGGTTTCGCTGCCCTCTGGAGGCACAGCATCAACGCGGCGATCTCGGCGTCGACTGCCACCGTCATTTCTGAACCTCCCGGACACGACACTTCTTCACAGGGCCGAATGTAACCTTGCGGATACGTACCCACATAGTTACATTAGCCCCATGGACGCCGTGTTGCACGCGCTGGCAGACGAGAGCCGGCGCACGGTTCTCGAGATTCTCCGCGACCACCCGGCGAGTGCAGGAGAGCTGGCCGAGGCTCTCCCGATCGCTCGCCCGGGCGTGTCCCGGCATCTCCGCGTGCTGCGGGAAGCCGGGCTGGTCGACGTACGCCAGGACGCGCAGCGCCGGATCTACACACTCCGCCCGGAGGCGCTCGTCGAGGTCGACGAGTGGCTGGGAGAGTACCGCCGGCTCTGGGAGAACCGCCTCGACGCCCTCCATACCGAGATCGCACGAGGAAAGAAGGCACGACGATGACCACGATCGCGACGATGCGGACACTCGACGAGACCCGCGGAGCAGTCCGGGTCGAGGACCTTTACGACACGGACATCGGCGACCTCTGGCAGGCGTGTACGACGCCCGAGCGGCTGGCCCGCTGGATCGCCCGGGTCGACGGCGACATGCGGGTCGGCGGCACGATCCAGGCCGTCTTCACGAGCAGCTGGACCGGTCCGGCGCGCGTCGAGGTGTGCGAGGCGCCCCACCACCTGCTGCTGACGACGGAGCCGGGTACGGACGACGAGGGACAGATCGAGGCGTGGCTGACCCAGGAGGGCTCCAAGACCCGGCTGGTGGTCGAGGAGCGCGGTCTGCCGATGATGCATCTCCCGTTCCACGCCTCTGGTTGGCGGGTCCACCTCGAGGATCTCGGTCGGTCGCTGGAGGTCGACGGCCCGGTCCATCCGGAGGGCTGGAGCTCCGATGCCGGTGCGCCCGGCTGGAAGGAACGCTGGGAGGAGCTCACGCCCACGTACCAGCAGATGGAGATCGGTTGATGTCGGACCTGATCAGGCTCAGCCTGACGACGGTCAATGCGCCCGACGCGATCGCGCTCGCCGGTTCTACGCCGAGATCACCGGCGGGGTCGCGAAGGGCGACGAGTACTGGGCGCTCGTAGAAGGGCCGAACGGTGACATCGGGTTCCAGCAGATCGACGACTACCGGCCACCCGCCTGGCCGGATGGCGAGGTGGGGATGCAGATGCACCTCGAGTTCTTCGTCAACGACCTGGTGGGGACCGGAGCGCGTGTGCTGGCGGCCGGCGCTACCCGATTCGAGCACCACCCAACGCCGACCACTGCTTCGTGTACGCCGACCTGGCGGGGCATCCGTTCTGCCTGTCAACGTGGGGGGTCCCGAGAGTCGGCGATTGACACAATCTCGGCTTGGACTGTGCCGAGGTGATCCGGCCGCGCCCGGATCGGCACTGGTCGCATCTGAGCCGCTGGCCGGGGTAGACACGCACATCGGCCGATCGGAACGTCCGCACATCGTGAGCGGATGCCGGCGAGCGACCTAGCTTTGTTAGTTCGCGGGTCCGCGCGACGCCATGGCGCGTCCCCCCGGCGGCCCCCCAGAATGAAAAGAGCGTGGCGGACGCCTTCGTTTCCAACGTGTTCGACGCTCACCAACGGGTCCCATTCGCTGGTGCCGGCCGCTCGCAGTGAGGAGGATGCCGATGACGCATGCATCAGACCGAATATCGCTAGAGCGCGGCGTCTCGAGCCAACACCCTCGTGCCGTGAAATCGCGTCGGGGGCTGACTGTGGCCACAGACGGTGATCGATGACCGGGACGTTGCCCCCGGATTGCCCCCGTTGGATTCGTCGGGCGTCGACCACCGTCAACGTCATGAGACGCATAAGCGCAGGTAGATCCACTAATGCCAACGGGTGCCGTCTCCTATCGATCACGCGGGACAGGTTGCGCTTCAAGGTCTGATTTTCCGACGGCAAGTGACTCCCCCGTTCGGCCTTGGCGCTACTCCCGTTGCCGAAGTACTGAGGTAAGTCGAGCGCGCGACGCGGGACCAGGCTCAGCGCGACCGCGACTCGACACTTGTGTCAGTAGTTCGGCTGACGCGACCAAGGACCTCAGGCGGCGCGAGCGACCCGCAGACGCCGCGCCAACCGACGCAGCGAGGTGTCGGGGCTCTGGGGGCGTCGGATGGGCAGCAGATGGGTCTTGTTCTCGCGTTCGGCGATCAGCTGGACCGCTTCGTCGTCGTAGGTCTCCGCCAGGCGCTCGGCGCCGGCAAGGTCGTCCCTCGCCACCGCGGCGTTGATCGCCTCGACGTAGGAGGTGTGCAGATCATTGAGCTCTTGTACCAGGGTCATTGCTTCCTCTCGTGTCTTGTTGCCTCTATTCTCCCAGGAAAATTGGAACGATCCAATAGTTCGGCCGTGTGATCTCCGTCCAATGCGCGACCGGTCCGATCGGAACGGTCGCGAGTGGCTAAAGCCGGTCGAGGAAGACGCGGCCGATCCGCCCGAGAGGACTGGCGCAGGCATTGGGCCAGGTGGCCACGACCTTCGCGTTGCACGCACGGAAGCCGGTCTCGTAGCCCTTCTCGCTGCCGTTGACCTTGAGGTAGCAGTCGTCCTCGCAGGTCAGGCCGTTGATCCGGAAAACACCGTTGCTGTCGGTCAGGTCGGCCCCGTCGACCTCGCTGATGTGGTCCTGGCTGCGCGCGGTGACGCGTACGCCGGACACCGGATTCTTCGTCACGCTGTTGACCACCACGCCGCGGATGTAGGCCGGCACGGCCAAGATGTCGCCGAGCGACGCACTCGCCGAGTACGTCACGGCGTTGCCGATGCTGCCCTCGACCCAGTCGGCGCCGATCCAGCCGCCTTGGTAGTTCCCCGCGAGCACCTGGACGTAGAACTCGTCGGCGCTCGACCCGGCTGCGCTCAACGAGAAGCCCCCGCCGGGGCCCGTCACGTCGACGTCCACGATGGGGCCGGGACCTCCGCCGTCTGCCAGCTCGCGCAACCTGACGGTCATTCCGGAGACCGCAGGAGAGCCGGGGGCGACCCCGTCCACCAGGCGACCCGTCAGCGGTCCGGCGGCCGTGCTGGACGGCCCCGCCGCCAGGAGGGCGACCAGTGCGAGGGACGCGGTCAGGACAAGGACGATCGTGCGACGCATGGGACTCCTGAGGTCGAGAGCTGGGGGGTCGGGCCCAATGTAGGACCGCGCACCCGCGCCCGCAGCGGATTGGCCGCGGTCGGTGCCGTTGGAGTCCTCGAGGCAGTGTTGTCAGCCGTGCGTCGAACTTTGCGGCCGACGCTCAGGCCGGCCCGGGCGACGCGATCCCGTCCCGCGGCTCGTCGGTGGCTCGCCGGTGCAGCTGAGTCACAGCTTCGTGCTCGCCGCGTGCAGAGAGGGCGAGCGAGTACAGCGGTCGGTCCTGGACCTCGACGTACACGCGGCCGAGGTAGCTGCCGATCACGCCCATCATGATCAGCTGCAGCCCGCCGAGCAGGAACATGCCGACGCCGAGGAACGCCCAGCCGGGCACGGCGTTCTGCGGCTGCAGGGTGCGGACACCGAGCACGTACGCCGCCACGAGCACGCTGGCGAACGAGATCAGGAATCCGAGCCGCGAGATCATCTTGAGTGGCGTGGTGGAGAATCCGGTGAGGCCGCTGACGGCGAGCGCGATCATCTTGTGCAGCGGGTATCCCGTCGTCCCCCCGTGCCGGCGGTCGCGGTCGAACTCGAGCGCCTCCTGGCGAAAGCCGACATTGGCGACGATGCCGCGCAGGAAGCGGTCGTGCTCGCGGTAGCGCGCGACCTCGGCGACCACCCGCTTGTCCATCAACCGGAAGTCCCCGGTGTTGCGGGGAATGTCGATGGAGGCCAGACGGTCGAGCGCCCAGTAGAACGCGTACGCCGACGCGCGTTTGAGGACCGGGTCCTGCCGGGTGCGCCGCGTGGCGTAGACGACGTCGACTCCGCCCTCCCACATCGTGAGCATCTCCAGGGCGACCGACGGTGGGTCCTGGAGGTCGGTGTCCATGACGATGACGACGTCCGCAGTGGCCACGGCGTCGAGCCCGGCGGTGACGGCGACCTGGTGGCCGAAGTTCCGCGACAGTCCGATGACCGTGACTCGTCTGTCGGCCCGTCGCAGGGCCAGCAGCAGCGCCAGCGAGTCGTCGCGGCTTCCGTCGTCGACGTACACGAACTCGAAGTCGAAGTCGCCACGAGGGGCTGTGGCAGTCACCAGGGCGTCGTGGAACTCGGCGATGGTCGCGGCCTCGTTGAGGACGGGCAGCACGAACGCGACGTTCGGGCGGCTCACCGGAGGGGTCCGGACAGGTCGTAGTAGCTGAAACCGGCGGTCGTCTGGGGCGTGAAGGTGTTCGCCACCCAGGTCGAGATGAGACCTCCGGCGGTGCCGGACGTGCCGCCGGGCAGGAAGTAGTGGATCCGGCCCTCGTGCACCCATTGCTGGAACTGGCTCAGCGTCGGGCTCGGATCGGCCCCGGTGTATCCGCCGATCGCCAGCACCGGTGACCCGGTGGCGAGCTCGTAGGTGGACGCGGACCTGGCACCCAGTGCAGCAGCCACCCAGGCGTAGCTGCCGGAGTCCCGGTTCAGCAACCTCACGAGGTCGGGGGCGGGTGTGCTGGCGGCGTCGATCCAGCCGCCCCACGTGTTGGTGGACACGACGAGGCTGGACGTGCTGGCTCCGTGGTCGGGACCCGCCATCGGCCCCGACCCCGTGTGGGGTAGCGAGACCGTGGACAGTGAGAAGGCGACCGAGCCCAGGGTGCCGGCGACGAGGGCCCAGACCGCCATGGCTGTGGTGGTGTGCCGGGTGAGGTGGGGCCTGATCAGCAAGATCACCGGCAAAGTCCCGAACGCCGCCACGGGGATCGCCACCCACGCCAGGCTGAAGCCGACCGTGACCAGCAGACCGAGGCTCAACAGCGTCGTGGTCACCGATGCCGCGACGATGAGGCGCCGGGTCCGGGTGGGGTGCTCGACCCGGTCCTGCCACAGGATCCAGCCGCCGATGGCGATGAGTGCAGCGAGCGCAGGCGCGAGGGTGATCGTGTAGTAGGAGTGGAAGATGCCGGCCATCACGGCGAACGTCAACGTGCTCACGGACAGCCAGCCGAGCCACATCATGAGCGCGGCTTGCCGAGGACGGGAGTCGTGGCGAGCGCGGACCACCAACCACCCGGCGAGACCGAGGACGAGCGCGGCGGGGACGAACCAGGTGATCTCGCCACCGATGTCGGTCCGGGAGATGCGGGCGATGTTCGTGGCGCCGAACGCCGCGGACGGGCTCACCGAGGTGCCGCTGCCGATGAGCCGTCCCAGACCGTTGTAGCCGAGGGCGAGCTGGAGGACCGAGTTGTCCGTCGAACCTCCGATGTACGGCCGGGAGCTCGCCGGCCAGAGGTCGACCACGGCCACCCACCACCCGCCCGAGACGAGGACCGCACCGAGCGCGGCCGCGAGGTGCACCAGCCTGCGGCGGAACGAGACGGCGGCGAACACCGCGTAGGTGAGAGCCAGGGCGGGCAGGACCAGGAACGCCTCGAGCATCTTGGTCAGGAAGCCGAGACCGGACAGCGACCCCGCAAGGACCAGCCACCGCAGCGCGCGCGGGCTGTCCAGCGATCGCAGGGTCGCGTACCCCGCGCCCACGACCAGCAGGGTCAGCATCGCGTCCGGGTTGTTGTAGCGGAACATCAGGACGGCCACCGGGGTGATGGCGAACAGCGCGCCGGCGAGCAGGCCGGCTCCCGCGGAGCGGGTCGTGTGCCGCACGGCTGCGTACAGGAGCCAGACGGTCCCGACGCCGGTGAGCGCCTGGGGGACCAGGACGCTCCACGACGACATTCCGAAGACCCGCACGGACAACGCCATCGGCCACAACGACAGCGGCGGCTTGTCGACGGTGATCGCGTTGCTGCTGTCGAGCGACCCGAAGAAGAACGCCTTCCAGGACTGCGCACCCGCCTGAGCGGCCGCCGAGTAGTAGGAGTTCGCCCACCCGGACACGTCCAGGTTCCACAGGTACAGGACAGCGGTCAGAGACAGAAGGAGGACCACGCCCTCGCGGTGGGCACGAAAGCGACGCGCTGAGCGAGCCACGGTCACGACCGGGACTCGCTCTGCGGTCCCCGCTGGAGGTCTGTCGGTGCTGATGGTCATGCGGGTCCCCGGAGGCTGGCGAAGATGTCGTCGAGCAGCACCCCGGTAGGCGCTCTTCCGACCTCCCGGAACCATTCCTGACCAAGGACGAGGGCCCTGAGAGGACGGGGCAACCGGAGCAGCAAGGACAACGTGCGGGGGCCGTCAGAGCCACCGGCCTGGCTGGCGTGAGCCTGCAGCGACCTGCGTTTGGCCGCCAGGTGCCTGCGTACGTCGACACGGTGGGTCAGGTCGGCGTGGGCCGTGTAGGCGTTGGTCATGGGCGGCAGCTCGGGGACTGGCAACCTCCGAGAAGCAGCCCGGAGGACGCGGACCGCCCGGGTGATCCGGGCGCGGTCGATCGTGGCCTCGAGAACGACCGGGGTGCCCGCAAGCTCAGCCGCCCGGAGACCGGAGCGATGGACCTGGACGTGGTCCGGATGCCCATAGCCGCCCGACGGGTCGTAGCTGGTCAGCACGTCCGCCCGCTCCTCCACCAGGATGGCGGCGAGCTCGGCGGCAACAACTTCGGGGTCCTGGTCGCAGAACGCGTCCCGGCTCCTCACGCCGACAGCGCCGGAACCGGAGTCGGCGTATCCCAGGACCACCACGCGCGCGGCCCCGATCGCCGCAGCGGACGCCTCGAGCTCTCGGGTCCTGCGGGTGCCGAGGTCGACCGGGTCCGAGGCGCCCGACGCCAGACCCGCTTCACCGGCCGTGGCAATGACCAGCACGACCCGATGGCCCTCGGCGGCAGCTCTTGCCAGGGTGCCGGAGGTCAGCAGGGCCTCGTCGTCGGGATGGGCGTGGAACGACACCACCGTGTAGGTCGGGGGCGTGTCGCGGCTCATGCGCTCCGCCTGGACACCCGGGCGGGCACCGCGACAGCGCGTCGTACGACGCCGGTGTCGGCGCGTGCCGCGGCCAGCTCGTACAGCTCGTGGGTGCGCCGGCACGCCGTGTCCCAGTCGTGGCGCGGCGGCACCAGCCGGTTGTGCGCGCTCATCGCGGCCCGCAGCCGATGGTCGGTGAGGAGCCGGACCATCTGCTCGACCATGACGTCGTCGGTCTCGGCGAGCAGACCGTCGATGCCCGATGTGATGAACTCGCCGACCCCGCTCCGACTGCTGGCGACCACGGGAAGCCCGGCGGAGCGGGCTTCGAGCGCCGCAATGCCGAACGACTCCAGGGTGGCCGGTGCGACGAACAGCGCCCCGCGCGAGAGCTCGTCGTGGATGGCGGCGCGGTCCAGCCGGCCGGGCAGGTCGACCCAGTCGTCCATGTGATGGCGGCGGAGGTATCTCGCGAGCGCGGCTCGCTGGGGCCCGTCGCCGATGATCACCGCACGCACGTCGGTGTCGGTGGGCAGTGCGGCGCGCACCCGTTCGAGCATGCGGGCGAGGGGGAGTGTTCGCTTGGTGTGCGTCAGCCTCATCACGCTGACGATCGTGGGCACCTGGTCCGGGACGACCGAGGAGCGCCACTGCGCCGGGTCCACGGCGTTGGCCAGCACCCGGACCGCGATGTCGGGCCCGAGCATGTCGCGCAGGGGTTCTGCCGCGCGCTCGCTCACCGCCGACCAGGCGATCGGCCAGCGCCGCAGCCGCAGCACCGACTGCGCGAGCCGGGGGAGGGGGCCCAGCTGGGACCACATGGAGTGCACCGTCACCAGGGTTGGTACCCCCAGCGCGGACGACTGCCTGGCGGCGAGTGTGGCGAAGGGTGAGAACACCGAGACGTGGACGTGCACGACGTCGACCGGCGTCTCACGGAGGAGTCGAGCCAGCTCCGCCTCGGCAGGCCGCAGCCCGATGGCCGAGGGCGTGGACCCCTGGCCGGTGCGCCGTACCCACCCGGGGTCGGCGTCCGCACCCGGGCCGGCCGGCGTCGTGGTGAGGACGTGGACGTCGTGGCCGGCCTCGCGCTGGTGCTGGACGAGGTCGTGCAGGTGCATCTCGATCCCGCCGACGCGGGGGAGGTAGCAGTCGCTGACGTGCAGGATGCGCATCAGGCCGGGCCCGCCGGTGTTGTCGCGAGCCCCGTCTCGGCAACCGCAGGGGCGGTCAGGTGTCGACGCGTCCACCACCACGCCAGCAGCCCGAGGCCGCCGACCGGGATCTCGAGCCCGAACGTGAGTGCCCGGTAGAGCAGCACCCCCGCGACCACACCGGCGGGCAGGCCGCCGAGCAGCAGCAGGGCGCTGCTGAGCCCGACCTCGACCACTCCTGCGCCGCCCGGCGTGAGGCCGGGCATCGTGAGCAGTCGCTCGATCGCGAACCCCGCTACCACGGCTGTCGGGCTGAGTCCGGCGCCGGTGAGCTGCAGACAACCCCAGAGCAGGAGCAGCAGCGTGCCGGTGTAGAGGGCCATGCCCAGGCTGAGCTGCCGCCAGCTCTTTCGAACCAGGCGGCTGCAACCGGACTGCAGGTCTGTCATGTGCTGGTGCAGGTGCACCTGCCGCTGGGATCCGCAGCCCCGCAGCACCGCGGTCGCCAGCCTCTCGGCGACCGTGCCGACGACGTGGGCGGCCTTCGGGCTGAGGAAGGTCGCCAGCACCAGGGCTGCCACCAGCGCGAGGAGGACGGTCGCGACGGCAACCGGACCGAGCAGCTGGGTCACGGCGGCGGGCGCGGTCAGCACGAGGAGCGGGAGCGCGAGGATGGGCAGGGCGAGCTTCGCCAGGATGTCCCACACATTCGTGACCACGGTGTACGCCGCGAACTGGTTCCGGTCGTAGCCCCAGGTGCGCGCCATCCGGTAGTTGAGGGCAACCCCGGCAGCGCCGCCGAGGGGCAGGACGTTCGACACGGCGCTCCCCGTCAGGCTCAGGGTGAGGGCCCGGCGCCGGCTCAGACCTGGCAGCGCGGCCGTCAGCGTGATGGTGTGGGCGAGCAGCCCGACGGCCCAGACGAGGACGAGGACGGAGAGGCCGGTCGCCGGGACGGCGCCGAGGGTTGCTCCGATGGTTGTCCACGGAACCCCTGACATCGCCGGGATGGCGAGCAGGATCAGCGTGGTGGCGGCCGCCACCGCGACGACGTAGCGAAGCCACGGGGTCGGGGGCGTACGGCGCCTCGGGGCCCGGACGTTCGAAGCCGGGGCCACCACAGGTACGAGGGTCGAGGCGCTCACGCGTTCAGAGTCATCACCGTTGCCTGCCGACGACCTGACCGGAAGTCGCGGCCCGGTAAGGAAAACTGCAGACTCCAGTCACCACGGTGTCTCCATGCCGTTGCCGCGTGGGACCCGTCCCGACGGAGCAGCGGACCTCGAGGCAGGGCACGGGTGGGTCCTCCGGCTCTGGCTGGTGGTGCTGGTGTTCGGGGCCATCACGGCGTGCCGGTCGATCGCCGTCGGCATCCCGCCGCGCGACCCCGGTGGCGAAATCCTGCGGAGCAGGCTCGTCCTGACGATCGCGATCTTCCTGGTGCTCGCTCTCCTCGACGCCGGACGCCGGAGTCCGCGTGGCCACCGCACACCCGGCACCGTCCTGCGGGTGCTGAGGGCTCGCTGGCCGCGACGCCGACTGGGCCTCGCCGCAGCCGGGCTGCTGGCCTACCACGCCGTCTACTTCTGCTACCACAACCTCAAGAGCTGGGACGTGTTCAACGCCCCCCGCGACGCCATGCTCACCCGCGTGGACGCGTGGCTGTTCCTGGGTCACTCACCGGCCGTCCTCCTCCACGACGTCCTGGGGCAGCACGTGGCGACGTACGTGTTGATGGTGGTCTACGAGTCGTTCCCGACCATCGTGTCCGTCTCGTTCGTGGCGGCCGTCGTTCTCGTGGACCGGCTACGCGACGGGTTCGTCTTCCTGGCCTCGGCGATCTGGGTGTGGATCCTGGGTGTCGGGACGTACTACCTGATCCCTTCACTCGGACCATTCCACGACCGACCGCAGGACTTCGCCGGCCTGCCGCGCACGATCGTCACCGACACCCAGGCGAAGTACATGGCACAGCGGGCGCACCTGCTGGCCCATCCGGCCGCGGGCGATGCGTTCGCCCAGGTGTCGGCGTTCGCCAGCCTGCACGTGGGCGTCACCTGCGTGATCCTGCTGATGCTGCGCTACTACGGGCTTCGCATCGCTGCCCGCGTCATGGCTGTCTTCCTGGCGGCGACCATGGTGGCCACGATCTACCTGGGCTGGCACTTCGTCGTCGACGATGTGGCCGGGGTGGCCATCGCCGTCGCCGCGGTGTGGCTCGGCCGGCTGACGATCTATCCGCGAGGGCGTCGGGAAAGGGACTCGCCCGTCCCCGACGCCACCGCGTCGGCTCACCCCTCGCCGTCGCCCTCGATCACGACGAGCTGGTAGCCCTCGTCGAGGCGTACGTCGACGGTGTCGCCGTTGGTCTTGGTCACCTCGACCTCGTAGGTCGCGCCGTTCTCACCGTCTGACTCGACACTGTTGACGGTGCCGCCACCCGTGGCAGCCAGGGCGGCTTGCTTGGCGGCGTCGGCCTGCTTCTGGGTGAACTGGTGGCTGGCCGGGCCGTCGTCACCGCTGCCGGCGACGGCCATGCCGCCCGCAACGACCGCTGCGATGGCAGCCAGACCGGCTGCGCCGATGTACACGCGTTTCCTCATGTCCTGTCTCCTCCTGATTGGGCTACGCCGCCACTGTGCGCCGCCGACGCTGAAGCCAGCCTGAAGCCCCGGGAGACCGTCGGGCTCCCGTCGGGCCGACCGCCTACCTGATGCGCCCTGATGCGCCCTGATGCGCCGGATCTCGAGATGAACCGGACCCGGGTGCGCGCCGCCCGGGTCAGGACGCGATGTCGGGGGTGAGGTCGCTGTCGGCGCGCCGGGCCTGTCGGGCGCGGTTCTCTGCGCGGCGGTCGACAAACGCGGTGGCCTTGAGGTCCAGGCCGATCAGGAAGCTCGAGAGCTCCTCGCGGGCCTGCTCACCGACGGGCCCGAAGCCGGTGCGCTCGAACACGTTCCAGTGCCGCAGGACCGGCATGATCACGTCGTCGTGGTGCAGCCGCAGGTCGTAGATCCCGGCCTTGGCGATGACCATCGAGTTGCGGCGGAAGCCCGCCATCGTGGCTCCGGGCATCTCGAACCGGATGACCTCGTCGGTGATCGCCCGCATGGTCTCGTCCGGAGCCAGCTCCAGGGCCGCTGCCACGATGTTGCGGTAGAACACCATGTGCAGGTTCTCGTCCTTGGAGATCCGGGCGAGCATCCGGTCGGCGACGGGGTCGTTGGTCACCTTGCCGGTGTTGCGGTGCGAGACCCTGGTGGCGAGCTCCTGGAACGACACATAGGCGACGGTCTCGAGCGCGTTCTTGGCGCCGGAGTCGTAGCCCGACGTCATGTAGTCCATCCGGGCCCGCTCGAGCTCGACCGGATCGACGCCACGCGTGACGACGAGGTAGTCGCGCATCGCGATGCCGTGCCGGTTCTCCTCCGCGGTCCAGCGTCCGACCCAGGTGCCCCAGGCGCCGTCGCGGCCGAACTGGGTGGCGATCTCGCGGTGGTACGACGGCAGGTTGTCCTCGGTCAGCAGGTTCGTGAACATCGCGGCCTTCGCGGTCTCGGACAGCTGCGACTGCTCAGGGGCGTAGTCCTCCCCGCCGAGCATGGCGAAGTCCCGGCCCCGGCTCCATGGGATGTAGTCGTGGGGGTGCCACTCCTGGGCGATCGCCAAGTGGCGGTCGAGGTTCTCGGCGACGACCGGCTCCAGCGCTTCCAGCAGGTTGTTCGGCGTTGCGCCCATCAGTTCTCCCTCGCATGTCATGACCGCTTTCGACAGTACGCCGCACGGGTGCGGACCGACAGCACGGAGTCGAACCGTTGCGAGGTTCACCGCGCCGATCTACGGTGAAGCGGACAGTTGGGATGGACGCATGCACGAGCTCGCCATCGCGGAGAACGTGGTCTCGTCGGTGCTCGAACGCACCGACGGACGCGTCAGCGTCGTACGTTTGCGTGTCGGGCAGCTGTCCGGCGTGGTCCCCGACGCTCTGACCTTCTGCTTCGAGATCGCCACCATGGGCACGGCCCTGGAAGGGGCGGTGCTCGAGATCGAGGAGCAACGCGGACGCGCGCACTGCCGGTCGTGCGGTGAGGAGTTCTCGATGGAGGACGCGTTCCTGCTCTGCCCGTGCGGCAGCGCGGATGTCCAGCTGCTGGCCGGACGAGAGCTGTCGGTGACCTCGGTGCAGGTCGCCTGAGATGTGCAGCACCTGCGGGTGCGGCGAGGCCGACGTTCGCCTGACCACGCTGGACCAGGAGGGGTCGACCGGACACGGGCACGGCCATGGTCACGGGCACGTACACGAGCACGCCCACGCGGACGGTGACCACGACCACGTCCACGTCGAGCGGGACGAGGAGCTGCGCACCCACACCCTCGAGCTCGAGGTGGCCGTGCTCGCGAAGAACGACGGGCTGGCCGTGCGCAACCGCCGCTGGTTGGGCGAACGCGGCATCGTCTCTCTGAACCTGATGAGCTCGCCGGGTGCGGGCAAGACGACATTGCTCGAGCGCACCATCGCCGCTGCCGGTCGTCCGGTGAGCGTGATCGAGGGCGACCAGGAGACGCTGTTCGACGCCGAACGGATCCGGCGTGCGGGCGCCCGAGCCGTCCAGGTGAACACGGGGGCGGGCTGCCACCTCGACGCGGCGATGGTGTCCCGGGCGCTCGAGGAGCTGCAGCCCGAACGCGACAGCATCCTGTTCATCGAGAACGTCGGCAACCTGGTGTGCCCGGCCCTGTTCGACCTGGGGGAGAAGCGCAAGGTCGTGGTGATCTCGGTGACCGAGGGCGACGACAAGCCGCTGAAGTACCCCCACATGTTCGCCGCCGCGGACATCGTGGTCTTGAACAAGACCGACCTGCTGCCCTACGTCGACTTCGACCCCGATCGGCTCACCCGCGATGCCCAGCTGATCAACCCCGACGTCCAGGTGCTCCCGATCTCGGCGAAGACCGGCGACAACTTCGACGCCTGGCTGGAGTGGCTCTCCTGATTTGACTCACCCGATCGGGTGAGGTCCTTGACAGATCCCTTTACCCAGGACTCTGATGAGCGAGGAAGTGACAGAGGTCACAGGATGGCCTCCCCATCCGAAATGGGACCGCATGCAGGGGCCCCGGAGAGCCGGCGCACATGCCCACAGCCGAGGCAGTCAAGGCTGAAGAAACACTCATCCACGTCCTGTGGATCAATGCAGGCCTGAGCTGCGACGGAGACTCCGTCTCCCTGACCGCAGCCACGCAGCCCAGCATCGAGGAGATCGCGCTGGGCGCCCTCCCCGGGCTGCCCCAGATCGCGGTGCATTGGCCGCTGATCGACTTCGAGTGCGGACCCAACGGTGGCGCCGACGACTTCCTCGAGTGGTTCTTCAAGGCCGACCGCGGCGAACTTGAGCCGTTTGTGCTCGTCGTGGAGGGCTCCATCCCCAATGAAAAGCTGCACGACGAGGGCTACTGGTGTGGGTTCGGCAACGATCCAGCGACAGGTCAGCCGATGACGACGAGCGAGTGGCTGGACCGGCTCGCCCCGAAGGCCACGGCAATCGTCGCGGTCGGCACCTGCGCGACGTACGGCGGGATCCACGCGATGGCGGGAAATCCCACCGGCGCCATGGGCGTGCCCGACTACCTCGGCTGGGACTGGAAGTCCAAGGCAGACATCCCGATCGTGTGCGTCCCGGGTTGTCCGATCCAGCCGGACAACCTGTCCGAGACCCTGACCTACTTGCTCTACATGGCCACCGGTCAGGCTCCGATGATCCCGCTCGACGAGGCGCTGCGCCCGACCTGGCTGTTCGGCCAGACGGTGCACGAGGGCTGCGACCGCGCCGGCTACTACGAGCAGGGCGACTTCGCGACCGAGTACGGCTCACCCAAGTGCATTGTCAAGCTCGGCTGCTGGGGTCCGGTCGTGAAGTGCAACGTGCCCAAGCGTGGCTGGATGAACGGCATGGGCGGTTGCCCGAACGTGGGCGGCATCTGCATCGGCTGCACGATGCCCGGCTTCCCGGACAAGTTCATGCCGTTCATGGACGAGCCACCGGGCGGCAAGCTCTCGACCACCGCAGTCGGGCTCTACGGCAACACGATGCGGAGCCTGCGTCACATGACGACCCGCACCCTCGACAAGGAACCGAAGTGGCGCACGCCGGGCACCAAGCTCAACACCGGAGCCACCCGCACCTGGTAGCGCGTGGGGCGGTCAGCTGACCGCCCCCGCAACAGCCTCAGTTCGCCAACTAGCAGAGAGGCGGCGGGATGACTTCGACCATTCCCTCCCCGAGCAGCATGCAGGAAGACGCCAACGGTCTTGTCGACATGGCGTGGGACCCCATCACCCGCATCGTCGGAAGCCTGGGGATCTATACGAAGATCGACTTCAAGCAGAAGATCGTGGCCGAATGCAAGAGCACCAGCTCGATCTTCCGTGGCTACTCGATCTTCATGAAGGGCAAGGACCCTCGGGACGCGCACTTCATCACCAGCCGCATCTGCGGGATCTGTGGTGACAACCACGCGACCTGTTCCTGCTACGCCCAGAACATGGCGTACGGCGTGAAGCCGCCGGCCCTGGGTGAGTGGATCGTCAACCTCGGTGAGGCTGCCGAGTACATGTTCGACCACAACATCTTCCAGGAGAACCTGGTCGGGGTGGACTACTGCGAGAAGATGGTCGCGGAGACCAACCCAGGCGTGCTCGAGCTGGCCAACCGCACCGAGGCCCCACACGCGGATGCCCATGGCTACAAGACCATCGGCGACATCATGCGGTCCCTGAACCCGTTCACGGGCGAGTTCTACCGCGAGGCGCTGCAGGTCAGCCGCTGGACGCGCGAGATGTTCTGCCTGATGGAGGGACGCCACGTCCACCCGTCCACGCTCTACCCCGGAGGCGTGGGCACGGTGGCCACGATCCAACTGATGACCGACTACATCACCCGGCTCATGCGCTACGTGGAGTTCATGAAGCGGGTCGTGCCGATGCACGACGACCTCTTCGACTTCTTCTACACCGCCCTCCCCGGCTACGAGCAGGTCGGCAACCGGCGCATCCTGCTGGCCTGCTGGGGCTCGTTCCAGGACCCCGAGCACTGCAACTTCGAGTACAAGGACATGACCAACTGGGGCCGGAAGATGTACGTCACTCCCGGCGTGGTCGTCGACGGCAAGCTCGTCACCACCGACCTGGTCGAGATCAACCTCGGCATCCGGATCCTGCTCGGTTCGTCGTACTACGACGACTGGGAGGACCAGGAGATGTTCGTGAAGAAGGACCCGCTCGGCAACGACGTCGACCGGCGGCACCCCTGGAACCAGCACACCAACCCGAAACCGCAGAAGCGCGACCTCGACAACAAGTACAGCTGGGTGATGTCGCCCCGCTGGTTCGACGGCAAGGACTACCTCGCCCTCGACACCGGAGGGGGGCCGCTCGCCAGGCTCTGGGCAACCGCTCTGGCCGGGCTGGTGGACATCGGCTACGTCCAGTCGACAGGAAGCTCGGTGAAGATCAACCTTCCCAAGACCGCGCTCAAGGGCCCGGTCGAGCTGGAGTGGAAGATCCCGCAGTGGAGCAACACGCTCGAGCGCAACCGGGCCCGCACCTACTTCCAGGCGTACGCCGCGGCGTGTGCGCTGCACTTCGCCGAGAAGGCCTTGGTCGAGATCCGCGCCGGTCGCACGAAGACGTGGGAGAAGTTCACCGTGCCCGACGAGGGCGTCGGCTGCGGCTTCACGGAGGCGGTTCGCGGCGTGCTGAGCCACCACCTGGTCATCCGCGAGGGCAAGATCGCCAACTACCACCCGTACCCGCCGACCCCGTGGAACGCAAACCCGCGTGACTCCTACGGCACCCCCGGTCCCTACGAGGACGCCGTCCAGGGCCAACCCATCTTCGAGGAGAACGACCGGGAGCACTTCAAGGGCATCGACATCATGCGCACCGTGCGCAGCTTCGACCCCTGCCTGCCCTGTGGCGTCCACATGTACCTCGGAGAGGGCCAGAAGCTCGACCTGTTGCACTCGCCGACCCAGTCCGTCAGCGGCGGCTAGCCGGATGGCGGAGTCCCACGCAGCAGCGGACCTCCGGGCCACCGGTGAGCGGATCGACACCCTGCTCGACGCGAGCGGATCGGGTGGGGTGGTCGCGCGCCAACGCGCCGAGGAGCTGGTGCGTCTGGTTGCCGACCTCTACGGCGCGGGCATCGAGCGCATCCTCGACATCGTCTACGACGCGGGGCGCCTGGACGACGAGGTGCTGGCCGCGCTGGCCGCCGATGACCTGGTCGCCAGCCTGCTCCTGGTGCACGGGTTGCACCCGTACGACGTCGGGACCCGCGTCGAGCGGGCCCTCCAGAGCGTGCGGCCCTACCTCGGTTCGCACGGCGGTGACGTCGAGCTGATCGAGGTGAGCGAGGAGGGCACCGTCCGGCTGCGCCTCCTCGGGAGCTGCGACGGCTGTCCGTCGTCGTCGGTGACGCTCAAGCTCGCCGTCGAGGGCGCGATCGAGGCCGCCGCGCCGGAGGTCGTCGCGATCGAGGTGGAGGAGGCGCCGACCGAGGGGGGAGCCGAGACGCTGATCCCGGTCTCGTCGCTGAGGTCCAGGCTCGATACCGGCATCGGTGAGCAGGCCTCGTGGGAGCCCGTGCCCGGCCTGGCCGACCTGGCCCAGGGCGAGGTCATGGTGGTCGATGTCGGCGAGGTTGCGGTGATGGTCAGCCGGCTGGGCCCCGAGATGTTCGCCTACCTCGACCGTTGTGCTCGTTGCGAGGACTCCCTGCAGGGCGCGGTCCTGGCCCGCCGGTTGGGCTCCGCGGTCGGCGAGGCCGTGCTGCGCTGCCCCGGTTGCCAGGCGCACTACGACGTACGGCGCGCCGGCGTCTGCCTCGACGACGAGGCCTTCCACCTGAGCCCCGTACCCCTCCTGACCGAGGGCGGCGTCACGTCGGTCGCGATGGCCGTACCGGTCCCGTGATCCGATGACCGCCGCCGGCCGTACCCCGCTGTCGTCGCTGCGGCGGATCACGAACACACGACCCGAACCGATCGTCGGGGAGCGATGCGAGATGTGCGCCGAGCCCATCGCCGACGAGCACCAGCACGTGGTCAACCTCGAGAGCCGCGTGCTGATGTGCACCTGTCGTGGGTGCTATCTGCTCTTCACCGCCGAGGCGGCCGAGCTCCGCTACCGCGCGGTGCCGGACCGCTACCTCTCGTTCCCCGACTTCGCGTTCGGCTCGACCGAGTGGGACGAGCTGCAGATTCCGGTTGGCCTGGCGTTCCTGTTCCGCAACTCGGTGCAGGACCGGGTCATTGCGTTCTACCCGGGCCCGGCGGGTGCCACGGAGTCCGAGCTGCCCCTGGAGGCCTGGCAGCGCATCGAGGAGACCAACCCGCAGCTGGCCCAGCTCCGCCCCGATGTCGAGGCGCTGCTGCTGCGTGGGCCGGACCGTGACCACCCGGACTTCAGCGCCCACGTCGTGCCAATCGACACCTGCTACGAGCTCGTCGGCCGCCTGCGCTCGCTGTGGCGTGGTTTCGACGGTGGCCAGGAGGCGCACGCCGCGATGGACGAGTTCTTCGCGAAGGTCGACGAGCGCAGCCGACCCGCCCCGCCGGCAGACGCAGCGGGGGCGCCGAGATGAGCACCTACTCGTTCACGGTCGTCGACATCCATGCGGAGCCGTACGCCGCCGATCCCCAGCTCACCGCCCGGCTCCGCATCCAGGAGTCCAGCGGGGAGACGATCCACGCGATCGCCCTGCGGTGCCAGGTCCGGATCGAGCCGCAGCGTCGTCGCTACGACGAGGTCGACGAGACCGGGCTGCGGGCCTTGTTCGGCGACCGGGATCGGTGGGCCGACACCCTCAAGCCGTTCCTTTGGATGCAGTGCAACGCGATGGTGCAGGGGTTCACCGGCATCACCGAGGTCGACCTCGCGTTGCCGTGCACCTACGACTTCGACGTCACCGGCTCGCGCTACCTCCACGCGGTGGGGGAGGGCACCATCCCGATCGTCCTGCTGTTCTCAGGCACCGTGTTCACGAAGGGGATGAACGGGTTCGGCGTCCAGCAGGTGCCGTGGGACTGCGAGGCGTCCTATCAGCTTCCGGTCGAGGTGTGGCACGAGATGATCCGGTCGTACTTTCCCAACACCGGCTGGATCCGTCTGCACCACGACGTGCTCGCCGAGCTGGCCGACTACAAGTCCCGCCACGGCCTGACCACCTGGGAAGAGACCGTGCAGACCCTGCTGGTCGCCCGCGACGGGGCACCGTCATGAGTGCCGCGAGCCTCGACAAGGTGCGCGCGATCGCCGACGCCGTCCTCTACGAGGGCTACCTGCTGTACCCCTACCGGGCGAGCTCCTCGAAGAACCAGTCCCGTTGGCAGTTCGGCGTCCTCGGGCCCCCGATTGCATCCGCTGCGAGCTACGGCGAGGACCCTGCCATGTCCGTGCAGTGCCTGCTCGAGCCGGGAGCCGGCATCGGCTCGGTCACCGTGCACCTGAGGTTCCTCCAGCTGCAGACCCGTGTCGTCGAGCAACGCACCGACGTCGGGTTCCGCCCGGTGGCCGAGCTGGTCGTGGACGGCCGGTCGCTGCTGAGCTGGGACGAGGCGATCGAGTGCGAGATCGAGCTGCCGGCGTACAAGCTCGCCAGCGCCTCCCTCGCCGCGGGGTCCGCGACCGTGACCACGGTGGACGTCCCCGGGGGTGAGGACATCGAGACGGTTGTCGACGCCTCCGGGGCCGTGGCGGGGCGGATCGTGCGTCGGCGTGCCGCGCTGCGAGCAGACGTGAGCATCGGCGCCGAGCCCGACGGCGGCCTGGTCCGGCTCCTTGTCGAGGTGACCAACACGCATCCCGACCCGGCTGACGGCAAGGACTCAGCGATCCGGCTCTCCCTGATCGGCACCCACGTGCTGATCGTGGCCGAGGGCGCCGGCTTCGTGTCCCTGCTGGAGCCACCGGACGAAGCCGCGGCTGCGGTCGAGCTCTGTCGGCAGCGGCGGGCCTACCCCGTGCTGGTGGGCGAGCGCGGGTCCACCGACATCGTTCTGGGGTCGCCGATCATTCTCTACGACTACCCGGAGATTGCGGAGCAGAGCGCAGGGGCACTGTTCGACTCGACAGAGATCGACGAGATCCTGACACTGCGGGTGATGACGATGACCGAGGCCGAGAAGGCGGAGGCGAGGGCCACTGATCCGCGCGCGGCCGCGATCATCGACCGTTGCGACCAGATGTCCCCGGAGAGCCTGCGGGACCTGCACGGCGTCCTGCGCGACCCGCACCGGCCCGGAGGCGAGGTGCCCTGGTGGGACCCGGCCTCCGACGAGGGTTTCCAACCGGACACGGACAGCGTCGTCATCGATGGCGTCAGCGTCTCGAAGGGCAGCCTCGTCCGCGTGCACCCGTCCCGGCGCGCCGACGCACAGGACCTCTTCTTCGCCGAACAGGTGGCGCGGGTGACGGCCGTGCTCTCGGACGTGGACGGCGACACGCATGTCGCGGTCGTCCTGGTCGACGATCCCGCGGCCGACATGCACGAGTGGTACGGCCGCTACTTCTACTTCGGCCCGGAAGAGCTCGAACCGCTGGACCAAGCACGAGAGGAGAGTCGCTCATGAGAATTGTTGGAGTGGTGACCACGATCGTCATCGCCGCACTGGCACTGGTCGTCGTCGCCACCGTCCTGATGTCAATTCCCGACATCAAGAGATACGCCAAGATCCGCTCGATGTGAGGGACTGGGAACAGGTGAGGAGGTCAGGATGAGTGAGAACGCAGGCGAGCAGCTCGAGGAGGAGTCGCAGGAGGAACGCGGTCCCAAGGGCTCGCGCGACACCGGATCGGACGAGCCAGGTGGGGGCCCGGTCGACCGCCCCGCAGGCACGGCGGACGAGGAGTCCGACACGTCCATCAACCCGCAGGAGGCGCAGGAACCAGGCGCCCCGGATCTGCAGTCCGGCGGCGGGTAGCCGCACCAGCGAGGGAAGGAGACCGAGATGACGAGCGGGCCGAACTACAACGAAGACCCTGACACCGAGGGCGCGACCGTGCCTCCGTACGAAGGCCGCCAGAAGACGGCCGACGTGGACGGACCCGATGAGGAGACCAAGGACGGCGCCAACACCGGTGGCGCGACCGGGCCGGTCGAGAGCGCCGGCGACGCTGACCCGGGCACCGGGGGCGACGCCTCGCCGGCTGACGAGCAGCCGGCCTCCGAGATGCCTGAGACGGACACGGACGACGACGCCACGGGCCCGGCGCACGAGACTGGCACCGGGCGAGCGGAGGACAAGCCCTGACGGCACGAGTGTTGGTGGCCGGCATCGGCAACCTCTTCTGCGGCGACGACGGGTTCGGTCCCGAGGTCGTCCGCAGGATTGCCGCTGCCGGCAACCTGCCCGAGGAGGTCCGCGTCGTCGACTACGGCATCCGCGGGATGCACCTCGCCTACGACATGCTCGACGGGTACGACGCGCTGGTCATCGTCGACGCGATGCCCGTCGAGGGGCCGCCAGGCGCGATCAGCGTGGTGCAGGTCGGTGAGGCCGACCTCGGCACCGGCGACTTCGATCCGCACGGCATGGCGCCGGTCGCGGTGCTCGCAAGCCTCCGCGACCTCGGCGGGCAACTCCCCCCGACGTACGTCGTCGGCTGTCGCCCGCTCGACGTCGGGGAGCGCATCGGTCTCTCGAACGAGGTCGAGGCGGCGATCCCGGAGGCCATGGAAATGGTCCGCACGGTCCTCCGGGAGCAGATCCCGGCTCTCGCACAGAACGGAACCCGCTGACATGTGCCTCGGAATCCCCGGCAAGGTCGTCCGCGTGCTCGAGGGCAACGGCGGCATGCTCGCACTCGTCGACGTGCTCGGCGCGCAGCGCCCGATCAACCTCGGCATGCTCGACGACATGGACCTCGCGCCCGGCCAGTGGGTGCTGATCCACATGGGCTTCGCTCTCGAGTGCATCGACGAGGCCAAGGCCGAGTCGGCGCTGACCGGCCTGGAGCTGATGGGCCAGTCGCGGGACACGGAAGCACCCGCATGACCGAGCTCGACGTCGACCCACGCTCTCGCGAACGGGCCGTTCCGGGCCCCGTGCTGTTCGCGCGATACGCCTACCCGCCGAACTCCCACGGCTTCTGCGGGCCTCTCGACCATGTCGAGTTCTGGGAGCACGGTGTGGCGGCGGTCGACGACCTCGACCTCCGCGCGTTGTCCCAGCAGTTCGCCGGAGCCTGGCCCTACCTCGAGCTGATCGCGTCGGCGACCGGACTGAACGACCCGCTGGACCGCAGGGTCGTGGAGGCCTACTGGGTGGGCAGCCCGCGGCTCGACCGTGTCGACGCGCATGCCGTCGGCCACTCCATGGAGGAGCGGTTCCAGTCACTGACCAGAGCCCAGTTCCCCGCCCTGAGCGAGAGTGTGACCGCCGGCGGCGTACCGCACCACAGCTTCGCGGTCTTCTGCATCTACCCGTGGACGGGGCTGCTCAGTGAGCGACGCAAGGCCGACCATGCACTGACCGTCCTCGATCGATGTCGGATCCGCTGGGGCAAGGTGACCGCGGTGCAGGGTGACCAGGTCGTGGTCGAGTCACGTCGGCTGCTCTGGGACGGCCACGTCCTGTCCCTCGGTGAGCCGGCGCCCGAGACTGCCGTTCGCTCGCTCGACGGGGTGAGCATGATGGACCCTCTTGCCCCGGGTGACTGGGTCTCGCTGCACTGGGAATGGGTGTGCGACCGCCTGACCGAGCGTCAGGTCGGCTTCCTCCGCTCCTACACGTTGCGCCACCTGAAGATCGTCAACGAGGGCAACCTTCACTCCGGGCCGGCGGGGCTGCTCGACCGCTGACCCGACGTGACGTCGCCGTGGAGTGCCCAGGACTCCAGCAGCGTCCACGTCACGCTGTCTCCGGCACGGTGCCGGGGGGAGCCCGGTTCGCGCACCAGCAGCCTGCCCCCTGGGGTGTCCAGCAGGTAGTCGGAGTGGGGTCCGCGGAACCAGACGTCGGCGATCCCGGCGCTTCGGTCGCCGCCGATCCGGGCCCACTCGGGTCGCACCAGCACCTCGCCCGCCGGTCCGGTGAGCACCGAAGCAGGACCGGTCAGCCGAGCCGCCCAGAGGTCCACCGGCCGGCGGTACACCTCCTCTGGTGTGCCGACCTGGACCACCCGCCCGGCGGCGAGCAGGGCGACCCGGTCCGCCACACCGAGCGCCTCCTCCGCATCGTGGGTGGCGTAGACGGCGGCGCTGCCGCTCTCACGGCGCCGGGTGAGCAGTTCCTCGAGGAACACACCCCGCACGTGGGTGTCGAGGTGCGCGGTCGGCTCGTCGAAGAGGTAGAGCGCCGCGCGCCGCGCGAGCGCCCGCCCGAGCCCCACCCGCTGTTGCTCCCCACCCGACAGCTCCGAGGGTCGCCGGTGGGCCAGGTGAGCAACCTGGAGGCGCTCCAGGATCGCCATCGCCTCGGCGCGTGCCGCGGAACGACGCAGGCCGCGGCGTCGCGCCGGGTAGGCGACTGTGTCCAGAGCGGTCAGGTGCGGCCACAGGGCGTAGTTCTGGAAGACCATCGCGACCCCGCGACGCTCCGGCGGCTCTCCGCCCTCGGGTCCCGCGATCCGTTGGCCGCCCAGCCACACCTCGCCGGCCCGGGGGGCGTGGAACCCGGCCACGGTGTGCAGCAAGGTCGACTTGCCGGACCCGGAGGGACCGAGCAGCGCGACCATCTCCCCGGAGGCCACCGTGAGGTGTACGTCGCTGAGTGCCGTCGTGCCGTCGTACGACACCGACAGTCCGCGGAGCTCCAGGGCGTCAGTCATCGACGACTCCCCGGGTCATCGCCCGGCGTAGATCGAGGCGTCGGATCACCAACCAGCACAGGCCCGCTGGGACCAGGATCAACAACGTCATCAGGACCGACAACGCGGCTGTCCGGCCGACCTGGCCGAGCTCCGCGCTGTTGAGCACCACGACCGCGAACGTCTCGTTCCCTGGTCCGTAGAGCAGGCTGGACATCGTCACCTCGTGCAGGGCGGTCAGGAAGCACACCAGCCAGGCCGCGACCAGTGCGGGGGCCAACGGCCGCAGCACGACGGTGCGCAGGGCGACCACGAGGGACGCGCCACTGACCCGGGAGGCCGACAGCTCGTCAGGCGGGAGCCGGTCGACGGCCCCGGAGATCGGGCGGTGGGCGACGGCCCAGAGCTTGGCGAGGTAGGCCAGCAGGATGATCAGCGCCGTGTCGCTCAGCCAGCGGCCGTAGGTGATCAGCAGGCCGACCGCCAGGGTCGAGCCGGGCAGCACGAACGTCAGCATCACCAGCGTGCCCGTGCCCCGACCGAAGCGGGTGCGTTCCAGCGCCGCGACACAGGCGCCGAGCACCACCAGGATCGACGCGGCAGCCAACGCGAGCAGGATGCTGCGTCCGAGAGCCTCCTGGTTGCGGATCGTGATCACCGCCCGAAAGTTGTCCAGGGTCCAGTTCGACGGCGTCGGGGACAGCCCGACGGCCCGCGTCATCGCGGTCGCGACGAGCGCGACCAGCGGCAGCCCGACGGTCAGCAGCAGGTAGCCGGTGATCGTCGTCGAGATCCACCGACCCGACCTCGCCGTGGCACCCACGGTGGGTGCCGGGTCCGTGGCCGCGCTGCGGGTCGCCCGGAGCCGCGGCCCGAGCAGCTGGTCGGCCGGCGCGACCACCATGATCGCGATCACGACCAGCAGGAGGGCGAGCATGATCGCTTCCACGAACGCGGCGGGGTCGCTGCTGCGCGAGAGGTTGGCGTAGATCCGCGTGGTGACGGTCGCGAAACCCGCAGGTGCACCCATCACCTGGGGTATGGCGAACGTCCCCAGGGTGAGCACGAAGACGAGGATGGCGGCGGCGGCGAGCGCCGGGCCCATGAGCGGCAGCGTGATCGTGCGCAGCACCGTGAACGCGTTGGCGCCGGCTACGCGGGCGGCCCGCTCGAGGGCGGGTTCGTCGCGGGTGGCGAGCCCCACCGCCGTGACGACGTACGCCAGCGGCACCGCGTTGACGGCCACCACCACCGTCACCCCCACGGGTCCCTGGATGCCGTCCCAGGTCACGCCGAGCAGGTCGTCGGTGAAGCCGGCTCGGCCGTAGGAACGCAGCCAGCTGTAGGCGAGCACGAAGTCCGGGACCAGCACTGGGAGCAGCACGCACAGGCGGAGCAGCCGGCGACCGGGCACGTCCGGTCTGCGCAGGGCGATCGCGAGCAGTGCTCCACCCGGCACCGACAGCACTGTGACGGCGACCGCGAGCAGGATGGAGTGCGTGACTGTGGTGCCCAGCCCCGGGCGGGAGATGACGTCGCCGAACTGTCCGGAGCCCTCGATCCAGGCTGTGCGGGCCATCCTGACCAGGGGCAGCACCACCACGAGCGCCGCGGCGACGACCACCAGGAGCCCCACCGGCGCCGTAGGGTCGCGCAGCCCCCGTGCGCCGAGAGGGTGCCTACCCACCGAAGATCTGCTGGTACGCCGCCAGGAGGTCGTTCTTGCTGGTGGACAGCGCTGCCCAGTCAGGGAAGACGACCGCCGCGTCGGCTGGCTTCGTAGGACCGGTGACGCCCGCCAGGGTCGGGTAGGAGCCGGAGTCAGCCAGCACCGTCTGACCCTGCTGACTGGCGACGTACGAGATGAAGTCCTTGGCCGTCGTGGCGTTCGACGCGGTCTTCGAGAGCGCGATCGGCCCGTAGACCCCGATCGCTCCCGGGCTCGGCCAGGACACCTCGATCGGCGAACCGGCTGTCTGTGCGGCATATGCGGAGCTCGCGATCGTGATGCCGGCGTCGTAGGTGCCCTCGGCGA
>JAOPXM010000141.1 GCA_025965125.1 Nocardioides sp.
GGTTGGTGGCCGCGATCAGGATGACGGTGCCCTTGACGTTGAAGCCATCCATCTCGACCAGCAGCTGATTGAGGGTCTGCTCGCGCTCGTCGTGGCCGCCGCCCATCCCCGCGCCGCGGTGCCGTCCGACGGCATCGATCTCATCGACGAACACGATGGCGGGGGCATTGGCCTTGGCCTGCTCGAACAAGTCGCGGACACGGGACGCACCGACGCCGACGAACATCTCGACGATGTCCGAGCCGGAGATCGAGTAGAAGGGCACGCCGGCCTCGCCGGCGACGGCACGCGCCAGCAGGGTCTTGCCGGTGCCGGGGGGGCCGTAGAGCAGGACGCCCTTGGGGATCTTGGCGCCGACGGCCTGGAACTTCGCCGGCTCCTGCAGGAACTCCTTGATCTCGCCGAGCTCCTCGATCGCCTCGACGACGCCGGCCACGTCGGCGAACGTCGTCTTGGGCATGTCCTTGGAGATGAGCTTGGCCTTGGACTTGGCGAACTGCATGACGCCACGGCCGCCACCGCCCTGGACCTGGTTCATCAGGAACACGAACAGCAGGATGATCAGCGCGAACGGCAGCAGGGTCGCCAGGATCGAGCCCAGCAGGCTCGGTTGCGGGTTCTCGGAGTTGGACTTCTCGATGGTGCCCTTGGTGACCTGGGCGTCGACGCGGTCGATGATGCCGGTCTGCTGACCCAGGATGTAGTAGGCCTCCACCTTGTCGCCGCTGTCTCGCACGCCGGGGTCAAGGGTCGCCTCGATCTTCTGGTCACCGTCGATGAAGGTGATTTCCTTGACCTGGCCCTTGGCGATGTAGGACTCCAGGTCCGACGTCGGCACCTCGTCGTACCCGCCGTTGGGGGCGAGGTACTGCAGGGCAAGGAGCACGCCGACGACGGCGATGACGATCCACACCCAGGGACCCTTGAATATGCGCGTCACAGGCTTCTCTCGACTCACGCGTTTCTGAACTGACGACGGTACACGTCAGCGGCAACGCTCGTTCTTCCAGCGGGGGCGGGCATCTGACGGCCGACGAGCGGGCAGGAGCGGGGGCCTGGAGCAGTCGGTCAGGTGTAGACGTGCGGCGCGAGAGTGCCGATGTCGCGCAGGTTGCGGTACTTCTCCCGGTAGTCCAGGCCGTACCCCACCACGAACTCGTTCGGTATGTCCCAGCCTACGTACTTGACCTCGACCGGCATCTGCAGGGCCTCCGGCTTGCGGAGCAGCGTGCAGATCTCGACGCTCGCGGGGCTGCGGGAGCCCAGGTTGGAGGTCAGCCACGACAGGGTCAACCCGGTGTCGATGATCTCGTCCACGATCACGACGTGGCGGCCGGAGATGTCGGTGTCGAGGTCCTTGAGGATGCGTACGACCCCGCTGGACTTGGTGCCCGACCCGTACGACGACACCGCCATCCAGTCCATCTCCACGTGCCGGGAGAAGCTGCGTGCCATGTCGGCCATCACCATCACCGCACCCCGCAGGATGCCCACCATCAGCAGGTCCTTGCCGACGTAGTCCGCCTCGATGTCGCGGGCCAGCTCGCCGATCCGGTCCTGGATCTGCTTCTCGGTGAAGAGGACGTTCACGAGATCCTGCTCCACGTGGGCTGAGTCCATGGGCGTCAGACTATTGCGCGCCCGGTCACCAGGCGGCGTTGGGCCGGAGAACGAGCCGGTGGCCGTGGTGGTGCCCGCCGCCCTTCACCACCCGCAGGGTGCGGACCTGGGAACGGGAGTGCGCGACGGTCTCGGAGCCGGCGTAGGTCACCACGACGCGGTAGCTGCCCGGGCGCTGCCGGGGGAGGCGGAGCACCACACGTCCCCGATCGCCGCTACTGAGCCGCTCGGTGTCGACGCGGTGGCCGTTGAGAGCGACCGAGATCCGGCCGGTGACACGTGGGGTGCCCGGACTCTTCACCCGGACCCGGATGGTCGGTCGCTGGTCGGGGCGTACGACGGCGTCCGTCAGCGCGCACTCGGTCTCGGAGTCGGCCGGGGGAGCGCTCATCGTCACCGACCCGAGCCACTTCACCTGCTGATCACGCACGGTGACGACCTGCTTGTCGCCGTACCACCGCGTCTCGAAGTCGTCGTCGAAGCTGGAGAAGCGGATGACGTAGGAGCCGGGCTCGACCGCGAGCCGGTAGTAGCCGTGCGGGTGCGAGTCGTCGGGGTTTGCGTAGGTCAGGTCGGAGGCAACCGGTTCGTGGCCTGCCCGGCCGGCCTTGTACGCCTCGACGATCAGGTCGTCGACGCCGACGCCGTCGGCGAGCGTCACCCCGGTGATCCAGGCCTCGCCCGGGAGCGGCTGCGGGTCCCCGGGATCGTCGCCGGCCCACGCCGGCGAGCCGCCGAGCAGGAACAGGGCAGCGCCGAGCGCCACCATCCGCATGAGTCTGTGTTGATTCGACATTGGACCCTCCCAGGACCTGGACCCCTCACGCTAGGTAGGCAGGAGCCGATCGGGGCGACAACGGGACTCAACCACCCGTCCGGGTCAGGCGATCAGTCCGTTCGGCGGAACGCGAGACGGTCCTCGGTCCGGTACGCCGTCACGTGGCCGGGCAGCTGCACCTCACCGCGGGTGCCGCCGTCGACGAGGCCGTGCATGGCGTTCACATGGACCCGGAACAGCTCCGACGCGGGACTGCCGGCCTCGAGTGCGGCGAGCCGCAGGACCCGGGTGACCAGCGCGCTCGGGTGCGACTCGAGGGCCCGGGTGTCGACACCGTCAGGCCGCCGGCTCTCGCCGTACAGGCAATCGGCCAGCCGGTCGAGCGCCTCCATGTCCGGTCGGAGGCTCTCGGCAGTTCTGGCAAGCGCCGCGGTGACACCCGGCCCGAGCTCCTCCTCCAGCACCGGCAGCACCCGGTGGCGGACCCGCGAGCGGGTGAACCGGGGGTCGTCGTTGTGCGGGTCGGACCAGAACTCGATGCTCTCCGCCCGGCAGGCCGCCTCGGTCTGGGCGCGGGTGATGTCGAGCAACGGGCGACGGAAGTCCCCGAACGCCGGGCGCATGCCCGCGAGTGAGCGGCCCCCGGAGCCCCGGGTGAGGCCGAGGACCACGGTCTCAGCCTGGTCGTCGAGGGTGTGGCCGAGCAGCACGACGTGGGACCCGGACCGGGCAGCCACCTCCTCGAGCACCGCGTACCTGGCTTCGCGGGCCGCGGCCTCGATCCCGCGTCCGCCGGGGTCAACGTCGACCCGCACCGCGGCGGTCTCGTCGGCTCCGAGCTGTGCCATCTGGCGCACGACCTGCTCGGCCCGCTCCTTCGAGCCGTCCTGGAGGCCGTGGTCGACGGTCACGCCGAGGACGTGCCAGGGCGTCCGGCGTGCCTCGAAGACGGTCGCCGCGAGCAGTGCCAGCGAGTCCGCTCCCCCGGAGCAGGCGACGAGCACGGTGTGGTCGCCCACGTCGACAAGGCTCCGGCGTACGGCCAAACGGACCGCGGCGACAGCGGGGGCGAGCGTCACAGGACGCGGGTGACCCAGGCTGCGGGATCGGCGATCTCGGCCCTGGACGGGAGGTTCTCGGGGCCTTCCCAGACGGCGTTGAACTCGGCCATCCCCACCTTGTCGACGACGCCGTGCACGAACTTCGCGCCGTCGCGGTACTGCGCCATCTTGGCGTCCAGCCCGAGCACCCGGCGCAGCACCCGGTCCAGGGTCCCGACGCCCTTTCGGCGCTGGTTGAACTTGGCCCGGATGTCCTGGACGGTCGGGATCACGGTTGGCCCGACGCCGTCCATGACCACGTCGGCATGGCCCTCGAGCAGCGACATGACGCCGGTGACCCGGTCCAGGATCTCCTTCTGCTCCGGGGTGCCCATCAGGTCCAGGAGGCTGCCGGAGCGGGGCCCACTCCTGAGGGCGTCCGCGATGCGTTTCAGCCCGTCGTCGAGCACCTTCGTCGGCTCGAGGGTCTCGGCGAGCGAGCTCATCTGGGCGAAGAGGTGCTCCCGCATCCAGGGCACGGCGGTGAACTGGACGCGATGGGTCTCCTCGTGCAGGCAGACCCAGAGCCGGAAGTCGGTCGGGTCGGTCCCGAGCTCGCGCTCGACGTGCACGATGTTGGGGGCGACGAGCAGCAACCGGCCGTGCGGGTCGTAGAAGGGGTCGAACTGCCCGAGCACCTTGCCCGCCAGGAAGCCCAGCAGCGTGCCGACCTCGGCTCCGGTGATGCGGGACCCGATCGCCCGGCTCAGCCCGGTCGGGCGCTTCTTCTCGACCAGCTTGTCGACCAGCGGGCTCAGGATCGTCTGGAAGGCGTCGGCGTTGGCCTGCACCCAGCCGGCCCGGTCGACGACCAGCACCGGAGCGGTGCGTTCCGCCGCCACGAGACCGGTGAAGTCGCGGACCAGGCTCGTGGAGCGGTCGGCGTCGGCACGTAGCTCGGCGACCGCCTCGGCCGCCTCATCGGCACCGACGTCGGGGCCCTCGCCAGCCAGCCGGGAGCCGAGCCGGACCGCGAATCCCCAGTCGACCATGTCGGCCGACGAACCGGCGGCCTCGCGTGGGTTCGTCATGACACGACCGTACCCGCGGGCCGCGAGGACCCCGCACGGCTATCGCGAGCAGTGGCAGGCGCCGAGGGCGGCCGCGGCGTCGTCGAGGGCCTCGCGGGCCTTGAGGGTGTCCTGGAGCGCGACCTTGTCGGCGAAGAGGACGAACACCAGGACTTCGCCGTCGAGGTCATTGGCCAGCCCGGCCAGGCCGCTGACCCCGGTGAGCGTCCCGGTCTTCGCGCGCACCCGGCCACGGCCACGCGGGTCACCGGCGTCGAAGCGGTAGGCCAGCGAACCGGTGAAGCCGGCGACGGGGAGGCCGGTCAGGACCGGCCGCAGCTCGGGGTTCCGGCTGGAGGCGGCGGCGCGCAGGACGTCGATGAGCAGCCGCGGGTCGATCCGGTCCTCCCGGGAGAGGCCGCTGCCGTCGTACAGGACACTGCCCCGGAGGGCGATCCCGTGCGTCTCGAGGACCTGGCGGACGCCGCGCCGAGCACCCTCGGAGGATCCCGCGGCGTCGGTCGCCACGGCAACCTGACGGAAGAGCACCTCGGCTGCCTCGTTGTCGCTGACCCCGAGCACCCGCTCGACGATCTGGTCGAGGGGCGCGCTGGAGACAGATGCGAGCACCCGCGCCCCGGTCTTCGCCGGACGCGGCTCGGGGATGCCGACGACCTCGATCCCGGCGCGGGCCAGGGCGCCCGCGAACACCGTCGCGGCGGAGAGGGACGGATCGGCCACCCGACCGGAGCCGGATGCGGGACGGCCCTCGTCGACCCACAGCGCCGTGATGGGCGAGACGACGCCGTCCGGGATGTAGTCGTCGGGCCAGTGCGGGTTGACCGCCGGACCGGAGAACAAGGTGTCGTCGTACCCCAGTCGCACGCGGGTGCGCCCCGCTTTCTGCAGCGCCGCGGCGGTGGCCCTGGCCAGCGTGACGACGTCGGCCCGGTGGGGGTACGCCGGATCCTCGCCGGACCGTTCGGGGCGGCTCGCCAGGTAGGGATCTCCTCCACCCACCAGCGAGATCGCGTCGCGACCATCGTTGACGACGCGGGTCTCGAAGGTGGCGTCGGGGCCCAGCGCCATCAGCGCGGCGGACATGGTGACCAGCTTGGTGGTGGACGCCGGGATCGCCTGGCCACTTCCGTGCGTGAGGACCGGGGCGCCGCCGCCGAGCGCGGACACGGCAGCGACGACGTGCTTGCCGAGGTCGGGGTCGTCGAGCAGGCCCGCGAGGGCACGACGTACCGCCGCGGCGGCGGGGTCGCCGGCGTTCGAGGTGGTGAGCGGATCGGCGACCCGGGGCGGCGCGGAGAGTGCCGGAAGGTCGAGGCCGGGCGGGGGCGGGATCGCCGCCGGGGTGCGCGGGGCGGGAGCGTCGTCGAGCCAGCGGTCGGCCAGGTCGTAGCGGACGGTGGCGACGCCGCCCGTCACCAGGACGAGGACCAGGAGGGCCACCCACCAGCGTGCAGATCCGCCGGAGCCGTGGCGTCGGTCACGATCGGCCACAATTCCTCCTTCCCGGTGCGCCGTTTCGAGACATTGTGCGGGAGACTTGACGACGGCCCCGCGCGGGCCGTCTCGACTTGACATTCGCAACGCGGCCGTGACCGGCCGACACTGATCCGGAGGCTGATCGTGCTGGAGTTCGACGTCCTGGTGGAGATCCCCAAGGGGCAGCGCAACAAGTACGAGGTCGACCACGAGTCCGGCCGGCTGCGCCTGGACCGGACCCTGTTCACGTCGACGCAGTATCCCGCCGACTACGGGTTCATCGAGAACACCCTCGGCATGGACGGCGACCCGCTCGACGCGCTCGTGCTCCTGCAGGAGCCCACGTTCCCCGGCTGCCTGATCAAGTGCCGCGCGATCGGCATGTTCCGGATGACCGACGAGGCCGGCGGCGACGACAAGGTCCTGTGCGTGCCGGCCACCGACCCGCGCCTCGAACACCTCCGCGACAGCAGCCACGTCTCGAAGTTCGACCGCCTGGAGATCCAGCACTTCTTCGAGGTCTACAAGGACCTCGAGCCCGGCAAGTCCGTCGAGGGCGCCGAGTGGACCGGTCGCGACGAGGCCGAGGCCGAGGTCGTCGCGTCCTTCGCCCGAGCCAAGGAGACGCCGGGGCACTGAGCCCTCGGGCCCCAGGTTTCACTGGTTAACCAGTGAAACCGGCGCTTCGCCTGGGGTATTTCCCGGGTGAAGCGACGGTTCTCCGTGTTCAGTTGCGCTTGACGCCGCGGAAGTAGCCGATCGCGCCGCTGATCTGGAGGGTCACGTCGGCCACCCCGTTGCGGGTCAGCCACAGCACGATCTGGTCGCTGGTGCAGCCGGGTCCGAGCAGACCGGCGATCCGGCCTGCGCGGCGCAGCGGTTCGTAGCGCAGCGAGTCGTTGAGCAGCGCGCTGCCGGTGATCGCGCCGTCCAGCTTCAGCACCCGCACCATCTCGGAGACCGCGAGCTCGGGGTCGGGGAAGCAGTGCAGCCCGGTGCACGACACCACCAGGTCAGCATCGCCGTCGTCGAGCGGAAGGTCACCCACGTCGGCGATCACCGGGGTCACCTGGTCGGCCACCTGCCGCGCGCGGGCGGCCTCCATGGTCCGGTCGAGCATCGCCTGGGAGATGTCTGCCGCGACGTACTCCACGCGCTGCTCCGGCCGCAGGCCGCGCAGCGCCACCCCACCGCCGCACGGCACATCGAGGATCCGGGATCCCGGCGGTTGCCGGCCGATCTCCTCGGCCGTTTCGTACAGCAGCCGTAGGTCACTCTGTACGCCGATCCGCCAGAGCGCGCCGCCGACCCGGGGATGCTCGACGGTCCAGTCGTAGAACTTCCCCCAGAGCGGGTCACTCCCCCATCCACCCAGGCCGGGGACCCGCGGCAGCGGCATCAGCCGAGCAGATCGGGTGAGCGCAGCATGGGTGCGGGTACGGCGAAGCCGTCCACCAGGTCGTCTGCCAGCGGGCGGAGCTTGCGGCAGAGGCTGCCGATCTCGCGGCTGATCGCCTTCGACCGGGTCGAGGAGAGCCGGCCGTGCTCCATGAACCACGCGCGGTCGGCCTCGATCGTGCACAGCGCGTGCAGGTCGCAGAGCAGGTTGAGGGCCACCTTGAGGTCACCGTCCGGCAGGTCCCGGGTCTTGGCGACGAAGGCCTCGAGCACCAGCCGCTCGACATGGGCCCGGGCCGCGGCGATCACATGGTCCTGGACCCGGGAGAACACCTCGCCCGGGTTCATCTTGTTGTCGATGCCGCGCTTGAGGCGGCGGGCGACCCCGGAGAGGATGTGCTCCTCGCGGAACCGGAGCATCGCGAGCTGGTAGTCGGGGTCGAGGAGCCCGGCCTCCTGGTCCCAGTTGTCACCGCCGGGCAGCACGTCCTTGATTCGCTCGAGCAGCTTGTGCACGGCGGTCTTCTCGATCACGGTCTCCACGGCGAGGTTCGTGACGAACCGGACCATGCCGAGCTGGTCCATGTCCTCGAAGTCACTCGCATAGTCGGTCAGCAGCCCCTTGGCGACCAGCTGCAGCAGCACGTGGTTGTCGCCCTCGAACGTCGTGAAGACGTCGGTGTCGGCTTTCAAGGCCGCAAACCGGTTGACCGCGAGGTAGCCGGCCCCGCCGCAGGCCTCGCGGCACTCCTGGATCGTCCGCGTCGCGTGCCAGGTGCCGAGCGCCTTGGTGCCGGCGGCCCGCGACTCCAGCTCGCGCTGGCCGTGGTCGTCGGAGCCATCCGACGACTGCGTGCCGGACAGCACGTCGTGCAGGCTGCTCGACACCAGCTCCTGCATGAAGTGCAGTGCGTAGGTGCGGGCCAGCAGCGGGAAGAGGCGCCGCTGGTGCAGGCCGTAGTCGAGGAGCAGCTCTTCCTGGTCGTCCCTCGTGGCCTCGAACTGCCGGCGTCGGAGGGCGTACTTGGTGGCGATCGTGATCGCGACCTTCGCGGCGTTGATGCCGCCGCCGCCGACGCACACCCGGCCCTGGATGAGGGTGCCGAGCATCGTGAAGAAACGCTTGTTCGGGTTCTCGATGTTGCTCTCGTAGACCCCCGCCGGTGTCACGTCGGCGAACCGGTTGAGCAGGTTCTCGCGCGGGATTCGGACGCCGTCGAACCAGATGCGTCCGTTGTCGACGCCATTGAGACCCAGCTTCAGGCCGTCGTCCTCGATCCGCACGCCCTCGGACGGCTTGCCCTTGGCCCGGATCGGTACGACGAACGCGTGCACGCCCTCGGACTTGCCCCCGACCTCGAGCTGGGCGAAGACCACGGCCACCTCGGCGTGCTTCGCGGCGTTGCCGATGTAGTCCTTGCGGGCGTCCTCCCGGGTGGTCGTCACGACAAACTCCTGGGTCGCGACGTCGTACGTCGCCACCGTGCCGAGAGCCTGGACGTTGGACCCGTGACCGGTCTCCGTCATCGCGAAGCAACCCATCAGCTTGCCGGTGATCAGGTCGGGCAGGTAGGCATCGTGGTGGGGCTTGGTCCCGAGCTGGAGGATCGCCCCGCCGAACAGGCCGAACTGGACGCCGACCTTCACGAGCACCGAGAGATCGCCGTAGGCGAGGGTCTCGAACGCCGCGATCGAGGCGCCGATGTCACCGCCACCGCCGTACTCCTCAGGGAAGCCCATGCCGGTCTGGCCGGTGGCCGCCATCTCGACGACGAGGTCCTTGACGCGTTCGCGGTAGTCGTCACGACTCATGGTCTCGGCATCCTCGAGGACCGAGGCGTGCTCGGCGAGATTGCTACGGACCAGGTTGCGCACCTCGGCGTACTTGCCGTCGAGCAGCGCGGTCAGCTCGGCGACGTCGATGACGGGCTGCGTGTAGCCGCTCCTGGACTCGACGCGTTCGTCGGCGTCCTGCTCCGGCGTGGCCGCCGGCGCGGTGGAGGGGAGGTTCTCCGCAGACGACGGGGGCACGGTGTCGGTCGACATGGGCCCCAAGTTACCCACGGGAAGGCGCCTCAGACAGGGGTGCGACCGGCATCACGGGATCGCGGTCGTACGGCGTCGGTCAGGGGCGGGCGTAGAAGTTCGGCGGGATCCAGTAGTAGAGGGACTCCAGGCTCACGTCGCGGCCCGTCCGCGGTGCGTGAATGATCTGGCCGCCGCCGACGTACAGCGCGACGTGGTAGATCGACGAGGGGTTGCTCGTCGATCCCCAGAAGACCAGGTCCCCGGGCTGCAGGGAGCCCGCGGAGATCGGCGTGGACTGCTGGTACTGCGCGACGGAGTAGTGCGGCAGCGACCTTCCGCCGGCCGCCCAGGCGCCCATGGTGAGCCCGGAGCAGTCCCACGCACTCGGGCCGCTGGCTCCCCAGCGGTAGGGCTCGCCCAGCTGCGCCTTCGCGAACGCGATCGCAGCCGAGGCGCCTCCGGAGGGTGCCGGCGGATCAGGGGTGGGAGTCGGGGGGGGGGGCGGTGGCGGCGGCGGGTTGGGCGTCGGTGTGGGCGGAGTCGGCGTCGGGTTGGGAGTCGGGTTGTGGTCCGGGCCGGGCGTCGACTCCGGCGCCTGGTTCTGCTGCTCCTCTTGCTGCTGCTGTTGTTGCTGCAGGAGCTCCTGCTCGTGCTGGGCCGCCGCGGCGGCCGCAGCGGCCGCCTGCTCCTCGAGGGCGGACTGACGCTGCTCGGCCAGGCTCACGCTGATGTTCTGGAGCTTCGCGAGGTCGGCGATCAGCGCTGACTTCTCCGCAGCGATCGACTGCGCGTCGGCGGCGGCCGAGTCCGCGGCCGCCTGCGCGTCGTCGCGGGCCGCGCGGGCGTCGTTCTCGGCCTGGTCAGCCTCGGCCCGAGCGGCGCCGGCCTGGTCGGACGCGACCCCGGCCAGGGTCGCGGTCGCGCGGAACTCGTCGTACTGGCCGTCGAGTGCATCCTCGGCGTTGCGCATGGTGGCGGCCTGGTCGAGGACGGTCTCGATCCCGTCCGACTGGGACATCGCCGAGAGCGCGGTCAGCCCCGGCGCCAGCTCGTACGACGTCACGATCGCGCCGGCGTACGCGTCGCGCTGGCGGGCCACGGCCCGCTCGGCGATGGTGGACTTCTTCGCGGCGACCCGGGCGGCTGCGCGTGCCTGCTGGAGGTGGTAGCGGGCCCCGTTGTAGGCCTCGGCTGCCTGTTGGGCGGCGATCGCCGAATCCTGGAGCCGCTGGTTGGCCAGCGCGAGCTGGGCTCGGACGCCGTCGACGTCGGTGGCCTTGGCGGCGACCGCGTCCTTCGCGTTCCGGACGTCCTGCTGCGAGGGAGTGGACGTGCCGTCGTCGGCCATCGCGATCTGTGAGGAGACCCCACCTGTGACCAGGGTGAGCGCCAGCACCGTGGCGAGCCCAATTGTCCGCACAGATCAGTCCTTCGACAGCGGGTCGGCTGCGGACTCCTGTCGCACAGCAGCATCGGGCGACTCCCACTTCGCCCGAGGCACTCGCAGCACGCTAGTGCTCATCTGTCACAAAAGAAACAATTTCCCCAACTTTTTCTCCTGTTACCGGCGTGTCGACTTGACGAACTACAAGGTTGTAATTCGTGCGCGACGGGGTGCGGTGGGGTCAGTCGCGGTCGACCGGGACGGCCGAGGTGGTGGTCGTTGGGTGTGAGGAGAGCGATCGGCGCTCGAACTTCTGCCCGCTGGCGACGCCACCGACGTAGAAGGAGATGAACGCGATCATCACGCCGGCGACGTCGTCGGCGATGTAGTGCCAGCCGAAGTAGATGGTGGCCACGACCGTGACCGAGAAGTTGATCCAGAAGACGATCTTGAGGATCTGCGATCGGACGGTCGCCTGGATCATCAGCGCTACGAGCAGCGTGATCGCGCAGTGCAGGCTCGCGAAGCCGGCGACCGACTGCACCGCACCGTCGACACTTCCCCAGAGGATCTGATGTCGTCCGTTCGCCAGCGCGTCCATGAGCTCGGAGGTCGGAGTCGTGGGGAGATCGGTGAACTTCTCGACGTACTCGAAGCCGGGCCCCAGGGTCGGGAGCGCGTAGTAGGAGGCGGTGCCCAGCGTCCAGGCGATGCACTGCGAGGTGGCGAACCAGTAGCCGTACGACAAGTTCCGCGACCACACCAGCCAGGCCGTCAGGGCGAGCGGCACGAGCGGCAGGAACCAGAGATAGACGTAGGACAGGAAGTACGCCATGAACCCGGTGCCGAGGATGTCGTGCAGGACCGATGCGGGCTCGTGGCCGAAGAAGAGAGCCCGGTCGATCAGGTGCAGCTCCCGGTCGTACTTGGTGTGGATCACCTCGGGCAGGAACGACTTGAGGTTGCGGTAGCTCACGTAGACGACGTAGAAGCAGACGATGCCCAGGGCGACGAGCGTCAGTCGCTCGCGTGTCCAGTGGGTGCGCAGCCGATGGATCAGGATCCCGGGCATCGCCATCGGATGCAGCCTGGAGAGCCACAGGGTCCGTGGCAACAGGTCCAGCAGGATCGCGGCACCCAGGAGGATCGGCAGCCGCGCCCACGACGGACCCAGGAAGCTGCCCTCGGGATCGGCCAGCTTCTTGTTGAGGACCGCAGCCACGATGACCGCCAGCGAACCCATCAACACGGCGTTGCCGACGAGGAGGACGTAGGCACGGCGATACACGCAGGCCAGTGTAGGGAGGCTTCTTAACCTTCAGGGGCGGGGATCACGGCCAGCCGGGTCGCATCGGCCGAGACGCGGACGATGTCGCCGGGCCCCGGGGGCCGACCGAGTGACGCCACGGCGTCGAGCTCGCCGACACCGTCGACGTCGAGGACCAGTCGGACCTGCTCCGGCGTGGCCCGCACGGTCCGCACCACGCCCGTCAGGCCTCCGTCGGCGCTCACGGCAATCGCAGAGCGGCGTACGGCGACCGTCGGCGGGTCGCCGCCCGGTCCGTCAGGAGACATCCCCGCGGCGACGAGCACGCGAACGGCGGCGGCGCCCTCGAGCACCCGGGCGTAGCCGAGGAACAGCGCCGTGTCGGGATCGACCGGCTGCCGCCAGACGTCGGCGATCTCGCCGTCCTGGACGACGCGTCCCTCCCGCATCACCGCGAGCCGGTCCGCCACCACGAAGGCCTCCTCGTGGTCGTGGGTGACCAGCAGTGCGGTGGTGCCCGCTGCCCGCAGGATCGTGCGCAGGTCGCCGGCGAGCCGTTCGCGCAGGCCCGCATCCAGCGCCGACAGCGGCTCGTCGAGCAGCAACAGCCGCGGCTGAACCGCGAGCGACCGGGCCAGGGCGACCCGCTGACGCTCCCCGCCGGACAGCGTGGCGGGCAGGCGCTCGCCGTACCCCGCCAGCCCCACCAGGTCGAGCAGCTCGGCCACCCGTGCGTTGGTCCCCGGGGCCCGCCTCAGCTTCAGGGCGTAGCCGACGTTGCGGGCGACGCTCAGGTGGTTGAACAGCTGGCCGTCCTGGAACATCAGGGCGAAGCCGCGCTTGTGGGTCGGTACGCCGGCAAGGTCGGACCCGTCCCAGCCGACCGACCCCGCGGTCACCGGCTCGAGACCGGCCACCGCGCGTAGCAGCGTCGACTTGCCACAACCCGAGGGTCCGAGGACAGCGAGCACGTGGCCGTCCGGGAGCTCGAGCGACACATCGACCACGGCGGGGACACCGTCGTACGCCACGGACACGTCGGCGAGGGTGAGCACTAGAAGGCTCCGACGGAGGCGATGTGGAGCCGCTCGACAGCCAGCATGACGGTCGCCGTGGTCACGGCTAGCACCACCGACGCGGCCAGGGCCATGCCGTAGTTCATCGCACCGGGGTGGCCGATCAGCCGGAAGATCACCACGGGGACGGTCGGGCGGTCCTC
>JAOPXM010000246.1 GCA_025965125.1 Nocardioides sp.
CGGGCGGCAGAACCCCAAAGGACCCAAGCACCGTCAGCCACCTTAGCAGAAACCGCACTGAAAAGGTTCTGGTCTTCACTGGCATCGCAACGGGCCGATACGTGGAATATCGCCTTTCGCAAGCGTATAGTCGAATTGGACGACACATGTCGTTCCATCCGGCAAAGCCACTTCCATTCGATTCGTTCGCTTTAATCCAGTGACATAAGTCTCGCCGTCATGGCCCACCGGCCGGTCTTCTACACCCGCGATCTTTGCGACCGAACCAAGCAGAATGGGATGGCCATTCTGGTCGTGCAACGTTAGCAGTGCCGCGTTCACTTGCCGAACGGCGAACTTCACGCGCACCCCGGACCGGTCCGGAGGCCGCACAAGCACACCGCTTTGTCCGACCTCTACGTCTGGCGGGAGGCCAGCAGTGTCGATCGCCAGCCGGTTATCCTGATAAGATAGTAGAGAAGGTATCAGCAACTTTCCGCGCGAGTCAGTATTGCCCACTAGCCGGTTTTCATAAAGCACCGGAACATCGGCAACGTCGCCGCTGCTCACCACGGCAAAGCTGTCATCGATCCAACCACTTGCGAACACGTGACTGTCGACGAGGATCAGTGCGCCGCGAGCACCAATGCGTCCAGCACTCTCACCGGGCTGATAATCGATCCCGCCGGACACGCGGCCCCAGCTGCTGAGGACCTCACCCTCCGCAGACAGGTGCGAAAAAGCACTTTCCTGATATCGCAGGCGATAGCCGAAATCGCCTTGTTCCTGAGGTGTCCGGGCGATGTTGACGGAGGCGGTAAGACGACCCCCGTCGAGCGAAGAGTCGATCGTCGTGTGGGTGGAACCCCCAAGGGCGAAGCTTATCCCCACGCCTATACCGTAACCACCATTATCCCGAAGGTTCTTGAAACCCGTGGCGTACGAGGCGGCTCCCCAGCTAAGACGAGCGCTGTAGCTGGCTGTGATCAACTCGATCTGCCGGTCGGCGATATTGTCTTGGTGGGGCAGGAGCTCGGGAAAGGATGAAGGCTGCCGCCTTGTAGCACTATGATTATAGGCGATGCCGAAATTGCCCCATTTGCCCATCCGATAGCCGAGGCTCGCATTCAGGGTCGATTTCGGCACTGGCGAGTCATAATCGGCGGCAACATCGCCATACCCGATCGTTGCAAATGTGCCGTTCAGGCTGAAGTTGAACCGTGGCGAAGTGCGTTGAAAACCGGCGGAGATCGTGCCACCGCTGGAATGTCCAGAGGAGCGGCTCCGGCCGGCACTCCCGGCGGCCGAGACATTGAGGATTCCGAGAGTGCCGACCCTCATGGCAACGCCGGCGCCGAGCAGCGCCAGTCCCTCCGCCGCCTCTGCGTGGCTTTCCAAAGTCAACCCGTCGGTCAAGCCCAAACGCGACGATTGGTTGATGGCCCAACCCGAATAGCGATCGTCGCTCTGGCCGTGATTCTCGCGTACCGCGCCAATTTCCAGCGTATAACTGAGTAACCCGGGCTTCAGCAGGGCCGTGCTCGCATAGAAAGGCAGCGTGATCAGGGTTTGCCGGCCGAGCGCGTCCCGCATGGACACTGCGACTTCTCCAGCTCCAGTCACGATCGGCAGCGCCCGGACCGCGAAGGGCCCCGGCTGTACGGATTCGCTGATCTGGCGGATACCGTTTACGAGCACATTGACGGTTGAAGGCACCGCGGCCGACGCGCTTATGACCGGCAGCGGATAGGTGATAAGGTCGGGTCGTATACCAAAATCGCTGGCCAGCTGGACCCCACCTAATCGCACAGCGCGACTCCAGGGCAATGCGCCCGTGACCACGTCGCCGGCTCGCCACCGGCGCATCTTCGAGGATTGTGTGTGCGTAAAGGTCGTATCGAGGCGGACGAATCCCTTCTGGCCGGGAGCAGGCGTGACGTTGAGGATAGCGCTGCTTTGCAGCACGCCATTCGAGCCGAATGCGCGCGCATCGAGAAACGCACCGCCGTACGTCCCGCGACCGGAAAAAGTGACGTTCGCGTCGTAGTTAAGTAGCAGGCCGAATGCGACAGGGGAGAGTGGCGCTAAGCGTGAGGAAGCTCCGGCACGAAGTTCGGTCGGTACCAAGGCGGCATCATCGGCCAGCAACAGCAATGTCTGCTTGCTCTCGTTCACTTCCGCGCGGAGATGGGAAAGCGCGGATAAGGCGATTGGCGCTTCGCCGGGCTCCCGCGGCACGACGAGGCCCAGTTGATTGAGATCGCGGGGCGTAGCGTAAAGCTGGCCATCATGATCGGTAAATTCCCCGACCCGACCTGTCGCGCGGCCGTTGATCACCACCTCCAGTACCAAAACGCGTTCGGCCGCCGCAGCGGAGGTCGTCGTCAAAGCCGCAAAACATGTTGCAGCCAAAAGCCACCTTCGGTCATGGAGCCACGGCAAGATTATGCTCGTCGTTGCCGGCTTTGGTGGTGACGCTTAGCCTCAACATGCCGGTCGGCACCCGACCGTCTTCCACCACCCAATAGCGCTGTGCTCCAGCGAGGACATAAGGGTTCGTCCCGCTGGCAACGGCTTTCGGGTGGGTGCCGTCGGGCAATGTTACGACAATCTCCGCGACTTTGTCGTGCGTCTGTCCAGGGTTGGTGGCCGACAACAGGATCTGGTTTCCCGGGCCGCGCTTCGCATGCCATTGGAGCTCACGCGAAGCCGCCGAGGCTGTCGCGGCAATCATCGGCAGCGACACCCGCATTGCAATTGCGACCTGCTGGTCATCGATATTGGCAGAGGGCACTTCATCGATCAGCAAACGGTAGCTTCGTTCATCTATGGCCGCCGTTTCACCCCGCAGCATCAGTCTTATGGTTTGCGACACGCCCTCGGGGATTGTGAAGATCGGTGGCGACAAGATGAGGTCCGGCGTAGGCGTGAGGACATCCTCCTTGCCTTGCTGGGTCCATCCGTAGGCGCGGATCTGAATCGCGACGGGACTCCCGCCGCGATTCGTCACCTCAATAGTCGTTACCTTTTGGCCGGGGAGGAGGTTCACCGTGAGGGGTGAAATCTCCAGTGAAGATGCTTTCACTTTGCCTGTTTGGAAGCAACCCAGGAAAAGCAGGGCCGCCAAGATCGTTTTGGATTGCATAGTCATCCCCTGCCGACCGGTCAGTACGTCAGAGTAACGAGGACGGTGTCGGTATAGGGAGTGCCGTTACCCGACGCCAAGACCTGACCGGTCGTGACTTCGCCATATACGGTCAATACTTGCTGCGCAGCGTTACCTGTGCCCGAAACTAGTTCGGCGCCAGCGTCGCCCCAACGTGTGGTGCGGCCGATCTCCTTGAACATGTCATAATAAAGGAGATTGCTGCCGCTTTGCAGTTGACGTTGTGCGGCGATATTATGGAGTCCGTTGCCCAGGCCCACGGTATATGCTCCGCCGCCGGTGCAGGTTACGTTGATCGTGGCCGTGCCGGGGGTTGCTCCGGTCAGCGCGACGGTGCCGAAAGCCAAGGGCGTGGCGTTCATCGTGCAGACCGTCGAAACGGTCGCGCTAGCGGCGATGTTGGCCGTTTCCGTCGCGGCCAAAGCGCTCTGGCTGGTCAATCCCACAGCTATCGCAGCAGCGCTCAAAATAAGAGTTTTCATAAACGAGGCCCTTTTAGATATATCCGCGCCACTCGGCGTAAGCTCTGTGACTCAACAGTCGATACGGGTGTGTATCGGGGCGTGGCCTTAATCATCCCCTGTGTTGCTGAGGGTACATTTACTGCATGGAACTTTCGCTCTCAGCGCCGACGGATGCCCTGCACACAGCTAAGGCGTGGGTTCTGTCGCCGAAGGGGCAGGATGGCGCCTGTCGACTCTCGGCCTGAACGCCAAGGACGGCATCATCCAAGCCGTAAGGTGGCGAAAGGGCCGGAAGGTTAGCCGTAAGGTTGTCTTAGAGGATGGCAACACTCAGCTCGCTGCCGAGAACGGAGAAACCATCCAGGTCTCGACTATTGTCGCGCGACTGGTCGACGAGCCTCAGGTCCGTCAGCCGTTGGAGCGGTTCACGGGCCCCTTCGCGACGACGGCATCCAAGCCAACCGGTTCTAGGATGAAGCGGGCAAGCCGATCGAGGCGATGCAGGCCGCCGAAGCTCCAGCGTTCGAGGCTTCCACGGGCGCGGCGCCCACCTCAACATCCCGGTTCCTTCGAGCCCGGCAAAAAGTGGAGATTGTCTAGCGGCTCGCGAGCAATCCTTACGGAGATGGACGATGAGCAGTTCTGGGATCGGATCGCGAAATCCCAGGAGTCTTTCTCAGCCAATGATTTCGAGATGATCAGGCCATTGGCGGAGACGGAGGGATTCGAACCCTCGGTAGGAGTAATCCCCCTACGGCGGTTTAGCAAACCGCTGGTTTCAGCCACTCACCCACGTCTCCGAGCGCGGTT
>JAOPXM010000170.1 GCA_025965125.1 Nocardioides sp.
CGCGAGCGGCCTGCAGGATCACCTCGCTGTTGCCGCCGTCGGTGCCACCGGTCAGCAGCACGACGTCCGGCCGGGACGTCCGCTCCAGGAGGTGGTAGGGCGCTTCGTCGGGCGGACGATCCGCACCAGCGGCAATGACGTCGACAACCTTGCCGCCACTGGACAGGGCGACCCGTCGTCCGGCCTCGGCGCTGACCAGCTCCTCGTTGCCGACGACCGCGATCCGGAGCCCGCCACCGGCGCTCGAGCAGGCAAGGACCTCAGCGTCGGATGCCCGGGCGTCGACCGCCACCAGGACGGCGAGGCAGGCGTCGTACCCATCCAGGATGTCGGTGCTGATCGTCGTGGGGTGGGACGCGGATGCGAGGATCCGGCCCTCGACCAGGTCGACCAGGCTCGCCTTGGTGAACGTGGAGCCGAAGTCGACGCAGACCGCCAGGGCGCGCTCCTCAACCACCGAGGCTGCGGTCCAGGTCCGCGATCAGGTCCTCGGCGGTCTCGATGCCGACACTGAGACGGACCAGGTCGCCCGGCACCTCGAGCTCCGTGCCGGCCACGCTGGCGTGGGTCATCCGGCCCGGGTGCTCGATCAGGGACTCGACGCCGCCCAGCGACTCACCCAGCGTGAACACCTCGGCCCGCTCGCAGACAGCCAGTGCCTGGGGCTCACCCCCGGCGACCTGGAACGAGACCATCCCGCCGAAGCGGCGCATCTGCCGGGCCGCGATCTCGTGCCCGGGGTGGTCGGGGAGACCTGGGTAGTGGATCTTCGTGACGGCCGGGTGGGCGCTGAGGAACTCGACGATCTGCTCGGCGTTGTCGCAGTGCCGCTCCATGCGCAGCGCCAGGGTCTTGAGCCCGCGCAGCGTGAGCCAGGCGTCGAACGGTCCGGCGACGGCGCCCATCGCGTTGTGGTGGAACGCGATCTTCTCGGCGATCTCGAGGTCGCGGACGACCACCGCGCCGCCGACCACGTCGGAGTGGCCGCCGCAGTATTTTGTCGTGGAGTGCACGACGATGTCGGCGCCGAGGGTGAGGGGTTGCTGGAGGTACGGCGAGGCGAACGTGTTGTCGACGACCAGCAGCGCGCCGGCGTCGTGGGCGACACCGGCGAGCGCCTCGATGTCGGCGATCCCGAGGAGCGGGTTGGTCGGGGTCTCGACCCACACCAGCTTGGTCTTGCCGGGCTGGATGGCCGCACGCACGGTCTCGACGGCGTGGCCCACGGGCGTGTAGTCGATGCCCCACAGCTTCTCGACCTTGTCGAAGAGCCGGAACGTCCCGCCGTACGCGTCGTTCGGGAAGACCATGTGGTCGCCGGGCGCCAGCACCGACCGCACGACGGTGTCCTCGGCGGCGAGGCCGGAGGCGAACGCGAAGCCGCGCTCCCCCTCCTCCAGCGCCGCGATGTTGCCCTCGAGGGCGGTGCGGGTCGGGTTGCCGGACCGGCTGTACTCGTAACCACCGCGCAGCCCGCCGACGCCGTCCTGCTTGTACGTCGACGTGGCGTAGATGGGCGGGATCACCGACCCGGTCATGGCATCGGGCTCGTAGCCGGCGTGGATCGCACGCGTCTCGAACCCGGACTTGTTTCTGTGCTGCTGCTCGCTCATTCCCTGAGGCTAGCGGCCGGGGTCACCAGGCTCGGGTGGCCCCCGACAGGACGTCCGCGATCGCAGGGACATCGTCCAGATCACCCGCTGAGATGGCCAGGATGAAATCGTGGGCTCCGTCGTTCGTGAATGTGAGCCGACTCCCGTTGACGCCGAGGAAGGTGATGAGACCGGCCAGAGCCAGCCGCTTGTTGCCGTCGACGAGCGCGTGGTTGCGAGCCAGGGAATGAGTTAGTGCTGCGGCTTTGCGCAGCAGGTCTGGATAGGCGTCCTCACCGAAGGCTGTCGCTGCGGGACGTGCAGCAGCCGATTCGAGCAGGCCCAAGTCCCGGACCTCGACCTGTCCGAGAGTTCGCTCCGCCACGTGGAGCAACTCTGGCAGCGTCAGATAGATCACCGACCCAAGCGCTCCAGGGCCTCGGCGTACCGCGGTAGCTCGGTGTCGAGCACCCGATCGATCAGGTCGCGTCGGCTGGCCTGGTCGACGTACTCACGCACCGCCTGCCGTGCGATGTCCTGCATCGAACGTCCCTCGAGCTCAGAGCGTCGACGAAGCGCATCTGATTCGTCGTCAGTGAGTCGCAGTGTCATCGCCATGACCCGATGGTATCACTCTTGATACCGACGTTCGACGTGCACCTCGGTCGGGAACGCACGGACCTCGCGTGGTGTTGGACAATGTGCAAGCCCGACCCAGGAGGTTCCGTGTCCATCTTCTCCCGCCACAAGACCGAGCTCGTCACCCCGGACCAGGCCCTACCCGGCCGCAGCGAACGCAACTTCCACCTCGCCGAGCGGCACAAGGTGCTCGACGCGCCGCTCGTCACCGACGAGGCCCCGGCCGGCTACGAGGTCGCGTTCTTCGGTCTCGGCTGCTTCTGGGGAGCCGAGGAGATCTACTGGGAGATCCCCGGCGTCTGGTCGACGTCCGTCGGGTACGCCGGCGGCTCGACGCCGAACCCGACGTACGACGAGGTCTGCTCGGGTCGCACCGCCCACACCGAGGCCGTCCGCATCGTGTTCGACCCCTCGAAGGTGTCCTACGCCGACCTGGTGAAGAAGTTCTTCGAGGTCCACGACCCGACCCAGGTGATGCGCCAGGGCAACGACATCGGCACGCAGTACCGCTCGGCGATCTACTTCACGACCCCCGAGCAGGAGCAGGTCGCCCGCGACCTCACCAAGGTGTACGGCGAGGAGCTCAAGCGTCGCCGGCTCGGCGACATCACCACCGAGGTCCGTGAGGCCCCGACGTACTACTACGCCGAGGACGCCCACCAGCAGTACCTCGCGAAGAATCCGTTCGGCTACCGCTGCCACTCCAGCACTGGTGTGAAATTTCCTGCTTGACGATGTCGTAGTTGCCGCTCGGCGTTCGTAGCCAGGGTGAAGGCGGACACCGGTCCCCCCGAGCAAGGAGAGCAGACATGCCCCAGTACCTCATCTACTTCAACCAGCAGTGGGTCGGCGACCACACCGAGGAGTGGTTCCGCAGTCGCGGGCCACTCGCCAAGGCGGTCGTGGACGAGATCAAGGCCGCCGGGTCCTACGTCTTCGCTGGGGGCCTGGAGGAGGAGGGCCCGGTCTTCAGCGCCGACGCCACCAGCGGCACGTTGACGTTCACCGACGGGCCCTTCGTCGAGACCAAGGAGTGGCTGGGCGGACAGACGATCGTGGACGTGGCGGACGAGGACACGGCTCGCATGTGGGCCGGCAAGATCGCCGAGGCGTGCGGCTGGCCCCAGGAGGTTCGCCGCTTCGGGACGATGCCTCCGGCCGAGTAGGCCCGGCCGGGCCCATCCTGGGGGCGATGCCGGAAGCCCGCGTCGTGGGTCCGCCCGGGTTCCCACATCAACCCACCTGCGCGACCCCGAGGTCGTCGCCGACCTGATCCGGGTCGTACCGCCACGGCCCGCGGGTCGTTGATCGGCAGTGAAGATCCGCAAGCTGACCGGGGCCGTGGTCCTGACCCTGGCCCTGGCCGGGGGCCTCACCAGTCCGGCGAAGGCCGACGGTCCGGTCGGGCCGGGGTCGCTGGACTGGCTGATCAACCTGCTGGGCCCGCTGCCTACCGCCTACCAGCCGTACGCCGGGCAGCTGTGCCGCTCGGGTTCGAGCACGTGCATCGACCACACGATCCGCATCATGCGGAAGCGGCTGGCTCCGCTGGCCACGGGCTGTGCGCACGACGCGGTCTTCTCGCTGGCCTACCTGCGCGTCACCGAGGACGTCCGCCGGGCAGTGCACGCCGGCCACTTCCGCGACCGGGTCTGGCTGAACCAGGTGGACGCAGTCTTCTCACGCCTCTACTTCAACGTCATGGACGACTGGCACGCCGGCCGGACCGGCAACGTGCCGCAGGCCTGGAAGATCGCGCTGCGAGCCGAGGACGACCGGACCATGACCGGACTCGGCAACTTCCTGCTGGCGATGAACGCCCACATCAACCGCGACTTCCCGCACGTGCTGGCCACCGTCGGGCTCACCGCGAAGGACGGGACCAGCCACAAGCGGGACCACAACGCCTACAACTCCCGCCTCGACGGTCTCTACCACCCGGTCTTCGCCGAGGAGGCCGCGCGCTTCGACCCGACCTTCGACGACCTCGACTTCGGGCCGCTGGACGAGCTCGGCGTCGGCGCGATCATGCGCGGGTGGCGCGAGGTCGTCTGGCGGCACGCCGAGCTGCTGGTGCGGGCCAACACCCCACAACTGAGACAGCTCGTCGACCGGGAGATCGATGAGTACGCCGCGACCCAGGCCAGGCTGATCCGCGGGATGTTCGCCTCGTCCGACTCGTCGGCCCGCGACGACTGGTGCGCCGCACACCACGGCTGAGCTGGTCGACCCCCGTAACATCCGGCCATGACCGAGCGCAAGATTCCCCGCGACCGCACCGACGACTACTCCCCGGCTGCCATCAAGGCCCGCCAGGAGTTCGTCCGCCAGCACACCGGCAGCGCGGTCGACCACCTGGCTTCCTACTCGCTCGACCCGACGACTCTGCCGGGCAACATCGAGGGCTTCTTCGGTGTCGCGCAGGTCCCGGTCGGGCTGGCCGGGCCGCTGCTGGTGAACGGCGAGCACGCGCAGGGAGAGTTCTTCGTGCCGTTGGCCACGACCGAGGGCACGTTGGTGGCGTCGTACAGCCGGGGCATGAAGCTGTGCCGCGACGCCGGCGGGGTCACCACGACCGTGCTGGACGACCGGATGCAGCGGGCGCCCGTCTTCAGCTTCGAGAGCGCCCGCCAGGCGAAGGCGTTCTCGGTCTGGCTCGACGGGCACTTCGAGGAGATCGCGGCCGCCGCGCAGACGACCACCAGCATCGGGAGGCTGATCGAGATCCAGAAGTTCTCGGTCTCCAAGCTGCTCTACACCCGCTTCAACTACACGACCGGTGACGCGGCCGGGCAGAACATGACCGGGAAGGCCACGTTTGCAGCGTGCGCGTGGATCAAGCAGAACTACCCGGGCGAGCTGCACTTCCTCCTCGAGGGGCAGTTCGCGACCGACAAGAAGACCTCTGTCGTCAACATGCTGCACACCCGCGGCAAGCGCGTCGTCGCCGAGATCACCCTGCCGGCGGCGCTGGTCGAGGAGCAGATGCACGCCACCACCGACAAGCTGTACGCCGCCCGCATGCGCGGCCAGCTCGGCTCGATCATGTCGGTCACCAACAACAACGGGAACCACTCCGCCAACGGCATCACCGCCATGTTCATCGCCACCGGCCAGGACGTGGCCAACGTGGCCGAGTCGTCCGCGCTCTACGGCTTCTCCGAGCTGCTGCCCAACGGTGACTTCTACGCCTCGGTGACGCTGCCGTCGCTGATCATTGCGACGTACGGCGGCGGCACGGGCCTTGCCACCCAGCGCGAGTGCCTGGAGATGCTCGGTTGCTACGGAGCCGGCGGCGTCTACAAGCTCGCCGAGATCATGGCTGCCACCGTCCTGGCCGGTGAGCTGTCCCTGGGGTCCGCCGTGGTCGCGGAGGAGTGGGTGCAGGCGCACGACGACCTGGGACGCAACCGGCCCTGAGGGTTCGAACCACTCTCCCGGTCGGATCGGGAACATCCCTCTGGCAGACGGGAACCCATCTGACCCACCATGAAGGCACCCGACGAATGGTGGTGATCGAGATGATTCTCGTTGTCAGTGGCACCGGAGACCTTGGCGGACGCGTGGCCCGCATCCTCAGCGAGCAGGGCCAGGACGTCCGCTGTCTGGTTCGGCCCAGCGGGGACGACTCGGTCCTGCGCGACCTGGGCGTCGACGTCGCTCGCGGCGACCTCACCGATCCCGAGTCCCTGGCGGCCTCGTGTCGTGGTGTCTCGACCGTGGTCGCGACGGCGACGATGATCGCGCGCAGGCTGGCGGGCGCCCGCCGACCGACGATCCGTGAGGCCGACGAGGAGGGCATGGCTTCCCTGGTCACGGCGGCGGAGTCCGCCGGGGTGCAGCGCTTCGTCTACCTGTCCTTCCCCGGTGTCGAGGACGCCATCGGTACGCCGCTGGAGCGCGCCAAGCTGGCCATCGAGAAGCGGCTGCGTGCGTCGACGCTGCATCCGGTCATCGTCCGCGCCGACGGCTTCCAGGAGATCCACTTCGGGGCCGCGGCGCGCTTCGATGTGGCGGCCGGGAAGATCGCGATCATCGGCAAGGGAGACACCAAGCGACGCTGGATCAGCACCGAGGATGTGGCCGCCCTCATCGCTGCGGTGGCGGTCGAACCGGACCCTCCGGGCCTGATCACCGTCGGTGGGCCGGAGGCGATCACCAAGAACGAAGCGGTCGCACTCGTGGAAGGGACGACCGGACGCAAGATGAAGGTCCAGCACATGCCCCGGCCCGTCGCCCGCCTGGCGATCCGGCTGCTGGACAAGCGGAACGACGCACTGGCGTCCGCGTTCGGAGCCGGCCTGCTCCAGGACCTGCACCCTGCGGACTGGGACGACGAGCCGCTACGGGAGCGCGGCATCGAACCCACCTCGGCCAGCGAGTTCCTCCGCGAGCAGGGATCGGTGGACCGCACATGAAACCCGACACGAGCCCGACGGCTCGGACCCTCCTGGCCCTCGAGCTGATCCAGGGCAGCCCCGGCATCACCGCGGACCGCCTCGGCGACAAGCTCGGTGTCTCGGAGAGGGCCGCCCGCCGCTACGTCGGCATCCTCCGCGAGGCCGAGATCCCGATCGAGTCGATTCGGGGCCCCTACGGCGGCTACCGCGTCGGACGCGGCCTCCGGCTCCCACCCCTGATGTTCAGCGACACCGAGGCTCTCGGCCTCGTCATGGCCGTGCTCGACGGGCACCACGACGCGGGTGATCCCACCGATCCGGTCGGCAGCGCACTCGGCAAGATCGTGCGCGCGCTCCCGGAGCCCGTCGCGGCCCAGGCCGAGGCGGTCCGCCGGGCCACGGCGCCCGCCCCCGACCGCGGCGCCGCGCGGCCAGATCCCGGGACCACCACCGAGCTCGTCCATGCCTGCTCCAACCACCAGTCGGTCCGCCTCGACTACCGCTCCGAGGCCGGGTCTGAGTTGCTCATCGACGTCGACCCGTGGGCGATCGTCGTACGCCACGGCCGGTGGTACCTGTTGTGCCGATCCCACCGGGCGGACGCACCGCGGGCCTACCGAATCGACCGGGTCCGCGGCGTCGAGGTCCTCGACGGCACCACCTTCGCCCCACCCGCAGACCTTGACCCCGTCGCCGCACTCGAGGAGCACCTGGCCTCCGGGTGGGAGTACGACGTCGAGGTCGTCATCGACGCGTCCGTGGAGACCGTGGGCCGGTGCCTGCCCCGCACCCTCGGCGTGCTCCAGCAGCTCGACGACGGGTCCTCGCGCCTGGTCGGCAGCACGAGCAACCCGTGGTGGTACGCCGAACAGCTCACGGCCATCCCGGCGGCGTACCGGATCGTGAGGTGCCCCGAGCTCCAGGAGGTGGCCAGGGTCCTCGGGCAGCGGCTGCTGGCCGCCGCGGCGGGCGACTGACCGTCACTGGTGCAGAGCAGTTCGGATTCGTACGGGAGACTGGGGACATGACCGAGCTTCCTCGCAAGGCGGTGGCACGCACGGCCAGGTTGGCCGCGCTGCCGCTGGGCTATGCCGGTCGCAATGCCATCGGGCTCGGCAAGCGGATCGGCGGCAAGCCCGCCGAGGCCGTGATGGTCGAGATCCAGCAGCGCACCGCCGACCAGCTCTTCCGCACCCTGGGCGAGCTCAAGGGCGGTGCGATGAAGTTCGGCCAGGCGTTGTCGGTGCTCGAGGCCGCCTTGCCCGACGAGGTGGCCGGGCCCTATCGCGAGCAGCTCACGCGGCTGCAGGACTCCGCACCCCCGATGCCGACACAGCTCGTGCGGGACGCCCTCGAGCGCGACCTCGGACCGGACTGGCAGTCGCAGCTGGTGTGGCTGGACGGCGGCCCCACGGCCGCGGCCTCGATCGGCCAGGTGCACAAGGGTCGCTGGCACGACGGGCGCGAGGTCGCCGTGAAGGTGCAGTACCCCGGCGCCGGCGACGCGCTCCGCTCGGACCTGAAGCAGCTCTCCCGACTGGCCCGGACGATCGGCAGCCTGGTGCCCGGTGTGGACATCAAGCCGTTGATCGAGGAGCTGCAGGCGCGGACCGAGGACGAGCTCGACTACCGGCTGGAGGCCGATGCCCAGCGGACGTTCGCCGCCGCCTTCCGCGGCGACCCCGACATCTCGATCCCGGACGTGCTCTCCGCCGGTGACACCACCCTGATCACCGAGTGGATGGACTCCACCTCGTCGCTCGCCGCGGTGATTGCTTCGGGCACCCAGGAGGAACGAGACCACTACGGTGACCTCTTCGTCCGGTTCCTGGTGACCGGTCCGGAACGCACCGGCATGCTGCACGCGGACCCGCACCCCGGCAACTACCGGATCCTGCCCACCGAGGACGGCAGGCCCGGCCGGATGGGCGTGCTCGACTTCGGTGCCGTCGCCAGGCTGCCCGAGGGCAGGCTCCCCACCGCGATGGGCTCGTTGATCCGGATCGCCGAGATCAAGGACGACGCGCAGCTCCTCGAGGGGCTCCGCAACGAGAAGTTCGTCAAGCCCAACGTCAAGATCGACCCGGCCCTGCTGCTGGACTACCTGTCCCCGTTCGTCGAGCCGACCCGGGTCGAGCGGTTCAGGTTCTCGCGCGAGTGGATGCAGGGGCAGTTCCAGCGGGTCAACAACCCGCGCGACCCGTCGTACACGATCGCGCTGAAGCTCAACCTGCCCCCGTCGTACCTCCTCATCCACCGCACCTGGCTGGGCGCCATCGGCGTCCTGAGCCAGCTGCAGGCCGAGGTGGCGTTCCGGCAGATCCTCACCGAGCACCTGCCGGGGTTCGCCGAGCCGAGCTGAGCGGCGCGCCACGCGGTCGTACGATCGGGCGGTGAGCTTCAACGTCAGCGCCGACGCCTATGCCCGGTTCATGGGCCAGTTCTCCGAACCCCTGGGCGAACAGTTCGTGGAGCTGGCCGGGATGCGGCCCGGCCAGCGCGCCCTCGATGTCGGCTGCGGTCCAGGAGCCCTCACCTCCCGGCTCGTGGATCGGCTGGGCATCTCAGCCGTGGCTGCGATCGATCCGTCGGAGTCCTTCGTCGCGGCGACCGCGGCCAGACTCCCCGGGATCGACGTCCGATCGGGCGTTGCCGAACACCTACCCTTTGCCGACGACGAGTTCGACGGCGCGCTCGCGCAGCTCGTCGTGCACTTCATGGCCGATCCCGTCGCCGGCCTGGCCGAGATGGCGCGGGTGACGCGGCCGGACGGCGTGGTTGCGGCCTGTGTCTGGGACCACGGGGGAAACGGGGGCCCGCTCTCGACGTTCTGGCTGGCTGTGCACGCAACCGATCCCGATGCGCCCGGTGAGGCTGAGCGTCCGGGCACCCGGGAGGGCCATCTCGCGGAGCTGTGCGAGGCCGCTGGTCTGCGGGAGATCGAGCCGGGCCTGCTCACCGTCGACGTGGGGTTCGAGACCTTCGAGGACTGGTGGGAGCCGTACACGTTGGGCGTCGGACCTGCGGGTGCTCATGTCGCGGGACTGGACGACGCTGGTCGTGCGGCGCTCAAGGCCGAGTGCGAGCGGATGCTTCCTCCGGCACCATTCTCGGTGGCCGCGTCGGCGTGGAGCGTGCGAGCACGCGTCTAGGCCTGCTGGCTCGCTGGGGCGTGTCAGGAGATCTCGATGGTCCCGGTCTCGGTGACTTGGTAGCGGTGTCGGTGGGGTGAGGTCCAGGTGTAGGTGCCGTCGCGGTTGCGGACGTATCGCCACCTACCGGCGGTTTTGGTGCGGTGGTGTCGCCTGCAGAGGGGGGCGAGGTTCTCGGGTCTGGTTTGGCCCGGTGGTCCGGGGTCGTCACCGGTGCCGGGGTCGTAGGGGTCGATGTGGTCGAGGTCGCAGGACCTGGAGTCGCGCTCGCACCACGGGAACACACAATGCCGGTCCCGGAGCCGGACTTGGTCGTCCATCCAGGCGGGTGGCTTGTACTCATCGACGGCGTCGGTGCGGTTGAGGTCGAGGATGGGGTGGATGGTGAGCCGGGTGCCGCCCA
>JAOPXM010000231.1 GCA_025965125.1 Nocardioides sp.
CCAGCTGCGAGGCGCCGCCACAGAGCACGGCCTGCTCGCCGAACAGGTCGGTCTCGGTCTCCTCGGTGAACGTGGTCCTGATGCCGCCGGCGCGCAGGCCACCGATCGCCTTCGCGTAGGACAGCGCGAGCGGCCAGGTGTTCCCGGAGGCGTCCTTCTCCACCGCTACCAGCACGGGAACGCCGCGGCCGTCGACGAACTCGCGACGGACCAGGTGTCCGGGACCCTTCGGGGCGACCATGAACACGTCGACACCCTCGGGCGGGGTGATGTAGCCGAAGCGGATGTTGAAGCCGTGCCCGAAGACCAAGGTGTCGCCCTCGGCCAGATGCGGCTCGACGTCGTTCTTGTAGAGCTCGCGCTGCTTGTGGTCGGGCGCCAGGATGACGATGACGTCGGCTTCCTGCACCGCCTCGGCCGGAGTGAGGACACGCAGGCCCTCGGCCTCGGCCTTGGCGCGGGACTTCGAGCCCTCGGGCAGGCCGATCCGGACGTCGACACCCGAGTCGCGCAGGGACAGCGAGTGTGCGTGGCCCTGGCTGCCGTAGCCCAGGACCGCCACGTTCTTGCCCTGGATCAGGGACAGGTCGGCGTCGTCGTCGTAGAACATCTCAGCCACGGAGGCTTCTCCTTCTGGTGGTTTCTGTTGGGAACGTCATGAGCCGCCGGCTGGTCAGCCGACGGCGGCAGGTGGGGCGGGTACGGCGACCGGGCGCAGGTTGCGCTCGGAGATCGAGCGGGAGCCACGGCCGATGGCGACCATGCCGGACTGGACGAGCTCGCGGATCCCGAAGGGCTCGAGCACCCGCCGGAAGTCGGCCAGCTTGGCGGCGTTGCCGGTGACCTGGATCGTCACCGCATCAGTGGACACGTCGATGACCTTGGCCCGGAACAGCTGCACGCACTCGAGCACATGCCCCCGCGTCTCGGCGGTGGCGGCCACCTTGATCATCAGCAGCTCGCGGGCAACTGAGGCAGCCGGGTCGAGCTCGACGATCTTGATGACCTCCACGAGCTTGTTGAGCTGCTTGGTCACCTGCTCGAGGGGTGAGTCCTCGACGTTGACGACGATCGTCATCCGGGAGACCTCGTCGTGCTCGGTCGGCCCGACGGCGAGGGAGTCGATGTTGAACCCGCGACGGCTGAAGAGGCCGGCAATCCGAGCCAGGACGCCGGGCTTGTTCTCCACCAGGACGCTCAGGGTGTGCTTGCTCATCGGGTCTCCTCTCGACTCACCGGGTCGCGAGAAGGACGCTGCACGCCCTCTTGGACCGGCGAGGGGCTCACAATTCGTCCTCTTCGAACTGGGGCGCGAGGTCGCGCGCGTACTTGATGTCGTCGTTGCTGGTGCCGGCGGCGACCATCGGCCAGACCATGGCGTCGCGGTGGACCCGGAAGTCGACGACGACGGGCACGTCGTTGATCTCCATCGCCTTGTTGATCGTCGTGTCGACGTCCTCGGGGCTCTCGCACGCGAGACCCACGCAGCCATAGGCCTCGGCGAGCTTGACGAAGTCGGGGATCCGACGTTCGGGACCCGTGTGCAGGTCGGTGTTGGAGTAGCGCTCGTTGTAGAACAGCGTCTGCCACTGCCGGACCATGCCGAGCGACTCGTTGTTGATGATCGCGACCTTGATCGGGATGTCGTTGATCGCGCAGGTCGCGAGCTCCTGGTTGGTCATCTGGAAGCAGCCGTCGCCGTCGATCGACCAGACGGTCTGATCGGGGCAGCCGACCTTCGCACCCATGGCGGCCGGGACCGAGAAGCCCATGGTGCCGAGACCGCCGGAGTTGATCCACTTGTTGGGGTGCTCGTAGCCGATGAACTGCGCCGCCCACATCTGGTGCTGGCCCACGCCCGACGTGAAGATCGTGTCGGGCCCGGAGATGGCGCCGAGCCGCTCGATGACGTACTGCGGGGACAGCGAGCCGTCACCGGGGGTCTCGTAGCCCAGGGCGTACTTCTTCTTGACGCCGCTCAGGAACTCCACCCAGGCCTCGTAGTCGCCGCGGTTGCCGGCATCTGCCTCGGCCTGCAGCGCCACGACCAGGTCGCTGATGACCTCGCGGCAGTCCCCCACGATCGGCACGTCGGTGAAGCGGTTCTTGCCGATCTCGGCCGGGTCGATGTCGGCATGGATCACCTTCGCGCCGGGCGCGAACGAGTCGAGATTGCCGGTGACGCGGTCGTCGAAGCGCGCGCCCAGGCTGATGATCAGGTCACTGCGCTGCAGGCCTGCGACCGCGGCCACGGTGCCGTGCATGCCGGGCATGCCCAGGTGCTGCGGGTGGCTGTCGGGAAACGCACCGCGCGCCATCAGCGTCGTGACGACGGGGATGCCGGTGGCCTCCGCAAGCACCCTCAGCTCACGCGAGGCCGCGGCGCGGATGGTGCCACCGCCGACGTACAGCACCGGCCGACGCGACTCGAGGATCAGCCGGGCGGCCTCGCGGATCTGCTTGGCGTGCGGACGCGTGACGGGGCGATAACCGGGCAGGTTCAGCTCGGTCGGCCAGTCGAACGTCGTCATCGCCTGCAGCGCGGACTTGGCGACGTCGACGAGCACCGGGCCGGGGCGCCCGGTCGAGGCGATGTAGAACGCCTCCGCGACGGTGCGCGGGATGTCGGCCGGGTTGGTGACCAGGAAGTTGTGCTTGGTGATCGGCATGGTGATGCCGCGGATGTCGGCCTCCTGGAACGCGTCGGTGCCGATCGCACCCGCAGGCACCTGACCGGTCACGGCCACCATCGGGACGGAGTCCATGTGGGCGTCGGCCAGCGGGGTCACCAGGTTGGTCGCACCCGGACCCGACGTGGCCATGCAGACGCCGACCTTGCCGGTCGCCGCCGCGTAGCCCTGGGCGGCGTGGCCAGCCCCCTGCTCGTGGCGTACCAGGATGTGCCGGATCTTGGAGTCCATGAGGGGGTCGTACGCCGGGAGGATCGCGCCTCCCGGGATGCCGAAGATGTTCTCGGCACCCGCCGCTTCCAGCGACTTGATCAGGCTCTGTGCGCCTGTGATCTGCTCGCTCATCCCTGCTGCTTCCCTATCTCGTTCGTCCGACTCCGTGGCAACAAAAAACCCCTCGGCCGTTGGGCAACGAGGGGTGACGCGTCGACTGACGGTGTCAGCGGGCGCGTCGCGTGCGTACAAGAAGGTCCTGGCGCATGCGGACACGGTAGCCGCCGGTGCCTCGTGGCGGCAGCCAGTTTCGCATGGTGTCCCAGCATGCGGGACGTCGGTCCCAGTATCTGGTTTCGAGACGGTCGCTGCGCGACCTCCTCAACCCGAGGCCGTCAGCCCGAGCGCCCGACGCACGTGCACACGCAGACCTTGTTGCCCTGTGCGTCCGCGAGCACCGTGAACGTCGGCGCGTGCTCCTCGCTGACGAGCGTGCCACCGGCCGCGAGCGCTGCGGCGATCCGGTCCTCGGCCACCTCCGGCGGGACCCGGATGTCGAGGTGGAACCGCTGCCGCGGCTCGTCGTGCTCGTCGGTCTTCTGGAACCAGAGCGTGGGAAGTGCGCCACCGGGATCGACGATCTCCTCGTCGTAGGCGCTGGAGTCCGACATCGCGAGCACGGCTTTCCAGAACGGCTTGATCGCGGTGTGGTCCCAGGTGTCGAGAGCGAGCTCGAGCACGGACACGGCGGCGGGGTCGGCCGTGACGCCGAGGTCGGCGGCGAACTGAGTGATCTTGCGAGCCAGCGTGATGTCTCGATCGGTGACGCCGCCCGCGTCGTGACTCATGAGTCGCACGTTGAGGAGCGGGTAGGACAGGTCCAGGTCGGGGTGATGGTTCATCGACTCGGCCTCCTCTCCGATCCGGTTCACCAGGCGAAGGCCGGTGGCGAAGTCACCGGTGCGAAACCGGGCGTGCAGGGTGGAGAACAGGATCCGCCAGTCGGCGAGGTCCTCGGCCTCCACGTCCTGCGGGCTCAGCTTCTGGGGTTTGTCACTCATGGCAGCACCGCCTGTCCGATCGGTCCGGGGTTGGTGGCGACCTCCCAGCGGAAGCCGTCCGGGTCTGCGAAGTAGCCGGTGTAGCCGCCCCAGTCACGACGTACGGCGTCGTGCACCGGGTCGGCCCCCAGCGAGCGGACCAACGCCAGCACCTCGTCGACCTCGGCCTCGGTGGCCACGTTGTGGGCGAGTGCGATCGGGGCGACACCGGCCCCACGGTTGATCGGGCCCACCTCCGCCTCGAACTCGTTCGCGACCCACAGTGAGAGCACGACGTGCTCCCCCACCTGAATCATCAGCACCTCATCCGGAACGTCGAGCGCGGCCGTCCACCCGAGTCCGTCGACGTAGAACGCTCGGCTGGCGTCGAGATCACGCACGGCCAGGGTCACGAAGCTGACGCGTTGGTCCACGGCTTCACCTTGCCACAGGCCCGGACCGCGCGAACGGCCCGGCAGGACGGGACACGACGCCCTGACACCCGGGACGCCGGGTGCCCCACTGTCCGTCGTACCCCAACGATCCAAGGAGAAGAACAGCGTGCCAACCGCGACCGAGAACCCCAGCCCCGTCCGTTCCGACCGGACCGGGGCGCCAGCCAGCCGACTGTGGTCCTACAGCGGCGCGGCAGCCGGCCTCGCCGGGATCGTGGCCGTCCAGGCGTCCCTCCAGATCGACGCGGTGTACGACGAGAAGTCGGCCGGCGACGCGCAGCGGATCGCCGACCGGCTGGGCGACTTCGTGCCCCAGCTCCTCGTCCTCCACACGACCCTGATGGCCGCGACCGTCCTGATGCTCGTCTTCGCGGCCGGGCTACGCCGACGCCTCCACGCCCAGGGACCGGTCGGCAGCCTGCTGCCCGACGTGGCGGCCTTCGGGCTCGTGCTGGTGTCGGTCGCCGGACTGATGGGTGCCGGCTTCAGCACCGAGATCGTGTTCGGCGTGACCGCTGACGACGACACCCTCGACCCGGAGTTCGCCGCCGTCGTCGGCCACTGGGTCGGCACCATCCCGTGGCTGTGGGTGGGGGCCGGCGTGACCGGAGTCGCGGTCGCCGTGGCCGCCCTGCGGCATGCCGCCGCCCCCCGCTGGATCGGCTGGGTCGCGGCCGTCCTGGGTGGCATCACGCTGCTGTTCGGGATGTCCCCGCTGGAATACATGGCCGGCTTCACGGGCCCGGTCCTGGTCATGGTCCTGGGCCTCGGGTTCGCGTTCGGTGACCGGACCGCCCTGGGCAGCGACTGAGCGCGTCGGGACTTCGGGAAATCGGGCCCGACGCCAACGTCGTGCCGTCTAGCGTGTCCGCCATCATGAGTGCGGAGGCAGTCCCCGGCCGGCTCCCCCTGCGAACCGAGGGCGGGGAGCCCGCGATCGCGCGCCCCGGCACGGGTCACCGCGGTGCGGCCACGGCCATCGCGGTGACGGCATGGGGGCTGGCCGCCGCCACCGTCGTCGCATTGGCGGCCGGACAGCCGACGGTCGACCAGAACTTCTGGTTCCTCCTCGTCGACCTGACCGTCTGCTGCGTGTACGGCACCGTCGCCTACGTCACCCTCAGCCGCCGGGCGCACCCGGTCCCGTGGCTGTTGGCACTGGCCTCGATCGGCGGCGGCCTGTCGGCGTTCGGCTTCGCCTTCGGGGTGTGGGCGCCGCAACCGGGCGGTCTCCCGCCCGTCGGTTGGATCTCCGACCTGCAGAGCCAGGGCTGGGTTCCCGGCACCTTCGCCCTGTTCCTCGTGGTGCCGTGGCTGGTGCGCAACCACCCGCTCCGCCTCGAACGCTGGGGGCTGGCCGTGGGCGTCCTGCTCACCCTGGCGATCACCGTCGCCACGTTCAGCAGGACCGACCTCTACTTCACCCAGTACGTCACCGCCTCGGTCTTCGTCGGGCTGGCCGCGGCGCTGGTGGTGGAGCTCCGTCGCCGCTTCGGGCCCGAGGACGAGCGCAACGGGTTGGGTTGGCTGGCGCTGGGTACGTCGATCCTGGCGCTTTCGTTCATCCCGGTGCTGCTGCCCTACGGCGGCGTCCCGTTCTGGACCACGCCCGTGCTGCACCTCGCTTCGCAGGCCGTGTTCCCGGCGGCGGTGCTGGTGGTCGTGCTCCGCAACCGCATGTGGGGATTGGGCCTGGCCGTGAGCCGGGCCGTGCTCGCCGGCCTGCTCACGACGGGCCTGGTCGGGCTCTACCTCCTCGTCACGATCGTCGTGCACCGTTTCCTTCCCGGCGACGGCGTGCCCCAGCTGGCCAGCGCCGCAGCGGTAGCGGTCGCCGTGCAGCCGGCCCGACTGCTGCTCCAGCGTCGGGTCCATCATCTGGTCTACGGTGACTCGGCAGATCGCGGTCGCGTCGTCCGGCGCCTGGGCTCCCAGCTGGTCGACAGCTCGACCGTCGAGGAGCTGCTCGCGGGGCTCGCCGAGGACATCGGCCGGTCCATGCGCCTGGAGTCGGTGACGGTCGAATGCCCCGCGCTCCAGCCCGTCCGGTGGGGTTCTTCCTCCGCGGAGCCGGTCAGCATCCCGCTGGCGCACCGCGGCCAGGACGTCGGGACCCTGGCGGTGTCCGCACTGCCCGGGGAGTCACTGTCCGCGCGTGACGTCGACACGCTCCGCGACCTGTCCTCGGTGGTCGGGGCGGCCGTCGCGGTCGCCCGCGCCGCCGCTGACGTCGACGAGATGCGCGAGCGGCTGTCGAGGGTGCGGCTGGAAGAGCGTCGCGTGATCCGCCGCGAGATCCACGACGGCCTCGGGCCGTCGCTCGCCGGCATCCGCCTGGGGCTCCAAGGTGCTCGCAACCTGCTGGACACCGACCCCGAGGAGGCCCAGGCACTGCTGGCCCACCTGCAGGGCGACCTCGACGCCGCCGTGGCGGGCGTCCGCAGCCTCTCCCACCACCTGCTCCCACCGGTGCTCGACGAGCTCGGCCTGGGGGCCGCGCTCGAGGAGCTCGCGCTCCGGTACGACGTCACGGACCTGGTGGTGCGAGTCGATACCGACGGCTTCGGCGACCTGGACCCGCGGCTGGCCGCGGCGGCGTACGGCATCGTCAGCGAGGCGACCACCAACGCCGTCCGGCACGCCGGGGCAGACACCTGTTGGATCAGCGCCCGCGCCGCCGCCGACCTCATCGTGCTCACGGTCGCCGACGACGGCGTCGGGGTCACCGAAGACGCAGTGGGCGGCGTCGGCACGACCACGATGCGCGAGCGCGCCGCCGAGCAGGAGGGCACGCTCGAGATCTCCGCCCGCCGCGGTGGCGGCACGGTGGTGCGAGCGGTTCTCCCGAGGAGGGTGACCCGTGCCTGAAGCGATCCGGGTCTCGGTCGTCGACGATCACCCCGTCTTCCGGCTCGGCATGGTCGGCCTCCTCGGGTCGTTGCCCGGCATCGAGGTCGTGAGCCAGGCCGCCTCGGCCGCGGAGGCGTTCGAGAGGATCGACGGCGCCGTCGACGTCGTGCTGATGGACCTCCACCTCGGTGACGACTCCGGGATCGAGACCACCCGGGACCTCGTCCGCAAGCTCCCCGGGCTCGCGGTGCTGGTGATCACGATGGACGAGGACGACGAGTCGGTGGTGGCGGCGATGCGCGCCGGCGCGCGCGGCTACCTGCTCAAGAGCTCCTCGCCGGAACAGGTGGAGCGCGGCATCCGCGCGGTCGCCGACGGCGAGGCGATCCTCGGCCCGCAGGTCGCGGCCCGGGCGATGGCCACGCTGACCTCCGGCCGCACCGCCGTACGCATGCCGTTCCCCGAGCTCTCCGACCGGGAGCGGGAGGTGCTGGACCTGCTGGCGCGCGGCTACGACAACAGCACGATCGCCCGCCGGATGGTGCTGAGCCCCAAGACCGTCCGCAACCATGTGTCGAACGTGCTCACCAAGATGGCGGTGCCGGACCGGGCCACCGCGATGATCAGGGCCCGGGAAGCGGGCCTGGGCGCGGACTGACGCGCTAGCGTCAGTCCCCATGGGAACTCCTGCGGAAATCGATCCGTCGGTGCCACCGAGCGGACCCGGATGTGTGGAGTGTGACGCGGTCGGGGGCTGGTGGGTGCACCTGCCCCGCTGCGCACAGTGCGGTCATGTGGGGTGCTGCGACTCGTCACCCGCGCGGCACGCGACGGCCCACTTCAACGCGACCGGCCACCCGGTCATCGCCAGCTTCGAGCCCGGCGAGGACTGGTTCTGGGACTACCGGACAGACCAGGTGGTGGAAGGCGAGCCGCTGGCGCCACCGGACTCGCACCCAGCCGAGCAGGGTGTGCCGGGTCCCGCACACCGGTTGCCGGCCGACTGGCAGTCCCAGCTCCCCTGAGTGCTAGCCGTCGCGGCGCCCGCCGAGCGACTTCGTGAGGTCGCTGAGAGCGGTGCGCTGACGACCATCGGCGTCGAAGTTGTCGAGATCGAGCCAGCGGTCGTACGCCGTCCTGACGTCCGGCCATTCAGCGTCGGTGATCGAGAACCAGTCGGTGTCCCGGTTGAGACCCTTGGTCACCATGTGGTTGCGGAACCTGCCTTCGTAGCAGAATCCCAGCCGCACCGCCGCCCGTCGGGACGCCTCGTTCAGGCTGTCGCACTTCCACTCGAAGCGGCGGTAGCCCAGGTCGTCGAAGACGTGGCCCGCCATCAACCGGATGACCTCGGTGGCCGCGCGGGTGCGCTGCAACGACCGCGCATACAGCACGCCGGCCACCTCTGCCTGGCCGTACGCCGGGTCGATCCGTGTGTACGACGCCAGCCCGGCCGCCGAGCCATCGACCGGAACGAGCGCGAATGTCACCAGGTCGGGAGCGGCCAGGATCGCTTCGATGAGCGTGCCCATGGCGTCGGGGTCCTCGGGGGGATCTGTTGGCCGATACGTCCACAGCGGCGGGTCGTCGGGACCGCAGAGGGAGTCGTACAGAGCCTGCGCGTGCGCGATGGACAACGGTTCGACCTGGACGTAGCGGCCCGGCAGGAGAACCGCAACCGGTGGACAACGGGGAACCCATCCGGGCACCTCGTCGCCAACCTGCTGGCCGTAGGCGTTGGTGGTGGGCACGTCGGCGACTCTAGGACGGTCAGGCCCTAGTCTCACGACCGTGATCAACCGGGCCCGTCAGTGGCACTTGCTGACAGCCCTCGTCGTCGCGGTTGCGGTGGTCCTCCAGACGGTCTTGGTCATCGAGGGGTCGGCGGTGCTGGCCGAGCACGACCCGCCGAGCCTGGGCCTGCGGCTCGGCCGGCTCGTCTCCTACTTCACGATCCAGGCCAACCTGCTGGTGCTCTTCGCGGCGATCACGCTCGTCCGGAACCCTCGGCAGGACGGCCGCGCCTGGCGCGTGGTGCGGCTTGCTGGCGTCGCCGGCATCACCGTGACGGGGCTGGTCCACTTCGTCCTGCTGCGGCCGTTGCTCGACCTCGACGGCGCCGATTGGGTCGCGGACAAGCTGTTGCACATGGTCGTCCCCGTGCTGGCCGTGATCGGCTGGCTGGTGTTCGGGCCACGTCCGCGCATCGACTGGCGAGACGTCGGCCGGGCCCTGGTCTGGCCGTTCGCGTGGCTGGCCTGGACGCTGGTGGTGGGCGGCGTGACCGGCTGGTATCCGTACCCGTTCCTCGATCCGGACGAGCACAGCTGGGCGGGCGTGGTCGCGGCCTGCGTGGGCATCACCGTCCTGTTCCTCGCGCTGTTCGCGGGTGCCGCGGATCTCGACCGCCGCCTGCATCCGACGCCCGACGACTGACGGGCGGCGGTGGGTGAGCCACGGCTCACCCGGTCCCGCTCGCGTCGGTCAGCACCGAGAGGACAGTCTCCAGCCCGCGCTCGACCTCCCCGAACGACGTCGAGAGCGGCGAGAGCCCGATCCGCAACCCGTGTGGGTCGCGGTAGTCGGGAATCACGTCGCGCTCCCACAACGCCGCGGTGACCTCCCGCATCAGCGGGTGGTTGAAGGTCACGTGCCCGCCGCGCAGGGCGGGATCGCGTGGGGAGGCCAGCACGACCCCTGCGGGACCGAGCAGCTCGTCGGCCACCTCGACGGCGTACGACGTCAGCGCGAGCGACTTGGCGCGCACGGCGTCGACGCCGACCTCGTCGATGAGCCCGAGCATGTCCTGCAGGGCCAGCATGCCGATGATCGGCGGAGTCCCCGAGAGCATCCGCCGGATCCCGGTGGCGGGCACGTAGGTGGGCCCCATCAGGAACGGGTCGTCGGCGCCGATCCAGCCACGGATCGGCTGGAACAGCTTGTCGAGGAGGCGCTCGGCGACGTAGACGAACGCCGGTGAGCCGGGGCCACCGTTGAGGTACTTGTACGTGCAGCCCACCGCGATGTCCACGTCGGCCGCGTCCAGCTGTACCGGCACGGAGCCGGCCGAGTGGCAGAGGTCCCACAGCACCAGGGCACCGGCGTCGTGCACGATCCGGGTGAGCTCCGGCAGGTCGCTCAGCCACGCCGAGCGGTAGGCGACCTGGCTCAGCACGACCAGGGCGGTGGCCGGTCCGACGGCCGCCTCCACGAGATCGGCCGTCACCCCCGCCGTCAGGTCGACGTCGATCCAGCGCAGGGTCAGGCCGCACTCCTCGGCGACGCCCTGCGCGACGTAGCGGTCGGTCGGGAAGTTGTCGCGGTCGATGACGATCTCGGTCCGGCCGGGTCGTGCCGCCACCGCGGCCCGCATCGACTTGTAGAGCAGCACCGTGGTCGAGTCGCCGATGATCGTCTGTCCCGGGGCCGCGCCCAGGACGATCCGGCCGAGGTCGTCGCCGATCGTGCTGGGCAGCTCGAACCAGCTCTCGTCCCAGCCGCGGATCAGCCGCCCGCCCCACTCGGCTTCGACGAACTCGGCCAGTCGCGGGCCGGTGACCTTCAGCGGCCGGCCGAGCGAGTTGCCGTCGAAGTAGACCAGCGGCGACTCCGCGGCGACGAAGCGGTCCCGGTAGGCCGCGAGCGGGTCGGCCGCGTCCAGAGCGGCGTTCACTGGTAGCTCACGAACCGCACCCGTGGACGGATCGCGTGCACGAACGCCGGACCCATCCGATCACGGTCCTCGTCGTAGAAGATCTTCAGGCCCATCGTGAACTGACCGGCTCTCTGCACCGCGTGGTACGTCGCCATCTTCTCGCCCCGGGTACCGAACCCGTCGACGTGCTGGACCATCGCGAGCCCCCGACGGGCCCGGACGCGGGCGATGTCCTCGATCATCGTCGTACGGAACTGGTGCAGCACGAACAGCTTCTCCGGCAGGTGGAGCCGCCTCGTCACCGCGGCGAGCCAGGACGAGGTGCGGTTGACCTCCGTCGCCCGGACGTGCCCGACCACCTGCGCCGGGGCCAGGTGCGGGCCCAATCGCCACTCCGGGTCGAGGGCAAGACCGACCCACGGGTCCTTCAGGGCCCAGGCCCAGCGCTTGGCCACGGCCAGGAAGTCCGAGCGTCCCGGTTGGAGGTCCAGGAGCAGGAGGGCTCCGTGCCGGTGCGCCGCCCGGATGTACCTCGCGACCGATCGCCGGTCGATGTCGTGGCTGTAGTCGCCGTCCGGACCGGCAGAGCGGTCCGCGATGGTGACGATGAGCTCGTAGACCACCTGCACCGGCTGCCCCGGGCGCTTGAAGGGCGCGGCCGCCCGGTGCACGCGCCGCTGCATCTCGTCGGGCCGCGTCTCCCCGAGGACACCGAGCGCCCCGGTCTCGGCGGTGCCGTAGTAGGCCACCAGGAACCGGTGGCCCCCGAAGACGCGGCGGCTGCCGCTGGGCAGCGTCGCCGGGTCCCCGGGAGCTGCCGGCGAAGTTGTCGGTCCGGTCGGCGGCGGGCTGTCGTCCTGGGCCGGGTCGGTGGGGGTCGTCGAGGGTCGGCCGGGGCTCACACCCGACGAAGCCGGGTCGATGCCGCCGCGCGGCGGTGTGGCGGAGTCGGCAAAGGCCTGCGGGTGGCCGACACCCCAGGCGACCGTGAGCAGGGCGAGCATCATGAGCAGGATCAGGAACAGGATCGGACCCCGCTGGTCCGGCCTGTTCTCGTCAGTCACCGGGCCACTCTCCATGCGTCGGGATGTGTCAGCTGGTCACCGCGCCGTGTGCGGCCGACTGCACGACCTTGGCGTACTTGCCGAGGACACCACGCGTGTACTTCGGCGGCAGCGGCTCCCAGCCGACCTTGCGTGCCTCGAGGTCGTCGATCTCGACCTCGAGCGTGCGGTTGAGGACGTCCAGCGTGATCGGGTCCCCGTCGCGGACGAACGCGATCGGGCCACCGTCAGCAGCCTCGGGAGCGACGTGCCCGACGCACAGGCCGGTCGTGCCGCCCGAGAAGCGGCCGTCGGTCAGCAGCAGCACGTCCTTGCCGAGACCGGCGCCCTTGATGGCACCGGTGATCGCGAGCATCTCGCGCATGCCGGGTCCACCCTTGGGGCCCTCATAGCGGATGACGACCACGTCCTGGGCCTTGATCTGGCCGGCGGTCAGGGCATCCATGGCCGCGCGCTCGCCGTCGAAGACCCGGGCCGTGCCGGTGAAGACGGACTCGTCGAAGCCCGCCGACTTCACGACAGCGCCCTCGGGAGCCAACGACCCCTTGAGGATGGTGAGCCCACCGGACTTGTGGATCGGCCGGTCCAGGCTTCGGATCACGTCGTCGTCCAGGGCGGGCGGTGCGATCTCGTCGAGGTTCTCGGCCATGGTCTTGCCGGTCACCGTCAGGCAGTCGCCGTGCATCAGGCCGGCGTCCAGCAGGGCCTTCATGACCATGGGGATCCCGCCGACCTTGTCGACGTCGTTCATGACGTACTTGCCGAACGGCTTGAGGTCGCCGAGGTGCGGAACCTTGTCGCCGATTCGGTTGAAGTCGTCGAGCGTGAGGTCGACCTCGGCCTCGCGGGCGATGGCCAGCAGGTGGAGCACGGCGTTGGTCGAGCCACCGAGCGCCATCACCACAGCGATGGCGTTCTCGAAGGCCTCGATCGTCATGACCTGCCGGGCCGTGATGCCCTTGCGGAGCATGCCGACGACGGCTTCTCCGGACCGGTGTGCGAACCCGTCGCGTCGCCGGTCGACCGCGGGCGGCGCCGCCGAGCCGGGCAGTGACATGCCGAGGGCCTCGCCGACGGCGGCCATCGTGTTGGCGGTGTACATGCCACCGCACGCACCCTCGCCGGGACAGATCGCGCGCTCGATGCGGTCGACCTCGGCGCGGGTGATCTTGCCCGCCAGGCAGGCACCGACCGCCTCGAACGCGTCGATGATCGTGACGTCGTGACCGTCGACCTGGCCCGGCATGATCGAACCGGCGTACAGGAACACCGACGCCAGGTCGAGCCGAGCAGCGGCCATCAACATGCCCGGCAGCGACTTGTCACAACCCGCCAGGAGCACCGAGCCGTCGAGCCGCTCGGCCATCATCACGGTCTCGACCGAGTCGGCGATGACCTCGCGGGACACCAGCGAGAAGTGCATGCCCTCGTGGCCCATCGAGCTGCCGTCCGACACCGAGATGGTGGCGAACTCGAGCGGGTAGCCACCCGCTGCGTGCACGCCGTTCTTCACCGCCTTCGCGAGCCGGTCGAGCGACAGGTTGCACGGCGTGATCTCGTTCCACGAGGACGCCACACCGATCTGCGGCTTCACCCAGTCCTCGTCGCCCATCCCGACGGCGCGCAGCATCCCGCGCGCGGCGGCCTTCTCGAGACCGTCGGTGACGTCGCGGGAACGGGGCTTGATGTCGATCTGCTGGTCCTGCTCGCTCATGCGTGGAGCCTAATCCGGGGGCGACGGGCCCGCCCGGTCGAGGTCACGATGTGACCTCGGAGGTCACGCCAGGAGTGTGTGGGCACCAACGCCCCACCACTCATCTGGAGGATCCATGACGACCGTCGACACGTCCGAGCTGACCCGCACCACCATCGAGGGACTCGCGGCCAAGCTGGTCCGCTTCCTGGAGACCAACGAGGCACCCCCGGGGCTCTTCTCCGACGATGTGTTCACCGACTTCACCATGCCCCTGTGGCGGCTGCAGGCCGCCGGACGCGCCGACTCGGTCCGGCTGCGGCAACAGGGCCACCCCAGTGAAGGCCGGGTGCCACGCACCCGGTTGGACGCAACGGAGAGCGGCTTCCTGCTCGAGGTCGAGGAGGAGTGGGAGGACCGGGGCCAGCGGTGGTACTGCCGTGAGCTCATGCGCTGCGACGTCGCCGACGGCACCATCACCCAGATCTCGGTCTACTGCACCGGCGACTGGGACGAGGCGACCGTGGCCAGCCACGCAGAGGCCGTCACCCTGATCCGGCCGTGACCGACCACCCGCCGTCCTACGATGCGCTCATGGCGAGCTCCGACGCCTCGATCCTGATCGCCCGTGCCGAGGTCGCTAGGGCGGCGGGTGACCTCGACACGATGCGCGCGACGCTGGTCGAGGCGTTCCGTGCGGCGAGGTCCGCCGACGACAACGAGGCCATGGCCGAGGCGGCCCTGGCCCTGCCGTCCAGCCTCGGCTTCGGCGTCCATCCCGGCCAGGTGCCGGCGTACCTCCACGAGGCCTATCTCTCGGCCACCGACCAGCGCACCAGGGCCAGGCTGCTGGTCGGGCTGACCCGGGCCTGGACGTACGGCGGCGAGGCCGCTCGGGCGGCCGACTTCGCTGCGGAGGCTCAGGACCTGGCCGCCCTCGTCGACGACCCGGCCATCAGTGCCGACGCACTGGACGCCGCCCTGCTGACCTGCTGGGGTCCCGATGACTTCGCGGAGCGGATCCGGCTCGCGGCGCGCCTCGAGGAGGTCAGCGGCCACCTGGCCGATCCCGAGCTGCGCATGACCGCCCACCTCTGGCGGCTGACCACCGCCTGGGAGTGTCTCGACGTCCTGGCCGTGCAACGACAGCTCCGCGCGCTCGACCTGCTGGCCGAGGAGACCGGCTCGGCGCGGGTGACGTTCTTCGCGCTCTCCCGCCGCGCCATGCACGCCCAGGTCGTCGGCGACCTGGTCGCGGCCACGGAGCTCCGGGACCGCCTGGGCCTGATCGCGGCCGGGCTGGCGGAGGCCGACGTACCCGCGGTCCTGCACTCGCTGGACGCCGAGCTGGCCCGACAGCAGGGTGACCGCCCACGGCTGGCGGCCGAGGCGGAAGAGTTCGCGGCGTTCGCGCTCGCCGAGGGCATCCCGTCGATCCTGGGCCAGGCCGCGGTCTACCGGCTCGATGCCGGCGAGCCGGAGCTGGCCGGGTTGCTCGTCGACCAGCTGCCCGACCTCTCGACCGTGCCCCACGACGTCGACACCCTGCTCATCCTGACGACTGCGGGGTACGTCGCGGCGGGGACGGGTCGGCTCGATCTCGCCGCCGAGGCGCTGGCGCTGCTGGAGCCGTACGCCGGCCGCTCGGTCCTGAACGCCGGCGCGGTGAGCTTCCACTGGGTGGTCGACGACGTGCTCGCCCGGCTGGCGGCCGCCCTCGACCTCGAGTCCGCGCCCGGTTGGTCTCGCTCCGCCCAGGCGGCGTATCGACGCCTCGGGGCTAGCTGGTGGTCGACCCGGCTGGGCGAGGACCTCGGAACAGGTGGCCCTGTTCCGGTTCCTGCGCCCGGTGCCGACGAGGTGCACCTGAGCTTTGACGGCGAGGTCTGGTCGATCGGCCGCCGGGGTGCGACGTTCGTGCTGCCGGACCTGCGCGGGCTGCACCATCTGCGACACCTGCTGGAACGGCCCGGCGTCGAGGTCGCCGCCGTCGACCTGGCCGACGCCGCGGGCGGCCACCCGGGAACAGGCGTCCGGGCCAGCGACCTCGGCGCGGTGCTGGACGAGGCCGCGAAGCGGGCCTACCGCCGACGGCTCGGCGAGATCGACGCCGAGATCGACGAGGCCGACGCCTGGTCGGACCCCGCCCGGCTCGAGCGGGCGACCGTCGAGCGACAGGCCATTCTGGACGAGCTGAGCGCGGCGGTCGGTCTGGCCGGACGCGATCGCCGGGTGGGTGGAACGGCCGAGCGGGCGCGGATGGCCGTCCGCAAGACCATCACGGCCGCGATCGCCCGGATCGAGCGACACGACCCCGCCGTTGCGCGACTGCTGCGCGACACGGTGCGCACCGGCACCTGGTGCCGCTTCGACCCGGACCCCGGGCGACCCGTGGACTGGGTCCTGGACGTACCGCCGCGTTGACGACTCAGGCGGTGCGGATCGCGCTGGCGCGCACCACCATGACGTCCGGAAGGTTGGAGACGACCTGTCGCCACGACGCGCCTCCGTCGAACGAGCCCCAGACGGCGCCGTTGCGGGCGCCGAAGTAGAGGCCCGCCTCCTCGTGGCCGTCGGCGCACATCGCGTCGCGCATCACACCGACGAAGAACTCGTCCGGCAGCCCCTCGCCCAGCTCCTCCCAGCTCCCGCCGGCGTCCCGGGAACGCCAGACACGTGCCTTCGCACTCGGCGGGTAGCGCCGCTCACCACCGTTGATCGGGAAGACGAAGATCGTGTCGGGTTCGTGCGGGTGGACCACGATCGTGAAACCGAAGTCGGCCGGGAGCCCGTCGGCGATCGAGACCCAGGTCGCCGCGTGGTCGTCGGAGCGGTAGACGCCGCCGTGGTTCTGGAGGTACAGGCGGTCGGGCCGCGAGGGGTGCCGGGTGACCTTGTGGACGCACTGCCCGAACTCGGGGTACTGCTGGCCCTCGGGCAGGAAGTCCGCACGGATGCCCGAGTTGCGAGGCGCCCACGAGGCCCCGCCGTCCGAGGTCTGGTAGACCCCGCCGGTCGAGAGTGCGGCCGTCACCGACTGCGGGTCGGTCGGGTGCGGGAGGATCGTGTGGAAGGCCTGACCGCCGAAGCCTGCGGCCCACTGGGGCCGGTGCGGGTGGTCCCAGAGCGCCTGCTCGAGCGCGAAGGTCTCCCCGCCGTCCGTCGAGCGCCAGACCGCTCCCGGTTCGGTACCGGCGTACACGACGCCGGGTTCGGCTCCGGGCACCAGCTGCCAGATGCGCTCGACGCTGGCATCCGAGCCCTCCGGGAAGCGTGGGGCGCCGTTCGGTGTCTCCTCCCACGTGGCTCCCAGGTCGTCGGACCGACGCACCTGCGGCCCGAGCCAGCTCGAGGAGGCGCCGGCCAGCAGGCGCGGTCGGTCGCCTCGTGTGTCGACCATGCAGGAGTAGACCTCCTCCATGTCGAAATGGGGTCCGGTGAAGTCCCAGTCGTTGCGCCGCTCGTCGGAGGTGCCGATCCACATGCCCTTGCGGGTGCCCACCAGCAGGACCGTGCGTACGTCGTTCATCCGTGCTCCCATCTCATGAAGAAGACCGTGCCTGAAGACCCCTGCAGGAACCTGTAGGAAGACTGCTCCTAGATTGACCCGGTGACCACCCGAAAGTCATCGCCGAAGGGGCTGGTCTCGCCGATCTGGCTGGTGCTGGTCGGGATTCTCTCGGTCCAGTTCGGGGCCGGCGTGGCCAAGAGCCTCTTCGACGAGGTCGAGCCGACCACGATCGTGTGGCTGCGGCTCGTCACGAGCGCGGTCGTCCTCGTGGCGATCATCCGGCCGACCCTGCGCGGACGGTCCCGGCAGGACTGGCTGGTGGTGGTCGGCTTCGGGGCCAGCCTGGGCCTGATGAACTGGGCGATCTACCAGGCGTTCGCGCGGATTCCACTGGGCATCGCCGTCACCGTCGAGTTCGTCGGCCCGCTGACGCTCGCCATCCTGGGTTCACGGAGGCCGCGGGACCTGCTCTGGGTGGGGCTGGCCGCCCTGGGCGTTCTGCTGCTCGGATTCGAGCGCGCCGACCTGAGCGTGGCCGGCGTGCTGTTCGCGCTGCTCGCCGGCGGTGCGTGGGCGACGTACATCCTGCTGAGCGCGCAGACCGGGCGACGCTGGCAGGGCTTCGACGGCCTCGTCATCGCCAGCGTCGTCGCGACCGTGCTGCTCACGCCGCTCGCCCTGGGCCGCCACTCCGGGGAGCTCGGCGACCTGCGGATCGTCGCACTGGGTGCCGCGGTCGGGCTGCTCAGCTCGGTGATCCCCTACAGCTGCGAGCTGGTGGCCCTGCGGAGCCTGCGGCCGGCGGTCTTCGGCATCCTGATGAGCCTCGAGCCGGCCGCGGCAGCGCTGGTCGGCATCGTGGTGCTCCGGGAGTACCTCACCTGGGTCCAGTGGCTGGCGATGGTGTGCGTGGTGGCGGCCAGCGTGGGAGCGACCCGCAGCGGCTCCGCGATCGTCGACCCGGTGCCCGACTGAACCCGACTGAGCCCGGGAGAGTTCACGGACTTGTCACACGACGGTGACCCCCGGGTCGCCCGCCGCGCCTAGCGTCTTCAGTCCACAGACCTTCTGGCAGACCCTCGGAGTCGCAGATGTTCGGATCCTCCCTACGCTTCGTCACCTATGTGCGCGCCTGGCCCGCCGAGTCCCAGCAGCAGGGCCGCCGCAACGCCATGATCGCCTCCACCGCGCTGGCACAACGACGTGCCGAGCGCGAAGACGTGGAGGAGTTCTTCGCCGTTCTCGGCAAGGACACGGTTGCAACACCCGTGCTGCCCGCTGTCGCACAAGGCGTGCGGGCGGCACACGGCTGAGTTCACCGGGTACTTTCTTCCCTCCCATGTGAGCCCGGTGAACTCAGCCACACGTCCCACGCGGGGCAGGGTGCCTCAGGCACAATTCGGGCATGCCCATCTCCGCTGCGCGCGCCGCGACCGCCACCGCGCTGTCGTTCCACGACGTCCTGTCCGATGACGGGACCCGCCTGCGGGCGTGGACCAACGACCCCGACGGCCTGATCGAGGGCCCCACCGTGGTGCTCTGCAACGGGCTCGGCACCAGCCCGTGGACGTGGCCGGCGCTGCTCCGGCCCGGTTGTGGGGTGCGGGTCGTGTCGTGGAACCACCGGGGCACGGGTGGATCCGAGCGGCCCCGCGATCCCGACCGGGTCGGGATCGAGGAGTTCGTCGAGGACGGCCTGTCGGTCATGGACCACTTCGGCATCGACCGGGCTGTCCTGATGGGCTGGTCGATGGGGGTCAACACGATGTTCGAGCTGGCCGTCGAGCATCCCCATCGGGTCGCCGGACTGTTCGCGGTCGCTGGCGTCCCAGGGGACACCTTCTCGACGATGCTCGGACCACTGCGCGTCCCCCGCTTCGCCGCGCGGGCCCTCACGGTGAACCTGTCCCGGGTCATGAAGCTCACCGGCAAGGCGCTGACCCCGATCGCGTCGCGGCTGCCGGTCGGCACCCGCACGGTCGCCGTGCTGAGCCACACCGGCTTCATGTTCTCGATGCCTGACCCCGAGCTGACGGCGGTTGCGATCGGGGAGTTCCTGAAGACTCCGGTCGACTGGTACTTCCATCTCGCGCTGCGCACCTCCGAGCACGGTCGGGTCTCGCTGAGCCGGATCACGGTGCCGGTCGAGCTGGTTGGCGGGACGTACGACATCCTGTCCGGCACGCGGCACATGATGACGGCGGCCGAGAAGGTGCAGGACGGGACGTACGTCGAGCTTCGCGGCAGTCACTTCATCCAGATGGAGCAGCCGGAGCGTGTGCACCAGCTGCTGCTCGACTTCCTGGCCCGCGTCGAGCAGGAGCGGGTGGCCTGAGGTGCGCCGGCGGGCGTTCGCCCTCGCCCTGACGGGAGCGCTCACGCTCGCAGGCTGCTCCCAGGGTGGCAACGAGAGCACGGTCACCATCACCGGCACGTCCCCGGCGGCCCCGACCACCGCACCGAGCGATCCCACGACCGGGACGTCGAGCGGGTCACCGGGCACGTCGCCGACCCAGTCACCCGGGGACCCCCAGGTCGTCGACACCATCGCGACCGGGTTGCAGGCGCCGTGGGGACTGGACTTCTTCGCCAACGGCGACGCCATCGTCACCGAGCGTGACACCCGGCGGGTGCTGCTTCTGAAGGCGCCGTCGTACGACGTGCGCGAGGTCGGCGTGATCAGCGCTGCCGTTCCGACGGGTGACCGGGGCGGCGAGGCCGGCCTGCTCGGCGTCGCCATCTCCCCCGACTACGCCCGCGACCGGATGATCTACTTCTACCTCAGCACCGCATCCGACAACCGGATCGTGAAGGCCAGCCTCGAGAACGGCCACCTCGGCACTCCGACGGTCATCCTCGACGGCATTCCCAACGGCGTCATCCACGACGGGGGCCGGCTGGAGTTCGGACCCGACGGCTACCTCTACGCGTCGACCGGCGAGACCGGTCAGGGCGACCTCGCCCAGGACCGCGACACCCTGGCCGGCAAGATCCTGCGGATCACCACGGACGGCGACCCGGCGCCCGGCAACCCGTTCAAGGGCTCGGAGATCTGGTCCTACGGCCACCGCAACATCCAGGGCCTCGCCTTCGACGACCAGGGCCGCCTCTGGGCCTCGGAGTTCGGCGACCGGACCTTCGACGAGCTCAACCTGATCCAGCCAGGCGGCAACTACGGCTGGCCGCTGGTGGAGGGCACCGGCGGCACCGACCAGGGGTTCATCGACCCCCAGGTCACCTGGGCCACCGACGAGGCGTCACCCTCCGGCCTGGCCTACGCCGACGGACACCTCTGGCTGGCCGCGCTGCGTGGCGCGCGGCTGTGGCGCGTCGACGTCGACGGCGACACGGCCGGCAACCCACAGGCGTTCTTCGTGGGCGAGTACGGCCGGATGCGCACGGTCGCGTTCGCGCCCGACGGCATGCTGTGGCTGACGACCAGCAACCGCGACAACCGCGGCACCCCCCAGGCGGGCGACGACCGGATCCTGCTCATCCGACCGTGACGATCGCCCGGCGGGCAGCCCGGCGCAGGGTGGTCAGCACGGCCGGGCCGAGCACGACCAGCGCGACGGTGTTCGTGATCGCCCGTCCGGTGTCCCAGCTCCCGGTCGACGTGACGAGCGTGTAGACGCCGAACCGCTGGAGATTCTCCAGCAGTGGCGCGCCCGGCACGTACGACAGCGACCCCTCGTGCCCCGGAACCTGGATACCCAGCATGAACGGCCACCCGGACAGGTTCATCAGCAGCCCGAACGCGTACGCCGCGACGACGCCGTAGGCGACCAGCATCGCGATCTCGACCCGGCCGGTGGCCCGACGGGGCAGCAGTCCGGCGCCCATGCCGACCCAGGCGGACACGAGCATCTGGAACGGCAACCACGGGCCGACCCCGGCCGTCATCAGGGCGGACGCGAACAGCGACGTGCAGCCGAGCACGAAACCGAACCCCGGCCCGAAGACGCGCCCGGCCAGGATCAGCAGGAAGAACGTCAGCTCCACGCCCGCGGTGCCGGGCGAGATGCCACGCAGGATCGCGTTGATCGCGCTGAGCACGCCGAGGATGGCCAACACCCGCGGGTCCATGCCGCCCTCGCTGATCTCCGCGAGGACGACCGCGATCACGACCGGCAGCAGGGCCAGGAAGAGGAAGGGCGGGTCGATCCGGGCGGAGTCCGGCACCCGCAGCAGCAGCGGCCAGCACAGCATCATCAGTCCGGCCAGGGACGCCACGGCGAGCACCGCCGCCGACCTCGTCGAGAGCGGGACGGCGTGCGCCGGGGAGGAGGTCATGCCGGTTCCAGGGCGGCCACGACCTCGTCCACCCGCAGCCAGGGTGCCCCCAGGACCTTGGTCACCTGCGGTGCGAACGCGGGCGACTCGGCGACCACGCGGCGTACCGGACCGGAGGAGACGACCTCCCCGTCCGCCAGCACGATGACGTCGTCGGCGGCCTGGGCGATGAACTCCACGTCGTGGGTGGCGACGAGGACGGCGTGCCCCGCGTCGGCCAGGTCGCGCAGCAGCCCGGCCAGGACGCGCTTGGCCGCGTAGTCGAGGCCCCGCGTCGGCTCGTCGAGCAGGACGACCCCGGGTCGCGAAGCGAGGACGAGCGACAGGGCGAGCGCCAGGCGCTGCCCCTCGGACAGGTCCCGGGGATGCACGTCGTCGGGGATGCCCGGGACCAGCCGGTCGAGGATCTCGCGGGTTCCGGCTCCCCCTGCCGTGCACTCCTCGGCGACGGTCTCGAGGTACAGCAGGTCGGCGGCGTTCTGCGGCAGCAGGCCGACGAGTGCGCGGCGTCCGGCGGCATCCAGAGACGCGGGATCCTGGTTGGCGACCGTGACGCGCCCGGACTGGCGCCGGCCGGTGCCCTGCAGGGCCCAGAGCAGCGACGACTTGCCGGAGCCGTTGCGGCCCATCAGCCCCGTCACGCCCCCCGCGCCAAGGTCGACATCGACGCCGCGCACCGCGACAGTCCGCCCGTGCACGACCGTGATCGCCCGGGCCTCGAGCGCCGTCTCGAGCACACGCGCCTGCTCCGGGGACGGGACGGGGCCGAGCCGGTCGCCCAGCTCGCGGGCCCGGCGCCGGGCGTCTCGGACGCTCAAGGGCAGCGGGTGCCAGCCGGCCGCCCGGCCGAGCTCGACGATGGGCGGCACCACGGGGGACGACTCGAGGAGCTCGGCGGGGACCCCGGCCACGACGCGTCCGCCACCGGGCATCAGCACCATCCGGTCTGCGAAGGGGACGACCCGTTCGAGCCGGTGCTCGGCGAGCAGCACCGAGACGCCGAGGTCGTTGACGAGCCGGGTGAGGGTGGCCAGCACGTCCTCCGCGGCCGTGGGGTCGAGGGCCGACGTCGGCTCGTCGAGGACCAGCAGGCGCGGGTGCATCGTCAGCACCGAGCCGATCGCCACGCGCTGCTGCTGGCCTCCTGAGAGCGTGCGGAGGTCGCGGGTGCGCAGGTCCGCGATGCCGAGCAGGTCGAGGGTCTCCTCGACCCGACGCCGCATCGTCTCGGGTGGCAGGCCGAGCTGCTCCATGCCGTAGGCGAGCTCCTCCTCCACCGTGTCGGTGACGAAGCCGGCCGCGGGATCCTGCCCGACGTACCCGATGACGTGGGCGCGTTCGCGCGGCGGCGTACGGATGATGCTGAGGCCGTCGAGGAGCACGTCCCCGGACAGGGTGCCCCCCGAGAACCGCGGCACCAGCCCGGTCACCACGCCCAGCAACGTGGATTTGCCGACGCCGGTCGGACCGGAGACGAGCACCAGCTCCCCGTCGTCGATCGTGAGATCCACGTCGGCCAGGACCGGCTCCACGGCGTAGCGGAAGGTGATGTCGCGCAGCTCGATCATGCCGGCACACCCGACGGTTGCAGCAGCGGTTCGGGGGCACAGACCGCGGCGGCCAGCCCTGCGCAGGCACCCAGCAGGGCCGGCGCGGACACCCGCGGGAACGAGGTCAGCTCGGGGTAGGCGACGAGCATCTGGTGGCCGCCGACCCACCAGCCCACAGCCCCGACGACCAGACCGGCGGCAACCACGGCCAACTCCGGCCAGCGCCACGGGTCGGGCCGGTAGCGGGTGCGTTCCACGCGGCGACCCGCACTCGCCAGCCCGGCAACCGCGACGACCGCCCCGCCCAGCAGCATGGGCAGCGCGAGGTAGCGAGGCGCGGTCCGGTCCAGGACGGCGTACACCCCCACGCACACACCGCAGAGCCCCAACAGCATCAGCACGCCGGTGGTACGCCGCTGGCGCACCGTCATGCCGGTGGCCCGGCCGTAGCCTCGCGTGTCCATGCCCGCGGCCAGGGCCAGCGAACGCTCCAGCGCGTCCTCCAGGACCGGCACGAGCAGTCGGCGCAGGCGCCCGAGCCGGCCGTTCTCCCCCGCCCGCAGGCCCTGGGCAGCCCGGACCCGCCGGACACTGTCGGCGAACTGGGGCAGGACCGTCACGGCGACCACCAGCGCGGTCCCGATCTCGTACAAGGCGGACGGCACCGAGCGCAGCAGCCGCTTCGGGTTGGCGAGCGCGTTCGCCGCGCCGATGCAGATCACGATCGTCCCGAGCCGCATGCCGTCGTACAGGCCGGCCAGGACGGACTCGCGCGTGATCGGGCCGAGCAGCGTGATGCCCGCGACCCAGTCCGGGAGCGGAACCTGTGGCAGGTCGAGGAGCACGGTCTCGCCGTACGGCCCGCCGACGACGAGCCGGAAGAGCACCCGCACGACCACGATCACCACCCCCAGCCAGACGTACAGCCGAAACGAGTTGGCCCACGGCTGGTCCGAGCGGCGGGCCATCACCACGACCGTTGCGACCGCGACGAGCAACAGGAGCAGCAGCGGGTTCGTCGTCTGCGAAGCCGCCGCCGCCAGCCCGACTGCCCACACCCACCAGGCCACGGGGTGCAGGTCGCGAGGCAGTCGAGCCGCGCTCACGGGGTGCTCATCGGGGTGGCGACATCCGGCGACGGTGCCAGACGGTGGCGCCGGCCGCGACGAAGATCAGGCCGATCAGTATCGGCGTGACCCACAGGGGCAGCCCGTTGTCGCCGGCATCCGCCGGCGCACCCTGCGGCGTGTCGACGGCGCCGTCGGGGGTGGGGCTCGAGGCGGACTCTGACGACAGCGCCATCTCGGTCGAGGACGCCGTGCCCGACGGTGCCCTCGTCGGCCTGGTCGTCGGCGTGCCGCTCGGGTCCTCGCTCGCCGATGCGCTCGGGCTGCTGCCCGCGGTCGGCGTCGAGGTCGGCGAGGTCGGGTCGACTCCCCCGCTGCCACTGCTGCCCGGGGTGCCGTTGCTCGCGTGGTGGCCGCCTGCCGACGAGCTCTGAGTCGGGGTCGGCGTGCTCTGAGTGGGTGTCGGCGTGGGGTTCGACGCATGCGCAGCGGGCGCGGCGGCTGGTTGGGTCTGGCCGTCCTTCCCGTCCCACGCGAACGCGACGTACCCACCCTCCGGGATCCGCAGCGAGCCCGCGCTGGTGCTGGCGTAGGCCCATCTGCCCGTCTTCCCGTCGGACCACCACAGGCCCCAGTACGCGTCGGCCGGCGACGTGTTCACGCATGGGTCGCTGGTCGGCACCCCGGACACCCGGCACACGAACCCGGGTTGGCGCTGGGCGTAGGTCAGCGGGAACCCGTTGCTGGTGAACAGCGTCGTCGCGGTGTCGCCACCGCCCGAGGCGTCGCAGACCTGCTGGACCCCGCCGCCGAGCTCCTCGTAGTCAACCACCACGGTCACGCCGGCTCCGGTCGAGCAGGCCGCCGCCTCGGCCGGCGCCGCGGGCAGCGCGAACCCCACCGCCGCGGTCACGAGAACCGCGGCGGCGAGGCTGGTGAGGGTGCGGCGAGGCATCAGCTCGCGCGACAGACAGACGCGTTCAGGTTGGCCAGCGAGGGCGCCGCCTGGGCGGTCGCCCGACGCCACTGGTCGCGGTCCTCGGTGCCGATGCCGTTGGTCTCGCCCGCTGCCAACCGGGTCCGGTCGTAGGCAATTGCGCCCTTGTCGCCCGCCAGCGGGGTCCCGGAGACATCTCCGGTGACCTGCAGCCGACCGACCCATCGGGCCGCCCTTGCCGCCGCGTTGCAGGAGCCGGTCTCGCCCAGTGCCCAGCCGGCCAGGCCGGTGCTGTTCGAGTTGCTCGCCTCGGTGGCGGGGCCACCGCCGAAGCTGCCGTTGTCCTTCTGATGGCGCTTGAGCCACCCGGCGGCGTCAGAGATGGCCGAGCGCACGGCCGCGCTCTTGTGCGGCAGCGCCGTGAGACCGAGCACTGCCAGCGCGGTGACATCGGTGTCCGGGGCGCTCGTCGTGGCGCGCGCGCCGCCGTCGCAGGTCTGGTCGGTCGCGTCCTTGGCCGCGAAGTTCAGCCGGAAGTACCCCGTCGAGCACTGCTGCTTCAGCAGGAAGCGCAGGGTCTCGTCGGCCTTGCCCGAGCCCGCTACGGACAATCCCTGCGCCGCGAACGTCTGCCCGATGACGTTCGCGTAGTCGGCCTCGGCCGAGTCCTCGATGCGACCCACCGTGGGCGCCGAGTCACTGACCAGGTTGTTCAGCCGCCGCACCACATCGACACCGCCGAAGGAGCGGGGATCCGCACCGGTGGTCTCAGCCAGTACGACGGCCTTGGCCGTGGAACCGGCGTACACGTCGGGGCTCGAGAAGTCGACCCCGGTCGTCCAGCTGTCGACGTGCTGGGCCAGCGCCCTGCGGATCGTGCGGACTGTGTCGCCCTCGCCGCCGATCGCCGCCAGCGCGAACGCCGTGTCCGCGGTGAGACCGTAGTCGTCGAATGCGTACTGGTCGTTGTGGATCAGGCCGTTGGTGAGCTCGTGGGTCAACCAGCGAGCACTTTGGTCCTCTTGGGCGGCCTGCGCCGGCGCGGACATGGTCATGACCAGGGCTCCGGTGACCAGGACGGCCGCGGTGCTAAGAAGATGACGCAAGGTGAAATCCTTCCCGCTGCACACGGCGGGGAGGCCTCGAAGCATCTCTTCGGATGAGCCACCCACCGTTTTCCTCGACAGCGTGTGATCAGGACGCTTCGCGGTGGGTGCTCCGGCTCGCCGTCGGGTCCCCGAGGGACGCCGTCGGCCTACGGTTGCGGGTCAGCGCCGGAATCGGACCGGCTTCCCCCAATGCGGGCGTGGTGATTGCCAGCGCAGACTACCAACCAACGCTCGGCGCGCGAACCTTTGGTCCAGCCTGCCCGGACCCGAGGCTCAGCCCAGCGTGGGACGAGCGCTGTACTCGCACCCGGCGTAGTGCTCACCGGCACAGATGTCGTAGTCGGGGCCCCCGTTGATGCTGTCGATCCCGGGGCCCCCCTTGAGCAGGTCGTTGCCGCCCAGGCCGTGAATGACGTCGTCGCCGCCGCCGCCGATGATGAAGTCCGACACCGCAGAGCCCCACAGCCGGTCGGGCTTCCTGCCGCCGGCGAGGTTCTGGACGCCGGTGAAGCTCATGTCGCTGTCGCGCCACGAGGCTGTCCCCTGCCCGATGTTCGCCGAGACGCTTCGACCGGCTCCGCGGAAGCTGATCCGGTTCTCCCCGGCACCCCCGTCGATGGTCGCGTGCTGCTCCTTCTTGCTCACGGCGAAGACATCGTTGCCCGCGTCGCCGAACAACGTGGTCGAGCCGAAGGCCACCGTGGCCGAGTCGTTGCCCGAGCCGAGGTAGCCGATAGCGGTGGCTCCGACACTCACGTAGTCGTCACCCTCGCCCGCTCGAACCACGCCCCCGAACGCCTCGAGGTAGTCGTCGCCGCCGTTGCCGTTGACCTGGTTCTCACCGGACCTGGCCCGGAGGTCGTCGTGTCCCGGACCTCCGATCATCATGTCGCCCACGTCGGTGCCCTCGTAGGTCTCGATGCCGGTCGTGACGTCGTGCCCGGCCCCGTCGACGGTGTGGGCGGCGGCGTCGACGCGAATGCCGGTGGAGCTGGAGTAGAACGCGTAGTAGGACAGCCAGTCGCGTCCCTGACCTCCGAAGATCCGGTCGTCGCCGAGGTCCTCGTGGAAGTAGTCGTCGCCGGGCCCGGCGCGAAGACGGTCGTCGCCGGTGCCGCCCGCGATCGTGTCCTTGCCGTCCCCTCCGTTGACGACGTCGTTGTCGGCTCCGCCGCTCAGCTGGTCGTTGCCGGCCTCGCCGTAGACCCGGTCGTCGCCGACATCGCCCTGGAGCGAGTCCTTGCCCCCGCCTCCGCAGATGATGTCGTTCCCGGCACCACCGTTGAAGGTGTCGCTTCCCCTTCCGAGCCACACGACGTCGTCCAGCTCGGTGCCTGACATGTCGTCGGGGTGGTTGGTGCCGACGATCGTGGCTGTCCGGCCGCCACACGTGTGAACGGCCGCTTGCGCGGCTGGCGTCCCGATCAGCATCGAGGCTGCAAACAGGGTGGCGAAGGCGGGGATGAGCTGGCGCATGGGGTCTCCTGCACGGACGGAAGGGTCTGGCACTGGCCTAACGACCGAACCTGCGGGGAGTTCCGCGGCCTCCTGCGCGGGCGGGATCCCACTAGCATGAGCGCGTGCCCACGCTGCTGGAGCGCGACGGCCACCTCGCCCAGCTGGCCCGCTGGCTCGTCGAGGCCGAGGACGGCCACGGGTCGGTGGTCCTCGTCTCCGGTGAGGCCGGTTCCGGGAAGACCTCGCTGATCTGGGAGAGCTCTCAGCACGTCGAGGTCTGGTGCGGATGGTGCGATCCCCTGGTCACCCCGCGCCCGCTGGGACCCCTCCACGACATCGCACGTCAGGTCGGGGGCCCGCTCCTGGACCTCGTGCGGTCCTCCCAGCAACCCAGCGATGTGTACGCCGCGCTCCTGGACCTGTTGACCGACCGGGACGAGGCCGTCGTGGTCATGATCGAGGACGCGCACTGGGCCGACGAGGCCACGGTCACGATGCTGCAGTACCTCGGCCGGCGCATCGGGGGCACCCGGGCGCTGGTCCTGGTGACGTTCCGCGACGAGGAGGTCGGGCCGGAGCATCTGCTCCGTCGCGCCCTCGCGGATCTGTCCCGTCACCCCCAGACGGTCCACCGGCTCGCGGTCGGCCCCCTGACACCGGACGGGGTGGCCCGGCTCGCTGTAGGCAGCGGTCTCGACCCCGCCGAGCTCTTCGACGTCACCAACGGCAACCCGTTCTTCGTCACGGAGGTTGTCGCAGCGGGTGGCGGCGTGCCCGCCACGGTGCAGGACGCCGTCCACGGCCGGCTGGCGGCGCTGGCCGCCGACGAGCGTCGTCTGGTCGAGGCCCTGTCCACCGAACCGCGTGGGCTCGAGGCGCACCTGGTGGGCCCGTGGACGGGTCTCGAGGCGGCCGTGGTGGCCCGGACCGAGCTGACCGGCGTCATCCAGGTCGACCGAGACGTGCTGCGTTTTCGACACGACGTCGCCCGGTTGGCGACGTACCAGGCCATTCCGTCCGTGACCCGGGCGCAGCTGCACCGCGGGATGTTGCGGCTGCTGGAGGACCAGGGATCGTCCGACTCGGCCCGTCTGGCTCACCACGCAATCGGTGCGGGCGACCCCGCGGCCATCGTGCGGCACGCGCGGAGCGCCGGACTGGAGGCGATGCGGCTCGACGCCAACACCGAGGCCATCGCGTTCCTCAGGGAGTCACTCGAGCACCTGCACGAGCCGGGCCCAGCGGAGACGACCGGGATCCTGATGTCCCTCAGCGATGCGATCAGCAGGCTGGGCGACCAGGACGGGGCCGGGGTTGTCGCCCAGGAGGCTGTCACGACGGCGCGCCGGGCCACTGACGCACTCCTGATCGGGGAGGCCGAGGTTGCGCTCGCGCGGATCCAGTGGCGTCGCGGCGACCCGGCCGGATCCCGTGAGCGCCTGGACGGAGCGGTCGCCGACCTCATGGTCGGAGGGGCCAGCCGGCCCTTGGCGCAGGCCCTCACCGAGTCCGCACGGGTCCACATGCTCGCCCGTCGTCTCGCACCGGCACTCGACCAGGCCCGCGAGGCTGCGCGCACCGCTGTTGCCATCGGGTCCGAGGATGACCTGGTCCGGGCCCGGCTGGTCGAGGGAACTGCCCTCCTCGTCATGGGCGATGCCGACCTCGGCATCCCCCTGCTCGAGGAGACCCGAGCCCGGGGCGAGTCCATGGGCGACCGGACGCTGGTGGCCGACAGCCTGCTCATGCTCGGCAGTGGAGGTGGTGAGGTTCGTCGCTACGAGCCCGCACTGGGATGGCTGGCCGAGCTCGTGGACGAGGCCCGCGGGCACGACCAGGACTACGTCGTGGCCTACGGACGCGCGTGGCAGTCACGGATCGCGTTCGAGCAGGGCCGGTGGGACGAGTCCGCAGAGCTCGCACACCAGGTTGTCTCCGGACAGGCAGCACCGCGCACCCGTCTCACCGCGTTGGGCGTCCTGGGTCGCCTGCGAGTCAAGAGAGGCGACCCACAAGCCCGTGAGGCGCTCACCGAGGCGCTCGGCATGACCGGCCTGGATCTCCAGCACCGCTGGCCCAGCCTGTGCGCCCTTGCCGAGCTGAGCTGGCTCGACGGTTCGGGGCCAACGGCCCCAGAGACGCTGGCGCCGGCCTACGAGGAGTCCCTGCACACCGACAGCTCGTGGGCCCGGGGCGAGCTCGGACTCTGGATGTGGCGCTTCGGCCTGCTGGACGCGCCACCTCCGGGCGCCGCCGAGCCGTTCGGTGCGCAGATCGCCGGCGACTGGCGCACGGCAGCCCGGCTCTGGCGTGAGATCGGTTGTCCCTATGAGGAGGCGTCGGCCCTCGTGGACGGCGATCCGGAGGCCGTCGTCGCCGGCCTCGAGATCCTCGACCGTCTGGGCGCCCGGCCATTGGGCGCCCTGGTGCGCAGCCGGCTGCGACGCGACGGGCTCGTCGTACCCCGCGGCCCGCGGGCGAGCACGCGGGACCACCCGGCCGGCCTGACCAGCCGTGAGGCCGAGGTGCACGACCTGCTCGTGGAGGGGCTGTCGAACCCGGCGATCGCCGCCCGGCTGTTCCTGTCGCGCCGCACCGTCGAGCACCACGTGTCCGCGGTGCTGGCCAAGTGCGGGGTGGTCTCCCGCGACGACCTTCGATCTGGGTGAGGGCGCGCCACAATCTGGGCGAGGCTCACCGCATCGCGGGCGGCCCGCGCGTCCCTACGGTCGTCGTACCACCTATCGAAGGAGACATCCCATGCCCCGCTACCTCGTCGAGCGCACCTTCGCGGACGGCCTCGAGATCCCCCAGACAACGGAAGGCGTCACGGCCTGCCTGAACGTCGTCGACGGCAACGCCCAGCACGGCGTCACGTGGGTGCACTCGTACGTGTCGCCCGATCGAGTACGCACGTTCTGCATCTACGACGGCCCGTCGCCCGAGGCGATCCGGTCCGCCGCCGGCACCAACGGCCTGCCCATCGACACCATCACCGAGGTCTCGGTCCTCGACCCGTACTTCTACCGGGCCTCCTAGATCCGCCGACCTGTCAGAAATGGCCCTTCAAACATGTCCGACCCGTCACTTCTGGCCCCAACGGCGGGCCAAAAGTGACGGGTCAGCACCATTTTCAGGGCCAAAAGTGACGGGTCGGCGGCTAGGAAAGCTTCTCGAGGATCAGCTCGCGGACCCGGCCGGCGTCCGCCTGGCCGCGCATCTCCTTCATCACCGCACCGATCAGGGCGCCGGCCGCCGCGACCTTGCCGTCCCGGATCTTCTCGGCGACATCCGGGTTGGCGGCGATCGCGTTGTCGACGGCCGCCGACAGGGCACCCTCGTCGGAGACGATTGCGAGCCCGCGCGAGGCGACGACCTCGTCGGGGGTGCCCTCACCGGCAAGCAGGCCGTCGAAGACCTGGCGGGCGAGCTTGTCGTTGATCCGACCCTCGTCGACGAGGGCCTGGACCCGCGCGACGTCGGCCGGTGACACGCCCAGCTCGGAGATGTCGACACCGGTGTCGTTCGCGCGCCGGGCCATCTCGGAGAGCCACCACTTCCGTGCCGCCTGCGGTGCGGCTCCCGCCGCGACGGTCTCGGTCACGAGGCCCAGCGCGCCGGCCCCGACGGTGTCCCTCATCTCCAGGTCGGAGAAGCCGTACTCGGCCTGCAGCCGGGCGAGTCGCTCGCGCGGGGGTTCGGGCATGGTGGCCCGCAGCTCCTCGACCCACTCGCGAGACGGTGCCACCGGCACCAGGTCTGGCTCCGGGAAGTAGCGGTAGTCCTCGGCGTCGGACTTCTCGCGGCCGCTGGTGGTGACGCCGGTGTCCTCGTGCCAGTGGCGGGTCTCCTGGAGGATCTTGGCGCCGGCATCCAGGATCGCGGCGTGCCGCCGCATCTCGTAGCGGACCGCGCGCTCGACCGAGCGCAGGGAGTTCACGTTCTTGGTCTCGGTGCGGGTGCCGAGCCCGCCCGAGCCGATCGGCGCGAGCGACAGGTTCACGTCGCAGCGCATCGAGCCCTGCTCCATCCGGGCATCCGAGACCCCGAGCGCCAGGATCAGCTCGCGGAGCTGGGCGACGTACGCCTTGGCGATCAGCGGCGCCAGCTCACGGGTGCCCATGATCGGCTTGGTGACGATCTCGATCAGCGGGATCCCGGCCCGGTTGTAGTCGACCAGCGAGTGGTCGGCGCCGTGGATACGGCCGGTGGCGCCGCCCACGTGCAACGACTTGCCGGTGTCCTCCTCCATGTGCGCGCGCTCGATCTCGACCCGGTGCGTCGAGGTCGAGCCGTCCGCGCCGAGCACCTCGACGTCCATGAAACCCTCGAACGCGATCGGCTCGTCGTACTGCGAAGTCTGGAAGTTCTTCGGCATGTCCGGATAGAAGTAGTTCTTCCGGGCGAACCGGCACCATTCCGCGATCTCGCAGTTCAGCGCCAGCCCGATCCGCATCGCCGACTCGACCGCCTTGCGGTTGACCACCGGCATCGCGCCGGGCAGTCCCAGGCAGGTCGGGCAGACCTGGGTGTTCGGCTCGGCGCCGAACTCGGTGGGGCAGCCACAGAACATCTTGGAGTTCGTGTTGAGCTCGACGTGCACCTCGAGGCCCAGAGCCGGGTCGTACGACGCCAGCACGTCGTCCCAGGCCACCAGGGTGTCGCTCGTGGTCGAGGTCGTCATCGGGTGTCTCCCGTCGAGGCGTCGACAAGATCGACCGGTGTCAGCTCGGGTGCCCGGTCGAGCAGCGGCCCACCCCACTTGTCGCGCAGGATCGCCTCGAGCGCGGCCCCTACGCGATAGACACGGTCGTCGGCGAGAGCCGGGGCGAGGATCTGGAAGCCGGCCGGGAGGCCGTCCTCGTCGGCGAGGCCGCTGGGCACCGAGATGCCCGGCACGCCCGCCAGGTTGGCGGGGATGGTGGCCAGGTCGTTGAGATACATGGCGACTGGGTCATCCACCTTCTCGCCGAGCCGGAAGGCCGTCGTGGGCGCGGTGGGTGAGACCAGCACGTCGGCCTGCGTGAACGCGGCCTCGAAGTCGCGGCTGATCAGCGTGCGCACCTTCTGCGCCTGTCCGTAGTAGGCGTCGTAGTAACCACTGGACAGGGCATAGGTGCCCAGGATGATGCGGCGCTTGACCTCGTCGCCGAAACCGGCGTCCCGGGTGGCCCGCATGACGTCCTCGGCGCTCGGGTTGTCGATATGCTCGGGCAGCACCCGCAGGCCGTAGCGCATGGCGTCGAACTTCGCCAGGTTGCTCGAGGCCTCCGCCGGGAGAATGAGGTAGTAGGCCGCCAGCGCGTGCACGAAGCTGGGGCACGACACCTCGACGACCTCGGCCCCGGCTGCGACCAGCAGCTCGACGGACTCCCGGAAGCGGGCGAGCACGCCGGCCTGGTAGCCGTCGCCACCGAGCTCCTTCACGACACCGATGCGGACGCCGGTCATGTCACCGTTCGCACCCTGGCGTGCCGCTGCGACGAGCGGCTGGAGCGGCTGGTCGATGCTGGTGGAGTCCATCGGGTCGTGGCCACCGATGATCTCGTGCAACAGCGCGGAGTCGAGCACGGTCCGCGTGACCGGTCCGACCTGATCGAGGGAGTTGGCGAGCGCGACGAGCCCGTAGCGCGACACCCCGCCGTAGGTCGGCTTCACACCGACCGTGCCCGTGACCGCGCCCGGTTGGCGGATCGAGCCGCCGGTGTCGGTGCCGAGGGCGAGTGGCGCCTGGAAGGACGCCACCGCCGCCGCGGACCCGCCGCCGGAGCCGCCCGGGATGCGGTCGAGGTCCCACGGGTTGTGGGTGGCGCCGTACGCCGAGTGCTCGGTCGAGGAGCCCATCGCGAACTCGTCCATGTTGGTCTTGCCGAGGATCGGCAGGCCTGCCGCTCTCAGGCGGGTGACGACTGTGGCGTCGTACGGCGGGATCCAGCCCTCGAGGATCCTCGAGCCGCAGGTGGTGGGCAACCCGGAAGTCGCGAGGACGTCCTTGACGGCGATCGGTACGCCGTCGAGCGGCGACGCAGGCGTTCCGGCCGTTCGCCGGGCGTCGGACTGGCGGGCCTGCGCGAGCGCGCCCTCCGTGTCGACGTGCAGGAAGGCGCGCACCGCGCCGTCGACGGCGGCGATCCGGTCCAGGGAGGCCTGGGTCAGCTCGACCGAGGTGGTCTCGCCCGCCGTCAGAGCGTCAGCCAGCTCGGCGGCGGTCTTGCGGGTCCAGTCCGTCACTGTTCGTCCCCCAGGATCCTCGGGACGGAGAATCGTTGCTGCTCCTGAGCGGGAGCACCCGACAGGGCCTGCTCGGCGGTCAGGCACGGCGTGTTCACGTCCTCGCGGTAGACGTTCGTGAGCGGGATCGCGTGCGACGTCGGGGGGATGTCGTCGCTGGCGACGCCACTGATCGAGGCCACCGACTCGAGGATCACCGCCAGCTGCGGGGCGAGGTGGTCGAGCTCGGCGTCGTCGAGGTCGATCCGGGCGAGGTCGGCCAGGTGCGCGACCTCGTCTCGGGTGATTTCAGGCATGACCACATCCTAGGAGGGGGTCGCCTGCCCATTTCAGGCGGCCGACATGGGGCTCCCCCAACCCCATCATGGATGGCCAACGCCGGCGACTCAGCGCCCGGACTCCGCATCATCGACACCACCTTCGGGCAAGGACGAGACGTCGAGGACGACACGACGGGGTGACCCGCGATGGCGGCACGTTGCTGGTCGGTGGCACGGACGTGACGGTGTGCGCGCCGCTCTCACACGATTGCTCGCACCAGACCACCGACGCCGGCAAGGGTGAGCTCAAGATCGTGGGAACCCGTACGAGTCCTGAGACCGAGCCGGTCTAGGGTCGCTTCTCGTGGGCCACGACTATCGCAGTGAAGCGACCCTGACCGGCACCGAGCGCGAGCAGCTCGAGGCGTTCCTCCACGACAACCGGATGGAGCTGCTCGCCACGCTTGACGGCCTCACCGACGACCAGGCGCGCCGTCGCCTGGTGCCCTCGCTGACCAGTCCTCTGGCGATCGTCAAGCACTGCATCTTCGTAGAGAAGGTCTGGTTCCACTTGTCGCTGGCCGGCCGGACACGCCAGGAGCTGGGTCTTCCGGAGGAGGCACCCGACAGCTGGACGCTGAGCGACGAGGACACGATCGACTCGGTCGTCGCGGACTTCCGGGTGGCCTGGGCAGAGGCGAACCAGATCGCCGCCGCGTACACGCTCGACAACCTGGCCGTCCACAATCGGCGCGGCCCCCTCACCTTGCGCTGGATCTACGTCCACATGATCGAGGAGCTCGCCCGCCACGCCGGGCACGGCGACATTCTGCGAGAGCAGATTCTGGCCGCGGACGCCTAGACCCGATCGCTGGTCGAGGAGGGCGCGCACTGGGCGCCCGTCTCGAAAGCCCGGAAATTGAGGCAGCGCCTCTTCGGCCTAGGTTCGTCTGTTGAAGGCGACCTTCCCGCCGGGCAGGTGAGTGATGGTGTAGCTGGGGTCGTGGGCTCTCGCGTGGTGTCGGGGACAGAGGAGCCGCCCCTCCTTCACCGAGGTCCCGCCGCCCTGGGTCCAGGGTGTGGTGTGGTGGACGTGGCAGAGCCCGGGCGGCCAGTCACACCCGTGTGCGGTGCAGGTCTTGTCCCGGGTCGCGACCGCGACCCGCTGGGGCTGAGTGTGGAACCTGGCCTTGCGGCCCACATCGAGGGGAACCGAGTCGCCGTCGAGGACGACCGGGATGATCCCCGCCTCACACGCCAGCTTCCGGGCAAGGTCGGGGCTGATCCACTGCCCGGTGTCGAGGTGCGCTGCGCTGAGCCCACCCATCAGGGCTTCCAGGCTCATGGTGACCACCACCGTCGCAGCCACCCCACCGGCTCGGGGGAGCCGGTCCACCGGGTAGGACTCGAGGTGCTCCAGGAACGCCTTGCCCATCCGTTCCGGACCTGTACGCCTCGCCGGCACCACGCCTACGACCGCGCACTGGTGTCTGGGTGCGCCGATCGCCATCAGTGCCTTCTTCAGCATCGTCGCCTGCAGGGTGGGCAGCGTGGCACGTAGGTAGGTCTTGCCGTGCCCGTCGTCGGTCAACGTCAACCGCGCCGCCGCCTGTGCGGCTTGCTCCTCGCGGTCCAACAGGTGGGCTTCTTGGGCCTCACCGATCTCCGGTGCCACGGTCGTCAGGATGGCGCGGCCGAGGTTCCGCAACCCGTGCGGGTCGTGGACCCCGGCGTGCTCGATCAGCAGCTCCTCGGCCCTGGGTGACCAGGGCCGGATCGGGGTCTGCGGGCAGCGCTCCCAGGCCCCGCACGATCACCGTCGCCTGCTCGACCGAGACGTCCCCGGCACCCATGGCGACCCGCACCTTCTCGAACCGGGTATCGAGTGCTTGGGCCAGGCGCATCGCCTTATGCGCTGCCAACCGGTCCTGTCGGGTGTGGTGGGCCCACCAGTTCGCGGTCGAGACCACCCCAGTGGCCGCACCGACCTGCAACGT
>JAOPXM010000018.1 GCA_025965125.1 Nocardioides sp.
CGCGGTGGATGTCGTTGAACCGGGCGGCGGCCGGCCCGGCCTCCTTGGCGAGCTTCGGCCCGACGCCGGAGACGGTGTCGACCTTCTCGACGAAGACCCGCGCGGAGTGCTTGGGCACCCAGTAGGAGGTCCGGTTGTTCACCGTGTTGCCGGGCGCGCCGCGCGAGCCGAGCAGCTGACGCTTGGGCTGGACGAAGTCGCCGATGGCGGAGATGTTCTGGTTGCCGTGCCGGTCGACCTGGGTCGCGCCCATCATCACGTGGCGCTTGCCGTAGGCCACCACGTCGAAGACCTTGCGGAACGGGATCCAGCCCTCGACCACGTCGCCCTTCGCGAACAGCGGGGGGACGCCGGCGAGGAAGAGCGACTCCCCGTCGGAGATCACCAGGTCGGGGTTGGTGGTCAGCTTGGCCAGCCGGACGCCGAGCATCGGCAGCAGGCCCATGGGGCTGGCGAAGATCTCGCCGTCGTCGCTGAACGCGTCGGCGATGGCGGCGGCGCAGACCTCCGCGCGGGTCGCGTCGCTCACTGGCTGTCCTCCTGCTGGAAGGCCGCGACCGCCTGTTGGTAGGCGACCTCGTTGCCGCCGAGGAACCGCTCCTCGAACGCGGCCCACTGCTCGTCGTCGGCCGCGGCAGCGGCATAGGCGCGCTGGAACCTCTCGTCGCGCTCGTAGTCGGGCGTGCAGGTGGTGAAGTGGGCGCCATTGGGGGTCTCGACGACACCGCTGACCATCATCCGGCTGAGCAGCAGCCGCTGGACGGGCGTGTCGACGGTCAGGCCGGCGGTGTCCACGATCTGCTCGCAGGTCACGAACGCGCGGTCGGCGGCCATGCAGAAGAGATCGTCGAAGTAGGGATCGGGGCCGAGGTACGTCGCGTTGCCGTGCTTGTCGGCACGGTTGAGGTGGACCAGCGCGACGTCGAGGTTGAGGGCCGGGACGGCGACGAGCTCCTCGGCGTCGTCGTACGGGCTGGTGACGGTCTTGATCCACGGGTTGTTGACCAGGACGTCGGAGCCGAGACCGGCGCGCATCGGCAGGAACGGAAGCCGTTGGGCGGCGGCGCGCAGGCCCGTCTGGAACATGCCCTCGTCGAGCTCGCCGACCTCCGGGATGGCCAGCCCGGATTCTGGGGAGGCCTGGCGCGCACGCTGGAAGTTCGGCTCGAGGGGGACCGAGTCGAGGCTCACGAAGGCGTAGACGAGCTTGCGGACCTTGCCGGCCCGGACCAGCAGGCCGACGTCGGCGCCGCCCCAGCTGACCAGGGTGAGATCCTTGAGGTCCGAGCGGAGGATCGCGCGCACCAGTGCCATCGGCTTGCGCCGCGGGCCCCAGCCGCCGATGCCGATGGTCATGCCGTCCTCCAGCTGGCCGACAACCTCGTCGATCGTCATCCGCTTGTCGCGTGGTGCGTTCACTCGGCGCCCCTCGTCTTCTCGGTGCCCGCGCGCTGCTCGTGCACAAACGCATCGCGCAGCTCGTCGCTCACGCCGGCGAGGTTGAGCTCCATCGTGAACCCCTGCTCGAACCGGTAGCTCTTGTTGACGTCGATCGGGTCGATGCCGTTGAGGGCCTCTTTCGCGGCCCGGATGACGCGGGTGTCCTTGCTCGCGATCTCGCCGGCCACCTTGAGCGCGGCGTCGTCGAGCCGGTCGCGGGGGACCACCTCGAGGACCGAGCCGTGCTGCACCAGCTCGGCGGCCGTGATCGTGCGTGCGGTGAAGTAGAGGGTGCGCATCAGGTGCTGCGGAACGAGTCGGGCCATGTGGGTGGCCGCACCGAGCGCCCCCTGGTTGACCTCGGGCACGCCGAAGAACGCGTCGTCGCTGGCGACCACGCAGTCGGCGTTGCCGACCAGGCCGACGCCTCCGCCGAGACAGAACCCGTTGACGGCGGCGATCACGGGGACCGCGCACTCGTAGACGGCCTTGAAGGCAGCGAAGCAGCCCTTGTTGGCGCCGATCAGTGCGTCGAAACCGGTGGTGCGCTGCATCTCCTTGATGTCGACGCCCGCGTTGAACCCGCGGCCCTCGGCGCGCAGCACGACCACGTGGGTGGACAGGTCCTTGGCTGCCTCGTCGAGAGCGGCAGCCACGTCGAACCAGCCCTGCACGGTCAGCGCGTTGACCGGCGGGTGCTCCATGGTGATGACGCGGATGCCGTCGCCGCGCAGCTCGGAGGTGATGGGCATCGGTGTCCTTCTGGGGGCTCGCGACAAACCTAACGTTTGCTTGGTAGCCTAGCAGCATGCCGCTGACCATCGACCTCTCCGGCCGCGTCGTGCTGGTCACGGGTGGCGCCCAGGGCATCGGCCTGGGGATCACCCGGGCGTTCCTGGCTGCGGGGGCAACCGTCGTGACGTGTTCGCGCTCCGACGTCGAGCCGGCGCCGGGCACGACGCACCGGGTGTGCGACGTCCGGGACCCCGACGCTGTCGACCTGCTGGTGGCGGGCGTGGTCGCCGAGCACGGTCGCCTCGACGTGTTCGTCAACAACGCAGGTGGCTCGCCGTACTCTCCCGCCGCGGACGCCTCGCCGCGTTTTCACGACAAGATCGTCGGACTGAACCTGCTGGCACCACTCGCCGTCGCGCAGGCGGCCAACCGGGCGATGCAGCAGCAGGAGTCCGGTGGCTCGATCGTCAACATCTCGTCGGTCTCGGCGCTGCGACCCTCGCCGGGGACCGCGGCGTACGGCGCCGCGAAGGCCGGCCTCGACTCGCTGACGAAGTCGCTGGGCATCGAGTGGGCGCCGAAGGTGCGGATGAACTCCATCGACGTCGGCCTGTGCCGCACCGAGAACACCGACGACCACTACGGCGGCGACGCCGGAGTGGCGGCCATCGAACGCACGATCCCGCTGGGCCGGATGGCCGAGCCGATCGAGGTTGGCCAGGTGGCGGTGTTCCTGGCGTCCGACCTCGCGTCGTACGTCTCGGGCGCGAGCATCGAGTGCCACGGCGGCGGCGAGCCACCGATCTTCCTGTCAGCACAGATGTCCGCAACCACCAAGGAGTCACCCCTGTGAGCAAGCTTCTCGAAGGTCGCGTCGCGATCGTCACCGGCTCCGGCCGTGGCATCGGCCGGGCGCACGCGCTCGAGCTGGCCGCGCACGGCGCCGCCGTGGTCGTGAACGACTTCGGGGTCTCGCTCGCCGGCGAGGGCACGGGGGAGACGCCCGCCGACTCGGTGGTGGCGGAGATCCGCGCGGCCGGTGGCCGGGCGGTGACCAACAGTGCCGACGTCGCCGACTTCGAGCAGGCCGCCGCGATGGTGCAGCAGGCCATCGACGAGTTCGGTGGCCTCGACATCCTCGTGAACAACGCGGGATTCGTGCGGGACCGGATGCTCGTCAACACCTCCGAGGAGGAGTGGGACGCGGTGATCCGGGTGCATCTCAAGGGTCACTTCGCGCCGCTGCGGCACGCTGGTGCCTACTGGCGGAACGAGTCCAAGGAAGGCCGCGCCCGCGCGGCCCGCGTGATCAACACGTCGTCGGGGGCGGGCCTCCAGGGTTCGGTGGGCCAGGCGACGTACTCCGCCGCCAAGGCAGGGATCGCCGGGCTCACCCTGGTCGCGGCACAGGAGCTCGGGCGCTACGGGGTGACCGTCAACGCGATCGCCCCGGTCGCCCGGACCCGGATGACCGAGGGTGCGTTCCCCGACATGATGGCCGGTGTCGATGGTGGGTTCGATGCCATGGACCCCGCAAACAACTCCCCGATCGTCGCCTGGCTCGCCTCCGATGACGCCGGCGACGTCACCGGTCGCGTCATCGAGATCGAGGGCGGCAGGATCACGGTCGAGAACTGCTGGTCGCACGGCCCCGCCAACGACCTCGGCTCCCGGTGGGACGCCTCCCAGGTCGGCCCCGCACTGCGTGCCCTCATCGCGGCCGCTTCCACACCTGAGCCGGTCTACGGGGCGTAGGAGAGACGTCTCGCGGCCCTCATCAGCTCTCGGCGCCGTACACCTTGACCTCGGTGACGTCGGTGAACGAGCAGCCCGAGTACGCGCCGTTGGGGCAGTTGTTGGCGAAGTCGGGGGTCTGGTTGCCCAGGATGGTGAATCGCACGTAGCGGACGCCCGTGCTGCCGGCAGTGGGGGTGAGCAGGTTGACCCGACCCCGGTCGCTCTGGTCGAAGGCGCCCGTCCTGGCCGTGGTCCAGGTGATCGCGTTGGGGGAGGTCTGGATGCTGAACGCCCCGGTCGAGGCGCTGCCGCCGTCGCCGCAGGTAGCCGTCGGGTCGACCCCGAACGAGGTGATGTCGATGGCGCGCCCGAGGTCGATGATGACCTCCTTCGGGACGAAGACGTTCGTCGCGGTGCCCTCGTTGTCGCCCGTGGTGCTGGCCCAGCCGGTCGCGAGGCTGCCGTCGATCAGCTGCGGGGGGCCGCACGCGGGGCCGTAGTCGGGACCGGTGGAGCTGCTGATCGAGGCGCCGCCGCTGCTGGCTGCCCAGTTCCGTCGTACGACGAAGTCATTGGTGGCACCGGTGGTGGTGACGGTGACGGCCGAGCGGGCCGGGTCGTAGCCGGCGCCGCCGACCACCAGCTTGGCGTACCGCCCGACCGGCACCGGCCCGATGTTGTAGTGGCCCTGCGCGTCGGTCCGGGCGGTCGGGTTCGCGACGGTGCCGCCGCCCTGGAAGGCCAGCGTGACCGGGGCGCCTGCTACCGGAAGTCCGGAGTCGGCGTCGGTCACGACACCGCTGATGGTGCCGTTCGTGGAGCCGGTCGGGGGTTGGGAGCGGCTCGCCCCGGGCTCGGAGTCGTCGCCGCCGAGCGAGCCGGCGAAGTAACCCATGCCGCGGCCGGCGAAGGTGCGCCAGATCTTGTCGTGGTTGGCGCCGTCGAAGACGGCGGTGTCGGCCACCAGGATGGCGTTGCGCATGTCGAGGAACGACGGGTTGCTCGGCGCGAGCTCCATCGCGCGGGTCACCAGCGACTGGCTGGCCGCCGAGCCGATCCGATCGCGCAGGGTCCACAGGGTCTGGGCCCAGATCTCACCGTCTGCGTGGACTTCGGGGCTGCCGGCAACCTTGGCGTAGTCGGCGTACGTGTAGCCGCCGCCGTGACCGGTGTCGCCGCCGGTGCACAGCGTCGACTTCGAGTCACGTGCGCAGTCCATCGGCTCGGTGCGGTCGAGCGCGACGCCGGCGCCGTCGTACTGGAACATCACGACGTCGACCTGCTTCTTCTGGTCGACCTGCAGACCCTGGTTGACCAGGTAGTCCATGGCGTACCAGTCGCTCCAGGCCTCGCCCATCGCGCCGGCCTGGACCTCGCCGAGCGACGACAGGCCGTCGGCGTCGACGACGAGCCGGTTGGAGAGGCCGTGGGTGTACTCGTGGTAGACGGTGTCGGCCTCGTCGCCGACGTTGGTGGGGGAGAACGGGTCCCCGTCGGGGTACGTCGTGCCGGGTTGGTGCTGCAGGTACATCTGCATCACCGGCGCGGTGCCGTCGGGCGGGGTGCTCATGTTGGCGTTGTCGATGTGGTTGCCGTCCGGCAGGCCGTCCGCGGTGTTGGCGCCGTCGTCGGTCTGGGTGCGCACGGCGTCGCCGTCCCCGTCCGCGCCGGTGAGGTTCTTCGCCTGGAAGTTCCCTGCCGCCTCCGTGAACCCGATCGGCGCCGCCATGAGGTGGTCGTGGAAGTTGTTGACGAAGAAGAACACCTGGGTCGCGTTCTGCGCCCGGTTGGTGCGCCAGGAGAAGGGCTTGTTCGGGTTCCAGGAGCACGGGTAGGGGTGGCCACAGAACGACACATTGGGCAGGGCGAACGGCTTCAGGGTGTAGTCCCACTGCTGCCCTGTTCTGGGAGCGACCTCCTCCCCGGTCTGGGCCAGGTTGTCGTCGTTGACGTCGCTCCAGGTGTGCGAGTTGTTGCCGGAGAGCCGCTTGGCGGACTTAGACAGCCAGCCCCGCGCGCTGAAGTCCACGCCCACCGGGCTTCCGCCGGGCTGGTGACCGGGGAAGTACAGGTGTGCCTTGCCGGTGCTCGCGGTCGCCTCAGAGGACTCGTCCGCCGAGAGGGAGCGGCGGTAGAGCAGCTGGCCGCTGGCAGCGTCGAACACCGAGACGGCGGGCTGCTGCGCCGACATCGTGATCGCCTGCCAGGCCCGGTAGCTGCGCTGGCGGGTGACGAGCAGCACCTCTTCGGCGGTGTCGCCGGGACCCGGGGTCGCCGACCTCTCGCCGAGATCGGTGCGGGCCGCGGCGATGGCCGCGTCGGCCGTGGTGATCCGGTCGGTGGCGGGGTTCCGGGCCGCGGGGGCCGCGGCGCCGGACACCGGCGAGCCGCCGACGGTCAGTAGCCGACCCTGGTCGTCGACCGTGGCGGTGAGCCCGTTGCTGAACACCTGGACGCCGTCGATCGTCTGGTTCCAGGAGAGGTGGTGGTTGCCGGCGATGTCGAGGTAGGCGCGCCGCAGGTGGAACGTGTCGAGGTCGGCCTTCCGGAGCCCCAACGCGGAGTGGTGGTTGGTGACGTAGCGCATCGCGATCTTCGCCGCTGCCCCGCTGCTGGGCCCGGTGAGCGCGCCGTCGAGCTTCTCGAGGATGCGTACCGTCCCGGTGGTGCCATCGATGTCGAGCACGCCACTGGCACCCAGCCCGATCTGGAGTGCCTTCGCCGCAGGTCGCCCCGCGACCCGTTCGGAGGTCCGCATCGTCGCTGCGCCTGCTGCGTCACCCGTGCCACGTCGTACGTCGTAGTTGCCGTGGCCTCCGGCCCCGGCTGCCGGGGGCTTCGAGGTGGCCGAGGCGGTCGCTGCGGACGGGGCTCTGTCCACCGCGAACGACGAGGCGGCCAGCCCGGTCGCGAGGACCAGGCCGACACCGACGATCACGACCTGGAGCCGGCGGGTGTGGGCAGGCTGACGCGTCCGGGAGCCGATCATGCGGCTCAGGTTAGAGGCCAATCCGGGCTGGGACGGGTGGGACTCGCGGGACTGGTGAGAACCGTTACCGGACCGCGGCCTGCCTGCGGGTGGGTCAGATGCGTTCGATGACGGTGCCCGTGGCCATGGCGCCGCCCGCGCACATCGAGATCAGCGCGACACTCTGGTCCCGGCGCTCGAGCTCGTGCAGCGCGGTCGTGATCAGGCGGGTGCCGGTCGAGCCCACGGGGTGGCCCAGGGCGATGGCGCCGCCGTTGACGTTGACCTTGTCCAGGTCGACGCCGTGCACACCTGCCCAGGACAGGACCACGGAGGCGAACGCCTCGTTGACCTCGAAGAGGTCGAAGTCCGAGATGGCCATGCCGGTGCGCTTGAGCAGTCGGTTGGTCGCGTCGATGGGACCGTCGAGGTGGTAATACGGGTCGGAGCCGACCAGGCACTGAGAGACGATCCGGGCGCGCGGCGTCAAGCCGAGCGCGCGCGCCTTGTCCTCGTCCATGATCAGGACCGCGGAGGCGCCGTCGGAGATCTGGGACGAGGTGCCGGCGGTGTGCAACCCGTCGGGGAGCACGGACTTCAGCTGGGCCAGGCCTTCCAGAGTCGTGTCACGCAGGCCCTGGTCGGAGTCGACGAGCCGGGTCTCGCCGGTGGGGTTGCCGTCCGGGTCGAGCACGGGAGCCTCGATCGCGGCGATCTCGCGCTTGAAGCGGCCCTCGTCGACGGCGGTGCGCGCTTTTTGCTGGGACGCCAGGCCGAACGCTTCGAGCTCGGCGCGGGTGAGGCCGCGGTTGGCGGCGATCCGGTCGGCCGCCTCGAACTGGTTGGGCAGGTCGATGGTCCAGTCGTCCGGGCGTGGGTCGCCGAGGCCGGGAGGCACGTTGCCTCCGAGCGGGATCCTCGACATCGACTCGACGCCGCACGCGATTCCGACGTCGATCGTGCCGGCCGCCACCATGTCGTTGACGAGGTGGGCGGACTGCTGCCCGGAACCGCACTGGGCGTCGAGGGCGGTGCCGCCGGTGTGCTGGGGGAGTCCCGCGTGCAACCACGCCCGGCGGACCATGTCGTTGGACTGCTCACCGGCCTGCGTGACGCAGCCGCCGATCACCTGCTCGACCTCGTCCGGGTCGAGTCCTGCGCGGCTCAGCACCTGGGTCTGCGCGAATCCCAGCAGGACGGCGGGGTGCACACCCGCCAGCCAGCCCTTCCTCTTGCCGAGGGGAGTGCGGACGGCGTCGACGATGACCGGGTTACCCATGACCCAAAATTAGAACACGTTCTCGTTCCGGACAAGCGCTGTCCGGGAAAACCGGCAAATCGCGCTGGACAGCCCTTCCCTCACCTACCGGCAGTATGTAATCTCTCTCACTAGAACGTGTTCCAGATTGAGAGGGAGTTGCAGTGACTGCAGTCGACGTCATCCCGGAGGGATTCGACTTCACCGACCCGGACGTGAACTGGGCCGCCATTCCGCACGACCAGTTCCTCGCGCTGCGGCTCAAGGCCCCCGTGCACTGGGTCGAGCAGGTCGAGGCCGCGCGCGGCGGCATGGAGGGAGGCACCGGTTACTACGCAATCTCCAAGCACGCCGACGTGTCCGCGGTGTCCAAGAACAGCAAGGACTTCTCGACCTCCGAGAACGGCGCGATCATCCGCTTCCAGGAGGGGATGACGCGCGAACAGGTCGAGATGCAGCGGGTGATGCTGATCAACCAGGACCCCCCCGAGCACACCTCGACGCGGGCGATCATCTCCCGTGGCTTCACGCCGCGCTCCATCGCCGCGCTCGAGGAGATCATGAAGGTGCGCGCGGAGAAGATCGTCAAGGATGCGGTCGAGCGCGGCACCGGCAACTTCGTCGACGAGGTCGCCGCCGAGCTCCCGTTGCAGGCGATCGCCGACCTGCTCGGCGTACCCCAGGAGGACCGCCGCAAGCTGTTCGACTGGTCCAACCAGATGCTGGCCAACGAGGACCCCGACTACGCCGGTGAGCCCGACGTGGCCGCGGCCGAGATCCTCGGCTACGCGATGGCGATGGCAGCGGACCGCAAGGAGAACCCGCGCGACGACCTCGTCACCAAGCTGGTGCACGCCGACAAGGACGGACGCGGCCTCAACGACGACGAGTTCGGCTACTTCGTGATCATCCTGACCGTGGCCGGCAACGAGACCACGCGCAACGCGATCACGCACGGCATGAACGCCTTCCTCGACAACCCCGACCAGTGGGAGCTGTGGAAGAAGGAGCGCCCGGAGACGATGATCGACGAGGTCATCCGGTGGGGGACCCCGGTCATCTCGTTCCAGCGCACGGCGCTGAACGACGTCATGGTCGGCGACGTGGAGGTCAAGAAGGGCCAGCGCGTCGGGCTGTTCTACGCCAGCGCGAACAACGACGACGACGTGTTCGAGGACCCGTTCCGCTTCGACATCACCCGCTCACCGAACCCGCACGTCGCCTTCGGCGGTCACGGCGCGCACTACTGTGTGGGCGCCAACCTGGCCCGCCAGGAGGTGAAGCTGATCTTCGACGCCCTTGCCGACCACGCTCCCAACATCGAGAAGCTGTCCGAGCCCAAGCGCCTGCGCCACGGCTGGATCAACGGCATCAAGGAACTGCAGGTCAAGTACGCCTGACGCTTCCCGGAGGGGCGCGGCCGAGTCGCGAGGAGTGGCGTCGTCGCGAGCAGATCCGGACACAGGCGAGGCGCGCGGGCGGCTCAGGAGCAGCCGATCCTCTTGGCCGCTCGCGCGACCGACGTGTTGCCGGTGAAGTCGCACCGCTGGCCGCCGTCCTCACGGATCGAGAAGGAGGACCAGCGGGAGCTGTGCCAGTTCACGTGCCCGGTGTCCCTGGGCTCGTCGGGGGCGTAGTCGCACGCGGAGTACTGGAAGCTGCCCTTCACGGTCTTGTGACCGACGAACCAGACCACCGTCCTGCCGGCCGGGATGTGGGTGGTCGTCTGCGAGGTGACGACCTTGGTCTCGCTCTTGGTGCTCGAGATCGAGCCCGTGTAGGTGGTGTCCCCGTGGACCTCGGCGAAGACGTTGACCACCTTCTTGAGCATGGCGCCCGCCCCCAGGCTCGCGCCGACGGTGGTCGAGACGCTGGCGGTGAGGGTGACCTTGTGGTCGGTCTCGACAGTCTCGCCCTGCTGGATCGTCGTCCTGCCGGGATAGGTGTGGACCCACATCCGCGAGATGCCGATCGACTGGAGGCCCTTCACGGTCCTCACCTTGGACACGTAGGTGTTGCGGTCACAGGTCGTGACCCGTACCTGGGTCGTCTGATCGGCGACGGTGGCCGAGGCGACCGCGGGAAGGAGTGTGAGCAGGACGGCCGACGTGCAGGCGGCCGCGGCCAAGGACTTGAGCAAGGTCTACCCCCGAGAGTTGGTTGTGACCGGTGACGCCAACCTAGCACCGGTGTCTGCCGCTGCCGGTCGCGCTCAGCGCGCAGTCAGGACGATCGGGTCGCCCTCCGTGACCGCGATCGTGTGCTCCATGTGGGCGCCCCGCGAACCGTCCTGGCTCCGCAGTGTCCAGCCGTCGGCGTCGGTGAAGATCTGGTCGGTCGTGTGCAGGAACCAGGGCTCGATAGCGATCACGAGTCCCGGCTGGAGCTTGAACCCGCGTCCCGGCCTTCCGTCGTTCGGGATGTGCGGGTCGCCGTGCATGGTCCGTCCTACGCCGTGCCCACCGAACTGGGTGTTGATCCTGAGTCCGGCTCCGCGGCCGATCTCGGCGATCGCGTGGGAGATGTCGCCGATCCGGTTGTCGGCCCGGGCCGCACCGATGCCGGCGTCCAGGGCCCGGCTGGTGACGTCGATGAGCTCGAGGTCCTCCGGCCGGGGTGTGCCGACCACGACGCTCAGTGCCGAGTCCGAGACCCAGCCGTCGACGCTCGCGGCGAAGTCCACGCTGAGCAGGTCGCCGTCGCGCAGCACGTAGTCGCGGGGGAGCCCGTGCAGGACGGCGTCGTTGACCGAGGTGCACAGCACCTTGCCGAACGGTGAGGCCCCGAACGACGGGTGGTAGTCGATGTAGCAGGACACCGCACCACGCTCGCGGATCATCTGGTGGGCGAGCGCGTCGAGGTCGAGGAGGTTGACTCCCACGTCGGCGGCGTCCGCAAGGTGGGTGATGACGTCGGCCACGAACCGACCGGCCGGACGCATCTGCTCGACCTGCGCGGGGCTCCGTAGCTCGATCATGCCAAGAGCCTAGGAGGTCCCTCTGCCGAGGGCAGAACCGCCTGCAGCGGAACCGCTTTGAACCCGGGCTGCTCGCGGACACCCTCGAGCCATGACCCAGACCGCACCCGAACGCCCGACCGGATCCCTCGACGACCAGCTCACCACCCGGCTCCTGCACCAGCGCATCATCGTCCTCGGCCAGGAGGTCGACGACTCCATCGCGAACCGGCTCTGTGCCGTGCTCCTGCTGCTGTCCGCCGAGGACCCGCACCGCGACATCAGCCTCTACATCAACTCTCCGGGTGGCTCGGTCAGCGCGGGCCTGGCCATCTACGACACGATGCTGCTGATCCCCAACGACGTCAGCACCCTGGCCATGGGCCTGGCGGCGAGCATGGGCCAGTTCCTGCTCTCAGCCGGTACGCCGGGCAAGCGGTACGCCCTGCCGCACAGCCGGGTGCTGCTGCACCAGGGCTCCGCGGGGATCGGCGGGACCGCGATCGACATCGAGATCCAGGCCGAGAACCTCGAGCACACCAAGAACGTGATGATGCGCCTGACCGCGGAGCACACCGGGCAGCCTGTCGAGAAGGTCGAGCGGGACGCATCGCGCGACCGCTGGTTCACGGCGGAGGAGGCCCTGGACTACGGGTTCGTGGATCAGGTGCTCACCGACGTGGCCGCCGTGACACCCGCCCGCTCCGGCGGCGCGTTCGGTCTCGGGGCGAGCGCATGAGCAGCTACACGATCCCGAGCGTCGTCGAGAAGACGCTCCGCGGAGAGCGAGCGGTGGACATCTACAGCCGGCTGCTGACCGACCGGATCGTCTACATCGGCACCGAGATCGACGACGGCGTCGCCAACGTGGTGATCGCCCAGATGCTGCACCTGGAGTCCGAGGACCCCGAGGGGCCGATCAACCTCTACCTCAACTCGCCCGGCGGTTCCGTCACGGCGATGCTCGCCGTCTACGACACCATGCAGTTCGTCCGTCCTCCGGTGGGCACGACCTGCATCGGCCAGGCCGGCTCGTCGGCCGCGGTCCTGCTGGCTGCCGGGGGAGCGGGACGCCGGATGGTCCTCCCGCACTCCCGTGTGGTGCTGCACCAGCCCTCCGGTGGAGGGCAGGGCACCCTGCCCGACCTGGCCCTGCAGGCCAAGGAGATCGTGCGCCTGCGTGCCGAGATGGAGGAGATCCTGTCGCGCCACACGGGTCAGGGCGTCGAACGCCTGAGGGAGGACACCGACCGAGACCTCATCCTCACTGCGAGCGAGGCCGTGGCGTACGGGATCGCGGACGAGGTCCTCGACAGCAGGAAGGTTGCTGCTTGACATCAAGTTAACTTGAACTTTCATGCTGGAGTCGAGCGGCGGACGTCCCGCCGTCTGACCCAGGAGCAATGACATGCCCGACCGCAAGCCCGTAGCCGTGATCACCGGCGCCTCCCAGGGACTCGGCCTGGTCCTTGCCCACGAGCTCGCCAGCCTCGGTTGGAGCCTGGTGCTCGACGCGCGGGACGCAGAGCGGCTCGAACGAGCCGTGGCTTCCCTGCCTGGAGGTCCGCACCGCGCCATCGCCGGGGACGTGACCGACCCGGCCCACCGGCGCGACGTCGTCGACGGGGCCGCCGCACTGGGCGGCGCGGACGTCCTCGTCAACAACGCCAGCACCCTGGGCGCCAGTCCGCTGCCGGCGCTCGCCGACCTCGACACCACGGCGTACCTCCGCGTGCTCGAGGTCAACCTCGTCGCCCCGGTGGCCCTGGCCGCCGCCCTGGCCCGGCAGCTGCGCACCAGATCGGGCCGGGTCGTGAACGTGACGTCGGACGCAGCGGTCGAGGCGTACCCGACCTGGGGCGGCTACGGATCCTCCAAGGCCGGGCTCGACCACGCGTCCCGGGTGCTCGCAGCGGAGGAGCCCTCGCTGCGGGTCTACGCCGTGGACCCCGGCGACATGCGCACCCAGATGCACCAGGACGCGTTCCCGGGGGCGGACATCTCGGATCGGCCGGAGCCCGAGCACGCAGTTCCGGCGCTGGTGCGGCTCCTCGTGGAGGACCTGCCCGGCGGCCGCTACCGCGCCGAGGAGCTGCTGGCAACCCAGGCATCGTCGGCGGTGCCCGCGTGAGCACTGCCGCACCCGAGCCGAGGTTCCGGTTGCCGGCCGGGAGCGAGGCGACCAGCCCGCCGGAGGCGCGGGGCCTCGCGCGCGACCAGGTGCGACTGGCGGTGGTCACGCCGGGTCGCACGGAGCACCAGCAGGTGCGCGACCTCTCCAGGTGGCTTGCGCCGGGCGACCTCCTGGTGGTCAACACCAGTGCCACGCTGCCCGCGGCCGTGGACGTCGTACGCCGGGGGTGCAGGTGGGGTCTGCACGTCTCGGCCGAGCTGGACGATGGGACCTGGGTGGTGGAGCTGCGCAGCCCTGACGGGGCGGGACCGGGCGCGCCGGACCCGGGAGAGGTCCTGCGGCTTCCGGGCGGGGTCCGGCTGCGGGTGGACGCACCGAGCCCGCCCGGCCAGTCGCGGCTGTGGCGAGCGGTCGCTCTCCCGGCCGTCGACCGCGTCGAGTACCTGCGGGCGCACGGTCGCCCCATCCGCTACGACTACCTGAACGGCGAGTGGCCGCTCAGCGACCTCCAGAACGTCTATGCGACCGTTCCCGGCAGCGCGGAGATGCCGAGCGCCGGTCGACCGCTGTCTCGTGAGCTGCTGGTCGAGCTGATGGCCGGGGGAGTCGTCGTGGCGCCGATCGTCCTGCACACCGGTGTCGCGAGCCAGGAGGCCCCGGAGCCGCCGCAGCCGGAGTGGTTCTCGGTGCCGGACCCCACGGCCCGACTCGTCGAGCTTGCGCGCAGTCACGGCGGACGCGTGGTGGCGGTCGGCACGACCGTCACCCGTGCGCTGGAGTCAGCGGTCCAGCCTGGTTCGGGCCGACTGGTCGGGCTGTCGGGCTGGACGTCGCTGGTTCTCGGGGTGGAGCACCCTGCGCGGGTGGTGACCGGTCTGCTCACCGGGCTGCACGAGCCCCAGGCGAGCCACCTCCACCTGCTCGAGTCGGTGGCGGGACCGGTGCTGGTCGACCGGGCCTACGCCGACATCACGGCCGAGTCCGCCCCGCACTACCTGTGGCACGAGTTCGGCGACTCGATGCTGTTGCTGCCCTGACGCTTCTGGCGCGAGCACGTGGTCAGGCAGGACGCAGAGGGCCACGAGCCCTGCGTGGGTGCAACTCAGGCGGCGAGCGCGACGGGCCCCGCGGGCACCGAGGTTGCGCGCAGCGTGCGGGAGACGCGCACGGTCAGGTCCACCAGTCGCAGCCCCAGCGCACCGGCGACGGCGCCGAGCACCTCGGAGCTCGGCTCCTTGCGACCGCGCTCGACCTCGGAGAGGTACTGCGTAGACACCCCGGCCTCGCCGGCCACGTCGATGAGAGTGCGACCCGCCCGGTGCCGCTCGTCGCGCAGCTCCTGCCCGACCGCCTCGCGCCACAGGGGCTCGAGTGTCGACGGCTGCGCCGGTGCCGGTGCCGGAAAATCGATGAGGTCTCCCATGACGCGAGGTTAGGCCCGAAGCGACGTCTCGCCGCGGGTGTTCGCGGCGGGCGAACGCAGGTCGACGCTGCTCTGGTGGTCATCACGGGAGGAACCACTCCGCCTCACGCTTGAACTGCCCGTCGTCGAAGACCTGGCGCACCCCGGTGCCGTCGGCGTCCATCACGTAGAAGGCGTTGGGCGGGTGGTCGTAGTAGTCGGCAACCGGGTTCAGCGCGAACAGGATCTGTCGGCCGTCGGGGGACCAGGTCGGGTGGGAGGCGAAGAGGTCAGGATCGTCGAACAGCTTGGTGAGGTGGCTGCCGTCGGGCCGGATCGTCCAGAGGGCACCGCGCTGCGACGTTCGCCCGTCCTGGAACAGGATGAGCGAACCGTCCGGTGAGAAGCGGACGGTGAGGCCGACCTGCGACGACGAGGGAAGGAGTGTGTGGATCTTGCCGGGAGCGGCCAGGTCGAGGACCTCCAGCGCCCCGACACTCGTGCTCTCATCGCCGGGCGCGTCCTCACGCACGAACGCGAGCAGGGTCCCGTCGGGTGAGACGTCCCCGGGGACGTCGTTCGTGTGCCTCGGCTCGCGGGTCAGTCGTGTCCGATGGCTACCGTCCGAGCTGTCGACGACGTACATCCCGGCCGCCGCGGGGTGCGTGTCGTCCCAGCCCTGGACCACGATCTGCTCCCCATCGGAGGTCCAGGCGCCCGGACCCAGGTTCAGAGTGCCCGGCGGGAGGGGCAGCACGCGTGGGTCGGTGCCCGCCAACGGGTAGATCCCGGTCGTGATCCGGCCGTCCTTGGTGACGGTGGAGCCAAGAATCGCCCTGCCGTCCGGAGAGAGGCGGATGCAGCAGGTGTCAGTCCCTGCGAGCTGCCGCTCGTGCGACCCGTCCAGGCGACTCACGAACGGAGTGTCGTCGGCGTAGCTGCTGCCGGCCCGCGTGAACACCATCCGTCCGGGAGGGACGGGACCTCCGGTGGGGAACGGTGGGACCGGGCTCGGCTCCGCAGAGAGGCTCGCGTCCAATGTCGTCGACACGGAGGTCTCGGGTGGGGCGGGCGACTGCCCCTCGGCACCCCCGTCGTCCGCGGAGCAGGCCGCAACCAGGAAGGTGCCGACCGTGACGACCGCGACGATCCACGGTCGGTTTGGTCTCGCGTCGGTGCCCGGGACAACGGGGGAAGCGGGGGCGGTCCGACGGAGAAGGCTCATGCACCAACCGTGACCCATGCGGCGTCCCAGCGGATCGGTGCCAACCCTGGTCTTGTGTCCCCAGTCCCGCCCGGAACTAGTTGGTCGGCTTCTCCGCTCCCACGACCCACATCGAGAAGAACTGCGACCCGCCGCCGTACGCGTGCCCGAGTGCGCGTCGTACGCCGTCGACCTGGTGCTCGCCTGCGGCACCGCGGACCTGGAGCGCAGCCTCACCGAAGCGCAGCATCCCGGACGCGCCGATCGGGTTCGACGAGAGCACGCCACCGGAGCAGTTGACCGGCAGGATGCCGTCCATCGCGGTGCCGCCGGACTCGGTGAGCTTCCAGCCCTCGCCCTCGGGCGTGAAGCCCAGGTTCTCCAGCCACATCGGCTCGAACCACGAGAACGGGACGTAGATCTCGGCCATGTCGATCTGCTCGAGCGGGTTGGTGATCCCGGCCTGCTTCCACAGGGCGGCCGCGGCGTCGCGTCCCGCCTGCGGGTTGACCTGGTCGCGCTCCGAGGCCGAGGTGGCCTCCGAACGCATCACGCTGCCGTGCACCCAGGCCGGATTCGGCGACGCCTTCGCGGTGTCCTCGTCGACGATCACGAGGGCGCAGGCGCCGTCAGACGAGGGGCAGGTCTCGTCGTAGCGGATCGGGTCCCACAGCATCTGCGACGCCATCACGGACTCGACCGTGGTGCCCTCGTTGTGCAGGTGCGCGTAGGGGTTCTTGAGCGCGTTCTGGCGGTCCTTCGCGGCCACGATGGCGCCCACGTGGGTCGGGGCACCGGAGCGGCGGATGTAGGAACGCACGTGCGGCGCGAAATAGCCGCCCGCCCCCGCATGCACCGGCATGTTGAATGGCAGCGGCACCGAGAGCGCCCACATCGCGTTCGACTCCGACTGTTTCTCGAAGGCCACCGTCAGCACCCGCTTGTGCACGCCCGCCTGGACGAGCGTCGCGGCGACGATCGCGGTCGAGCCGCCGACCGACCCGGCGGTGTGCACGCGGAGCAGCGGCTTGCCGACGGCGCCGAGCGCCTCGGCGAGGTACAGCTCCGGCATCATCACGCCCTCGAACAGGTCGGGTGCCTTGCCGACGACGATCGCGTCGATGTCGTCGAGCGTCATGTTCGCGTCGAGCAGCGCGCGGTCCATGGCCTCGCGGCACAGGCCCGCCATCGAGAGGTCCTCGCGCTTGGCCCGGTGGTGGGTCTGGCCCACGCCGACCACTGCTGCAGGTAGCTTCGCCATCAGTGCTCTGCCTTCTCTCGGCCTTCCATGACACACACGAGGTTCTGCTGCAGCGCGGGTCCGCTGGTCGCGTGGGCGAGCACCTTGTCGGCGCTGCCGTCCCACACCTTCTTCGCGGCCTCGCCGAAGCGGATCAGGCCGCCGGTGAACATCGGGTTGCCTGCCAGTGCCCCGCCCGAGGGGTTGATCGCGACGTCGTCAGCGAGACCCAGCTCGGTGCGCAGCACCAGCTCCTGGTGGCTGAACGGAGCATGCAGCTCGGCCACCTCGACCCCACCGAGGTCGAGCCCGCGTACGGCCGCGGCCGTCGACGGTGAACGAGTGAGGTCCCGGTTGCCCATGCTGATCGGGTCGACGTTGTGCGCCAGACCGGTGATCCAGGCCGGTCGGTCCGCGACCGAGCGGGCCCGGTCGTCGGCCGCGAGGATGATCGCTGCGGCCCCGTCGGTGACGGGGGAGCAGTCGTGCTTGCGCAGCGGATCGGCGTACATGGGGCGGGCCAGCAGCTCCTCGACCGACGAGCCGCCCTTGCGGATGGCGTACTCGTTCTTCTCGGCATCCGTCAGCGAGCGGTTGACGACCTCGGCCATCGCTCGCTCGTCCCAGACGCCAGCCTCGATGCCGGTCCGCGCCTGGATCCCCGCCAGGGACACGGTGTCGGGCCACAGCGGCGTCATGGAGTACGGGTCGAGCTGCAGCGCGAGCGTGCGACGCAGCACGCCGGCCGACGCCTTGCCGAACCCGTAGACGAGCGCGGTGTCGACCTCCCCGGTCTGGATCTTCAGCCAGGCCTCGTAGAGCGCCCACGCCGCGTCCATCTCGACGTGGGACTCGTTGATCGGCGGGATCACGCCGATCGCGTCCACGGCAGACACGAACGAGAACGACCGTCCGGCCAGGTAGTCGGACGAGCCAGAGCACCAGAACCCGATGTCATGACGGTTCCAGCCGGTCTGCTCATAGCACTCGGCGAAGAGCGGGACGAGCATCTCCACGCACGTGGGCGACCCGTCGAACTCCTCCATCTGTCGCTGGGCGAAGCCCACGACCGCGACGTCTCTCACAGCTTGCCCCTCACAGGTGGTGCTTGTAGGTGTCGTAGTCCGCATCGGGTTCCCCGGTCGGACGGAAGTGGTCGATGTTCTCGATGGTCGTGCCCCATTCGTCGCGAGGCTTCCAGACGGCCTTGACCCGCATGCCCATCCGGACCTCGTCGGCCGGGATGTCGAGGATCAGGTGCAGGAACGCGATGTCCGCGCCGTCGAGCAGGACGTACGCCGACACGTACGGCGGCGTGATCTTCTGGCCCAGGAACGGCACGTTCACGATGCAGAACGTCGTCAGCGTGCCGGTGTCCGGCAGCTCGACGAGCTCTGTGGGCGCAACCCCGTCGGCCGGGCAGGCGCTGCGCGGGGGCACGTAGACCTTCTGGCACGTGGGGCAGCGCTGGCCGACGATCTTGCCCTCGAGCAGCGCGCTGTAGAACGCCGACTCCTCGGGGGACGCGGCGTACACGTAGTCGAGCGAGACCGGCGTGATCACCCCGGTCACCGGAGTGGGCTCGCGTTGAGGGTCTTCGTCGACGGCCGACTGGTTCGCCGCCGCTCCTGCCGTCGCGGCGGCGTCGCCCGCCGGAAGAGGCTCAAAACAGGCGATGTCGTTGATGTGGCCGACCCGCTCCTCGGCCCAGCGCACCCGGACCCGCATGCCGGTGCTCATCTGGGCCGGCGACGCCACATCAACCGCGTGGAAGAACGGCCTGGTAGCACCGTCGAGGGTCACCAGGGCGAAGGCGAACGGCCGGTCGAACGGCTGCCCGGCGACCGGCTCGGGCACCCAGCTCCATGACGTGACGGTGCCGACCGGCGCGACCTCGACGAAGTCGGCGGTGGCCTCGTGCGTGCCAGGGTCGAACTCCAGCGGCGGGACGACGACGTCCCCGGCCGACGTACGACCGGCGACGAGCACGCCGTCGCGGAGGCCGGTGAGGAACCGCCCCACCACGGGGCCGGTGGACCGGGTGTAGTCGAACGCTACGGTGACCGGTGCTGACAAGGTTCGTGGCATGGTGAGAAAGTAGAACACGTTCTAGGATCGGGCAAGCACCGAATCACCTGAGGAGACGCGATGAAGCTGGGACTTCAGCTGGGTTACTGGGGCGCAGCGCCCCCCACCGGCACCGCGGAGCTGGTGGCCGCGGCGGAGAACGCCGGCTTCGACGCGATCTTCACCGCCGAGGCCTGGGGCTCCGATGCGTTCACCCCGCTGGCCTGGTGGGGCCGCGAGACCAGCCGGGTGCGCCTGGGCACCTCGATCGTGCAGATGTCCGGCCGGTCGCCGACCTCGATCGCCATGCACGCGCTGACGCTCGACCACCTGAGCGGCGGTCGGGTGGTCCTCGGCATGGGGGTCAGCGGCCCGCAGGTCGTCGAGGGTTGGTACGGCCAGCCGTTCGGCAAGCCACTGGCGCGCACCCGCGAGGTCGTCGACATCATCAGGCAGGTGCTCGCCCGCGAGGCGCCGGTCACCAGCGACGGGCCGCACTACCAGCTGCCGTTCACGGGCGAGGGGTCGGTCGGGCTCGGCAAACCGCTGAAGCCGATCGTGCACCCGCTCCGCGCCGACATCCCGATCTGGCTGGGCGCCGAAGGGCCCAAGAACGTCGCGCAGACGGCCGAGATCGCCGACGGCTGGATTCCGATCTTCTACACGCCGAGGTCCGCCGGGATGTACCAGCCGTGGCTCGACGAGGGTTTCGCGCGCCCGGGCGCCCGCCGCACTCGCGCCGATTTCGAGATCGCCGCGACCTGCCACGTGCAGATCACCGCGTCGTCGGACGAGAAGGCCGTGGTCATCAACGGGATGAAGCCCGTCGTCGCGCTCTACATGGGCGGCATGGGTGCGAAGGAGCAGAACTTCCACAAGCAGGTCTTCGAGCGGATGGGGTACGGCGAGCTGGCCGACCAGGTCCAGAAGCTCTACCTCGACGGCGAGAAGGACCGGGCCGTCGCGCTGATCCCCGACGAGCTGGTCGATGACATGCACATGATCGGCTCCGCTGCGGAGGTCCGGGACCGGGCCGCCGAGTGGGAGGAGACCGGCGTGACGACCCTGTTGCTCAGCTGCCGGTCGGCCGACGAGGTGCGTGGCATCGCCGACGTACTGGCGTGAACGACGGCGTACCGGCGTACGACGGCGGGGTCATCGGGGTCATCGGCGTCGGCTCCCTCGCGGCCGCGATCGTCACCGGGCTGTGTGCCGGCCGCGAGCACCCTCCGCAGGTCCTGCTGTCCCCGCGCGGCGCAGCGACCGCCGCGGCCCTGGCGTCCCGGTTCCCCACCGTCGAGGTGGCCGCGGACAACCAGGCCGTGGCGGACCGGGCGGCGCTCGTGATCGTGTGTGTTCGCACGCAGGACGCCCACGCCGTGCTCGGCGGCATCAACCTCTCGAGGGAGCACGTCGTCGTGAGCGCGCTCGCGGGGGTCTCCCTCGAGGAGCTCGAGAGGCTGGCCGCGCCCGCGACCCGCGTCGCGCGCGCCATGCCGTTGCCCTCCGTCAGCAGCCGGGAGGGACTGACCCCGGTGTACCCGCCGCTCCCGGCGGTGTTGGACCTCTTCGAGCGGCTCGGCGGCGCCCTGCCGGTGCGCGACGGTGCCGCCTTCGAGGCGCTCGTGGCCGCGGCTGCGACGATCGCAGGACACCTGGCCTACCTGGGCGCGATCGCGCGGTGGTTGGTGGAGCAGGGTGTGTCCGAGAAGGAGGCGCAGCGCTACGTGACCGCGACGTATGGGGCGCTGGCTGGTCAGCTGCGAAGTGGTGCGGACCTGGACGAGCTGACGGCTGAGGTGGCCACCCCCGGCGGGCTGAACGAGCAGTTCGCTCGCCAGCTGCACGAGGCCGGGGTCTTCGACGCCGTCGACCGGGGACTTGCGGCGGTCCTCGCCCGGATGCGGGCATGACCAGCGTGCGGCCCGTTGCCCCAAACTGAAACAGGTTCTAGTCTCGGCGGCATGACCGCGACGGCCGAGTCCCCGACCACCACCGAGACCATCGACGACCCGATGCGGGTCGGCACCCACAACGGGCACCTGATGGTCGCCGCCCTCAAGCGGCACCGCGACAAGCCCGTCATGTACCTGGGTGACACGACCCTGACCGGCGGCCAGGTGGCCGACCGGGTCAGCCAGTACATCCAGGCGTTCGAGGCGCTTGGCGCCGGGCGCGGCACGGCCGGCGCGCTGCTGGCGCTGAACCGACCCGAGGTCCTGTTCATCATCGGGTCCGGCCAGACGCAGGGTTACCGGCGTACGTCGCTGCACCCGCTCGGCTCGCTCGACGACCACGCCTACGTGATCAACGACGCCGGCATCACCGCGCTGGTCATCGACCCGGTGCCGATGTTCGTCGAACGTGCCCTCGGCCTGCTCGAGAAGTGCCCCGGGCTCGACACGGTGCTCACGATCGGCCCGGTGCCGGAAGAGCTCGCGCACATCGGCCAGGACCTGGCCGCGACCGCGACCGCGTTCGAGCCGCAGCCGATCGAGGTCGTGACGCTGGCACCGGACCACATCGTGTCGATCACCTACACCGGCGGGACGACGGGCAAGCCCAAGGGTGTCGTCGGCACCTCGCGGGCGATGTCGACGATGACCCAGGTGCAGATGGCTGAGTGGGAGTGGCCGGAGTCGCCGAAGTTCCTGATGTGCACGCCGCTCTCGCACGCCGGCGCCGCGTTCTTCGTGCCGACGGTCATCAAGGGCGGCTCGCTCTTCGTGCTGGCCAAGTTCGACCCGGCCGAGGTGCTGCGCACGATCGAGGAGCAGAAGATCACCGCGACGATGCTGGTCCCGTCGATGCTCAACGCGCTGATGGACCACCCCGACTCGCACACCCGCGACCTGTCTTCGCTGGAGACCGTCTACTACGGCGCGTCCGCGATCAACCCGGTGCGGCTCAAGGAGGCGATCGACCGGTTCGGCCCGATCTTCGCGCAGTACTACGGCCAGTCCGAGGCGCCGATGGTGATCAGCTACCTCGCCAAGGGCGACCACGACGCCGCGCGGCTCTCCTCCTGCGGCCGCCCGTCGGCGTTCCTGCGCACGGCGCTGCTCGGTGAGGACGGTCAGCCGGTACCGGTGGGGGAGCCGGGCGAGATCTGCGTCGCCGGACCGCTGCTCGCCGGCGGCTACTGGAACCTGCCCGAGGCCACTGCCGAGACGTTCCGGGACGGTTGGATGCACACCGGTGACATCGCCCGCGAGGACGAGGACGGCTTCTGGTTCATCGTCGACCGCACCAAGGACATGATCGTGACCGGCGGCTTCAACGTGTTCCCCCGCGAGGTCGAGGACGTCGTCGCCGAGCACCCGGCGGTGGCCCAGGTGGGTGTGATCGGGACGCCCGACGAGAAGTGGGGCGAGGCGGTGACCGCGATCGTCGTGCTGCGCGAGGACGCGCCGCGCGACGAGGTGTCGATCGCGAAGATGACTGCGGAGATCCAGGCGGCCGTCAAGGACCGCAAGGGCGCCGTACAGGCTCCGAAGCAGGTCATCGTGGCCGACGCGCTGCCGTTGACCGGCCTCGGCAAGCCGGACAAGAAGGCGCTCCGGGCGCAGTACTGGACGGGCGACCGATCGGTCGGCTGAGCATGACGAGTCGCTACGAGGACCTGTCCCGCGGCGAGCTCGCGGTGCTGCTGCCGGAGCTGCTGCTCATCGGCCAGCTGATCGACAGGTCCGGCATGGCCTGGTGCATCTCGGCGTTCGGGCGCGAGGAGATGGCCCAGATCGCGATCGAGGAGTGGGCCGGGTCTTCACCCGTCTACACGCGGCGGATGCAGCGCGCCCTCGGGTTCGAGGGCACGGACGTCGTGACGATCTTCAAGGGTCTCCAGCTCGACATCGGGGCGCCGCCGCAGTTCATGGACTTCCGGTACACGGTCCACGACCCCTGGCACGGCGAGTTCCACCTCGACCACTGCGGCGCGCTGATGGACGTCGAGCCGATGGGGCCTGACTACGTGCGCTCGATGTGCCACGACATCGAGGACCCGACGTTCGACGCGACCGCGGTCGCCACCAACCCGAAGGCGCAGGTGCGCCCGATCCACCGGCCACCGCGGCTGCCTGCCGGACGCAGCCCGCACTGTGCGTGGACCGTGGTCATCGACGAGTCCCATCCCGAGGTGGAAGGCGTCCCGGCGTTGGCGCTGGTTCGGAACACCCACGCCGCCACCCTGGAGCTGGGTGCCATCGACCCTTCCGATGAGGGGCAGGCCGACTACGCGGGGCCGCTGGTCTCGGACCTCGACTTTGCGGCGTTCTCTCGTTCTGCGCTGGCGCGGATGGCCGACGAGGTGTGCCTCCAGATGCATCTCCTCAACCTCTCGTTCCTGATCGCGCTGCGGGCGCGCTGCGAAAGCGATGAGGCGCAGTTCACGACGATCGCGACCCGTCAGCTGGTCGGCATCGCCGGCATCGCCGCCGAGCGCATCCGGCGCGCTCTCGGGCTGCCGGGCGGAGTTGAGGGCGCGCTTCGTGTGCTCGCGTTGCACCCCCTGCTCAACCCCGCCTCCTACGTCCAGTCCTCGGTGGCCGACGGCGAGCTCTCGGTGTCGGCCTCGCCGGCCCACGACGACGGCGCCTGGATCACCCTGTGCGGCCCCACGTCACTGGCCCCTCTCCAGGCGATCGTGCGCGCAGTCGACCCGACGTACGACGTCTCCGTTTCTGGCACGGACACCGACTGGACCATGCGAATCGTGGAGACCGGCACCGCCGCCCAGGAGTTCGACGAGGTCGCCGTCACCCGGATCAGCACCGGCTCGTCCTTCGAGTTCGAGCCGCGGCTGTCGCTGCCGATCACTCCGGTGTGAATGCCGGTTTCACTGGTTAACCCGTGAAACCGGTGCTCCGCCCGGGACATAACCCGGGTGAAGAGGGGGTTTCCTGGGTCCAGCGCCCATCTCGCGGCCGGGATCAGGCGGCCGCGGACCGAAGGAGCTGTCGAGCGTGAAGTGAAGGGCCGGACGATGGCGTCAGTTCGGACCACGTCCAACGGACCACGGTGCCCCCGGTCAACCTCCGGATCAGGTCTTCTCGACGCTTTTCCTCGAAGACGACGTCCCCGGCAGTCTGACCCTCTTTGAGAAGACGGCCGTACTTCACCTTGCCGTCGAACTCGCCATAGACACCGTGCTCGGGCCATGCGAAGTCGCAGATGGCCACGAGTCGGCCACACTCGTCGTAGATCTCGTAGGCCAGCTCCGGCGTGGGCAGTCCCATGCGCCAGAACAGGTGGCGTCCGCGAGTCTCAGCCACGGACTCGCTCCGTCCGTCAGCCAGGCGGAGCGTCAACTCCAGGCGAAGAGTATTCGGCCACTGCTTCATGCGCAGGTACGTCGTCCAGAGCTCTTCGAGCGTGACCAGGCCGTGGTGGAGCATCCAGTCGACCGCAACCAATCCCGCTTCGACGGTCATCAGCGTCGCTGCGTCCACCGTCGATCGTGCGGGACTTGTCAGCCACCGACCGTCGCGCTCGACGAGATCTTCCGGGAGCAGCAGCCCCGTGTGATGGACGGTACCCGCTTCCCGCCTGCTCGATCCGCTGTCCCGTCGGATCACGTGGGTCAGGTCCAAGGGTGCTTTCCATAGGGCACATCCGAACTCGACCAACGCGCTCACATGGGACAGGGCGACCTCGCCCTCGATCAAGCGGTACGCCGCATGAGCCCGGACCGCATGACGCTCCTCGGCCGAGAGGGTGGCCCAGATGTCCCAGTGGCAGTACGCACCCTGGCGGATCCGTTCCCACGTCTTGTCCCGCACGCCCCGCGTCAGAACCTTGTCGGTGACGCCGACCTCGAGCGCCTCTCGACGGAGGAAGAAGCCCTGTGTCTCCACGAGTGATCGCAAGATATCCATGTGCAAAAGCGTGGCTCCGGAGAAGATCTTCGAACCGAGCAATTGCCGGCGCTGTGGAGTTCCTCGCGAGTTCTGCGCATGTGGAGGAGATCGGGCTCTGTCGTTCGAGTGCTCCGGCCCACCGCCCAGGACTGAACATGGACAACCCTCACTGGACGCCGGTTATAACCCGTGTCCAGTGAGGGTTTCACTGGTTAACCAGTGAAACCGGCTTTGCCGGCCTCCCTCACGTCCCCGTAAAGCTCGGCGCCCGCTTCTCGGAGAAGGCCCGCGGACCCTCCTTGGCGTCGTTCGAGGCGAAGACGGCCGCGCCGACTCGGGCGTCGTCCTGCCAGCAGTCGTCCTCGTGCTTGCCCTCGGAGTCGCGCATCGTCTTGAGGATGGCCTGGACCGCGAGCGGGCCGTTGGCCGAGATCAGGTCGGCGATCTCGTGGGCCTTCTCCAGCGCGCTGCCGTCCGGCACGACGTACCCGATCAATCCGATCTCCTTGGCCTCCGGCGCCTTGATGTGCCGGCCGGTGAGCAGCAGGTCGGCCGCGACCGTGTAGGGGATCTGCCGGATCAGGCGTACGGCGGAGCCGCCCATCGGGTACAGGCTCCACTTCGCCTCGGACACCCCGAACCGCGCGGACTCGCCGGCCACCCGGATGTCGGTGCCCTGGAGGATCTCGGTGCCGCCCGCGACGGCGGGGCCCTCGACGGCGGCGATCAGCGGCTTCGTCAGGCGGAAACCCTTCAGCAGTGACTTGATCACCGACGGGTCGAACGCGCCGGACTCGAAGCCCTCCGACGGTGGCCGGGCGTTCATGGCCTTGAGGTCCGCGCCGGCACAGAAGTAGCCGCCGGCCCCGGTCAGGATGCACACCCGGATCGAGTCGTCGGAGTTCACCCGGTCCCAGGCGTCGCTCATGATCGCGAGCATCTCGCCGGAGAGCGCGTTTCGGGCCTCCGGACGGTTCATCGTGACGACGAGCGTGTGGCCCACCTGCTCGACGAGACAGTGGGGTGCGGACGCGCTGGCGACATCGGTGCTGGTCATGCCGTGGATGCTAGCCAAAAACAAGAACGTGTTCTAGTCTCGCGGCGTGGCTCTGAACATCGCTGATCTCTTCGAACATGCCGTCGACGCCGCGCCCGACAAGCCTGCCGTGAAGGTCGGGGACCGGGTCGTGACCTATGCCTGGCTGGAGGCGGAGTCCAACAAGCTCGGGCACTTCCTCGCCGCCCAGGGGGTGGGTCCCGGGGACCACGTCGGGGTCTACGCGAAGAACAGTGTCGAGCACGTCGTCGCCGTGCTCGCCGTGGTCAAGATCCGCGCGGTCAACATCAACGTGAACTACCGCTACGTCGAGGGTGAGCTCAACTACCTCTTCGACAACGCCGACGTGGTTGCCCTGATCCACGAGCGGCCCTATGCGCCGCTGGTCGCCGCATGCGCGCCCAAGCACGAGAAGCTCCAGACGATCGTGGTCATCCCGGACGTCCTGGACCCCGACAGCGACGCCGACATCTCGTCGTACGGCGGCGTGCTGTACGACGACGCGGTTGCGGACCAGAGCAGCGAGCGCGACTTCGGCGAGCGCAGCAACGACGACCTGCACATCATCTACACCGGCGGCACGACCGGTTTCCCGAAGGGCGTCATGTGGCGCCACGAGGACTTCTGGCGTGTGCTGGGCGGCGGCATCGACTTCTACACCGGTGAGCCGTTGACCGAGTTCGTCCAGTCCGAGCAGGCCAAGCAGGACGGGCGGATGGTGACGTTCCCTCTGAGCCCGCTCATGCACGGCGGCGCCCAGGCCGGCCTGCTCATGCACCTGTTCGCGGGCCACCTGACGATCCTCGAGCCCAAGTTCGACCCGCAGCGCACCTGGGAGATCATCGAGCGTGAGGGCGTCCAGCTGATCTTCATGACCGGGGACGCGATGGCCCGCCCGCTGATCGAGGAGTTCGAGCGCAAGGCCGCTACCGGCACGCCGTACGACGGATCAAGCCTGTTCGCGATCTCGAGCAGTGCCGCGATCTTCAGTCCGCCGGTGAAGTCGAGGTGGATGGCGGCGTTCCCGAACAGCGTCTTCACCGACTCGGTCGGCGCCTCCGAGACCGGGTTCCAGGGGATGGGCCTGCAGGACAAGGACGCGATCAGCAGCGACGGCCCGGTGGTTGGTCTCGGCCCGAGCAGCGTCGTGCTCGACGACGAGAACCGGGTGCTCGACCTTGCCGAGAACGTCGGCGCGATCGGCCGCCTGGGCCGTGGGGGCTCGGTCCCGATCGGCTACTACAAGGACCCCGAGAAGTCGGCCGCCACGTTCCTCGTGATCGACGGACAGCGTTTCTCGGTGCCGGGTGACTTCGCCCGCATCGAGGAGGGCAACCGGGTCACCCTGCTCGGCCGCGGTTCCAACTGCGTCAACACCGGCGGGGAGAAGGTCTACCCCGAGGAGGTCGAGATGGCCATCAAGGGCCACGAGGCCGTGTACGACGTGCTGGTGGTCGGCGTCCCCGACGAGAAGTACGGGCAGGCCGTCGCGGCCGTCGTGGAGCTGCGGCCCGGTGCGAGCCTGGAGCTCGAGGACCTGCGGAACTTCCTGCGCGCCCACCTGTCCGGCTACAAGCTGCCCCGGGCGCTGACGATCGTGGACGAGATCCCCCGCAACGCCACCGGCACGGCGCAGTACCCCCGCGCCAAGGAGATGGCGCTGGCCCCCTCCTCAGCCGCCGCACCGACTGGAGTCTGAGAACCATGCGCACCCCGCTCTGCGAAGCATTCGGCATCGAGTACCCGATCTTTGCGTTCACGCCGTCCGAGCACGTGGCTGCGGCGGTCTCGAAGGCCGGCGGCCTCGGCGTCCTCGGTTGTGTCCGCTTCAACGAGACCGAGGAGCTCGAGTCGGTCCTGAGCTGGCTCGACGACAACACCGACGGCAAGCCGTACGGCGTCGACATCGTGATGCCGATGAAGATCCCCACCGAGGGCACGTCCGTCGACCTCAAGGCGATGATCCCCCAGGAGCACCTGACGTTCGTGGAGCAGACGCTCCAGAAGCTGGGCGTCCCACCGCTTCCCGAGGGTGAGGGGCGCGAGGGTGTGCTCGGCTGGCTGCACTCGGTCGCGCGCAGCCACCTCGACATCGCCCTGCAGCACCGTCCCGTGCTGATCGCCAACGCCCTCGGCTCGCCGCCGAAGGACGTCATCGACATGTGCCACGAGCACGGCATCCAGGTAGCCGCTCTCGCCGGTGCTGCGAAGCACGCGCTGAGCCATGTGGCCAACGGCGTCGACATCATCGTGGCGCAGGGCTACGAGGCCGGCGGTCACACCGGCGAGGTCGCCAGCATGGTGCTCACACCCGACATCGTCGACGCGGTCGGCCCCGACGTCCCCGTGCTCGGTGCCGGTGGCATCGGATCCGGCCGTCAGATCGCGGCGTCGCTGGCCCTCGGTTCACAGGGTGTCTGGATGGGCTCGATCTGGCTGGGCACGCAGGAGTACCAACACATGGGGAGCAACAGCGAGGCCTGGACGACCGCCTTCACCAGGGCGACGAGCAGCGACACCGTGCGGACCCGCGTCTACACCGGCAAGCCGGCCCGCCTGCTCAAGACCAAGTGGACCGAGGCCTGGGCCGAGGAGGGCGCGCCGACCCCGTTGCCGATGCCGCTGCAGAACCTCCTGGTGGCGGAGGCGCACAACCGCATCAACGCCGCGAACGACCCCGATGTCATCTCGATGCCGATCGGCCAGATCGTCGGCCGGATGAACGAGGTGCGGCCCGTGGCCGACGTGATCGCGGACCTCGTCACCGAGTTCGAGGAGACCGTTCGTCGTCTGGACAAGGTTTCCGGCTGAGTTCGGTTCAGTAGCCTCAGCCCGCTTGCGTCGTTGGGCCCGAGCAGGAGGGGACACACGATGGTCGTTCACGAGGTACGCCGCGGCCCCGGCCTGCGCCGGCTCGCGGTGGTGCTTGCTGCGGTCGCGACCGTGCTGGCCGGCATCCAGCTCTCGGACGCGGTGTCACCCGCCTTTCCGGCGAGCGTCCCGCGGGCCCACTGCGGTCCCGGTTCCCACCCCGAGACGAGCAGTCAGGGACGCGTCCCGGCCAGGGACTACCAGAACGGCCGCGCGGCGAAGGGCTACACCTGCAACACCCGCCAGGTCGCGCACCAGGGGAAGAGCGGCGGCTTCAAGGTGCTCCGCTACACCGACAGGCACGGACGCACCTGCGCCTTCTACGACTCCACGCTCCTGTTCCCGCGTGATCTGCTGGGCAACCTGAAGAACCTCACCAAGGGCCTCGGCGTGATCGTGCTCGACATGACACGTCCCGACCACCCCAGGCAGACGGCGAACCTCACCTCGCTCGCCATGATCAGCCCGCACGAGAGCCTGCTCGTGAACAAGAAGCGCGGGCTGCTTGCCGGAGTGCTCGGCACGGCGGCGACGTACCCCGGCATCCTCGACGTGTACGACGTGAAGAGCGACTGCCGGCACCCGAGGCTGCTGTCCAGCACGCCGTCCGGACTGCTCGGGCACGAGAGCGGCTGGTCGAGCGACGGCAAGACGTTCTACAGCTCCTCAGCGGCACTGACCCTCGTTGCCGTCGATCTCACCAACCCCCGGGTGCCGGTCCCGTTGTTCACCCAGTTCGGCGTCAGCTATCACGGGCTGCGCCTGTCGGCCGACAACAAGACCATGTACGTCGCCAACCTCGGGAAGCCCGGGCCCACCCTGCTGACGGGTGGTGGACTGCGGATCCTCGACGTCAGCGAGATCCAGGAGCGCAAGACCAATCCCTCGGTCAAGGTGCTCTCGACCATCACCTGGCGCGAGCACTCCATCCCGCAGGTGGCCCAGCCGTTCACCCGCAACGGCAAGCACTACGTCCTGGAGGTGGACGAGTTCGTCGACCTGTTCGAGCTGTCCGGGCTCACCGATCTCGCCCACGCCCCGGTCGGCGCGGCCCGGATCATCAACGTGGACGACCCGAGGCACCCGCGAATCGTCTCGGACATCCGCCTGCAGGTGCACCAGCCCGGCGTCCGCACCGGGCCGCAGTACCGCGACCCGGGTGCCAGCTTCCCGGCTCAGGGCTATGCGGCGCACTACTGCTCGATGCCCACCGCCGTGAACCCGAAGATCGCGGGCTGCTCGATGATCCTGTCCGGCCTGCGGCTCTTCGACATCCGCGACGTGCGGCACCCGAAGGAGATCGGCTACTTCAACAAGCCGACCATGCCGGGCACCAAGCTCGGCTTCCCGGTCGTGGAGGGTGCCTACGCGATGTCGCAGCCCGCCTGGGACGTCAAGCGGCACTCCGTCTGGTACACCGACGCCAACTCGGGCTTCTACGTCGTCCGCCTCACCAATGGCGTCGGCAAGCTGCTCACCCACTGAGCAGGAGGGAACGAGACCCAGATGGTGGTTCACGAGGTACGCCGTGCACCAGCGGCCCGCCGGCTGGCGGTCGCGGTGACGGTGCTGCTGCTGGGAGTCGCCGGGCTGGGCCTGTCGGGCGTGATGTCCGCGACCGGCCAGGCGTTCCCCGCCCCAACGCCGCAGGGCAGGTGCGGACCCGGTGCCAGACCCGAGACCGGTGTGCAGGGCCGCGTCCCGCTGTCGGACTACACGTCGGGTCGCGTGAGACGGGGCTACCGCTGCAACACCCGGCAGGTCTCCCACCAGGGGGCCACCGGTGGTTTCAAGGTGCTGCGCTACACCGACCGTCGCGGCCACACCTGCGCCTTCTACGACTCCACGCTGCTGTTCCCCAAGGACGTCCTCTTCAACGCCACCAAGGGTCTGGGCGTGATCGTCCTCGACATGGACGATCCGGCGGAGCCGAAGCAGACGGCGACGCTGACCACGCCCGGCATGCTCAGCCCGCACGAGTCCCTGCTGCTGAACAAGAAGCGCGGCCTGATCGGCGCCGTCCTCGGCAGCCCGCTCACCAACATCGGCATCCTCGACCTCTACGACGTGAAGTCGGACTGCCGGCACCCGCAGCTGAGGTCCTCGACCCCGACCGCGATCCTGGGGCACGAGAGCGGCTGGTCGCCCGACGGCAAGACGTACTACGCCGCGAGCACCGGAGGACAGACCTTCGTGGCCATCGACGTCACGCACCCGGCACACCCCAAGCGGATCTTCCAGCAGTTCGGCGTGAACTACCACGGACTCCGCGTCTCCGACGACGGCAACACGATGTACGTCGCCAACATCGGCAACCCGACCGGCGCCCGGATCTCGTCGGGTGGCCTCCGCATCCTCGACGTCAGCGAGATCCAGGACCGCGAGGACAGTCCCAGGGTCCATGTGATCGCGGACCTGTCCTGGCCCGAGCACTCGATCCCGCAGGTCGCGGAGCCGTTCACCCGCAACGGCAAGCCGTACCTCCTCGAGGTCGACGAGTACGCGAACTTCGGTCTCGACGGCGGCCTCACCCAGGCGAACGCCCCAGTGGGTGCGGCCCGGATCATCGACATCTCGAACCCGAAGCGGCCTGAGGTCGTGTCCGAGCTGCGGCTCGCCGTGCACCAGCCAGCGGCACGGCACGGAGCCCAGCAGCTCGACCCGGGCGCGCTGATCCCGGTCCAGGGCTACGCCGGGCACTACTGCTCGGTGCCGACCCGCAACGACCCGAAGATCGTGGCCTGCTCCTTCATCCTGTCGGGCCTGCGGATCTTCGACATCAGCAAGCTGGACCGGCCGGTCGAGGTCGGCTACTTCAACAAGCCGACCGTCCCCGGCACGAAGTCGATCAACCCGACTGCGCTCGGCGCCTTCGCGATGTCCCAACCAGCATGGGACGTCAAGGGGCGCACGGTCTGGTATGCCGACGCCAACTCGGGGTTCTACGCCGTCCGGCTGACCAACGGGGTCGGCCGGTTGCTCCACCACTGACCCGCGGATGCGGGGTCAGCGTCAGAACTCGTAGTCGAACTCGGCGACGTCCTTGGCGAAGACCTCCCCGATCCGGTCGCGGGTCTCGGGCGTGTAGTAGTCGCGGTAGTCGCTGCGCTTGCCCTTGTTGTGGTGGCCGATGGCCTCCGTCGTCAGGCCTACGTGCTCGAGGGCGTGGTTGGCGTCGTCGTGGAGGTTCTCGGTGCGGCCGATGAAGTCGGCGCGCCGGTCGCCGGCCACCAGGAAGTCGATCTGGGGGCGCTGGAGGCGTGGGAAGGCCTTGGTGCCGCGGAGCACGAACTCGTCAAAGTCCTGGTAACCCGCCGTGACCCGCCAGAAGTGGTTGCCGCGGTCCTCGATCGTGCGGCCCTTGCGCGCGTTGTAGTTGCGCCAGTTCTCGATCATCGCCCACCACGAGACCATCCGGTCCCAGGGGTTGCGGACGAACCCGAAGATCCAGTAGTCCGCGAGCTCCGGCTCCTTGGCCAGGATCTGCTCGAGGGGAGCGTGGCGATTGGCCACACGACGTACGTCTTCGTTGCCGAGCTGCTCCTTCAGGAGCCTGCTCATCGTGACTCCACCGGTCTTCTGGACGTGCACGAAGACGAGCTTTTTGGAGTCGCTGATGATCACCGGGGGAGCCTAACCGATGGTCCCGGCCGCTCCATCACACGACTCGGTAGGTGCGCTCGCGAGCCGATCGGGCCCACAGCACCCCCTCGCCGGCCGTCGGGCCCTGGGCGGCCAGCTCGCGCTTGAGCACCTTGTTCGTGGCCGTGCTGGGCAGGTCCGCCGCGACGCGGACGAAGCTCGGCCATGCCTTCGGGGACAGGTCGGGCTGGGCGTCCAGGAAGGCCTCCAGCTGCTCGGGTGTGAGCGATGCCCCGTCCTGCAGCACGATCGCCGCCATCACCTGGTCGCCGACGTGCTCGTCCGGTACGGCGTACACCGCCACCCGGTTGAGGGCCGGCAGGCGCAGGAAGATCCGCTCGATCGGCGCGGCCGCCAGGTTCTCGCCGTCCACGCGCATCCAGTCGGCCGTGCGCCCGGCCAGGTAGACCCAGCCATCGGCGTCCCGGTAGGCGAGGTCGCCCGACCAGTACATCCCGTGCCGGGTCCGCTCGTTGTTCGCCTCCTCGTCGTTGTAGTACCCCGTGAAGTAGCCCAGGCCGGCCGTGTTGACGAGCTCGCCGACGGCCTCGTCGGCGTTGGCGAGGGCGCCGGTCTCGTCGAAGACCGCGACCGCGCACTCCTGGACCGTGTCGCTGTTGTAGATCGCGACGCCCTCGAAGCCCTTGCCGATGGAACCCCTCGGGGTCCCGGGCTCACGGGTGACGATGACGGCGTTCTCGGTGGAGCCGAAGCCGTCCCAGACCGCGCAGTCGAAGCGCCGCGAGAACTCGTCGATGTCGCGGTCGCTGGCCTCGTTGCCGAACGCCACCCGGAGCGGGTTGTCCGCGTCGTCGTCTCGGTCCGGGGTGGCCAGCACGTAGGCAAGCGGCTTTCCGACGTAGTTCATGTACGTCGCGCCGTAGCGCCGGATGTCGGGCAGGAACCCGGACGCGGTGAACCGGGCCGGCGCCATGGCTGCACCGGAGGCCAGCGCGACGGCCCAGCCGGCGACGACGGCGTTGGAGTGGAACAGGGGCATCGACAGGTAGCAGACGTCGGACTCGTCGAGTTCGTACCTCTGCACCAACGCATCCCCCGCGAACATGACCATCAGGTGCGGCACCAGGACGGCCTTCGGGTCCCCGCTGGTGCCAGACGTGAAGATCATCATGAAGTCGTCGTCGGCACTGACTTCCCTGTGCGGCGCGAGCGTCGGTGCCGCGGCGAGGGAGTCCGCCCACGCCTCGCCTGTCACGTCGATTACCGTCACGCCGGGCAGCTCAAGGTCCGC
>JAOPXM010000051.1 GCA_025965125.1 Nocardioides sp.
CTGCACTACCTGCGCCCCGAGACCGCCCAGGGCATCTTCCTCAACTTCGCCAACGTCGTGACCAGCAGTCGGCAGAAGCCGCCGTTCGGCATCGCCCAGATCGGCAAGAGCTTCCGCAACGAGATCACCCCGGGCAACTTCATCTTCCGCACCCGCGAGTTCGAGCAGATGGAGATGGAGTTCTTCGTCAAGCCGGGCGAGGACGAGGAGTGGCACCAGTACTGGATCGACGAACGCACCAAGTGGTACGTCGACCTCGGGATCGACCCCGAAAACCTGCGCCACTTCGAGCACCCGCAGGAGAAGCTCAGCCACTACTCCAAGCGGACCGTGGACATCGAGTACCGCTTCCAGTTCGCCGGGTCCGAGTGGGGCGAGCTCGAGGGCATCGCCAATCGCACCGACTTCGACCTCACCACGCACGCGAAGCACTCCGGCAAGGACCTCAGCTACTTCGACCAGGCCAACAACGAGCGCTACACGCCGTACGTCATCGAGCCGGCCGCCGGACTGTCGCGCAGCCTGATGACGTTCCTCGTCGATGCCTACCAGGAGGACGAGGCGCCCAACACCAAGGGCGGTGTCGACAAGCGCACCGTGCTGCGGCTCGACCCGAGGCTGGCGCCGGTGAAGGTCGCGGTGCTGCCGTTGAGCCGCAACGCCGACCTGTCGCCCAAGGCCCGGGACCTCGCCGCCGAGCTCCGGCGCTGCTGGAACGTCGACTTCGACGACGCGGGTGCGATCGGCAAGCGCTACCGACGCCAGGACGAGGTCGGCACCCCGTTCTGCGTCACCCTCGACTTCGAGACGCTCGAGGACAACGCCGTCACCGTGCGCGCGCGGGACACGATGGCGCAGGAACGGATCGGCCTCGACGGGATCTCGGCGTACTTCTCCGAGCGCTTCCTCGGGTGTTGACCAACGAGCAGGCTCACCCCGTGCACAATGACCGCATGAATCGGGTACTGGCACGCGGTCTTGCCGTCCTGCTCTCGGCGATGCTGCTCGTCGGCTGCTCGGGATCGGGCTCGGGCGACAACACGGGAAACCCGGACCCGTCGACGTCGACGTCCGGCAGCCAGTCCACCACGCCGTCTGCGACAGAGCCATCGCCCACCGAGACGTACCTCCCGGTGCCCCCGGGCGTCGACCTGACCGCGCAGGGCTCGAAGCTGGCCCTCGGCGACCACGCGGTGGGCGCATTCGAGCTCAGGAAGGACGTCGTTGGCGCGCTCGACATCCAGGTCAATCGCCTCGAGCAGACGACGTTCAAGCAGTCCTTCAAGGGCTGGAAGCTCGACTCGGCCACCAAGAAGTCCACGCCGTTCTTCGTGCACGTCACCGTCAAGAACGTCGGCGACACCGATCTCGGCGGCCGCGGCGTCTCACCGCCGCTCTACATCGTCGACGGCAAGAACACGCTGATCGAGTCCTCGTCCTTCGCGAGCGAGTTCAAGCCCTGTCCGAGCACGCCGCTGCCCAAGAAGTTCGGGCACGGCGACAAGGCCACGGTCTGTCTGGTCTTCCTCTCGCCCGACAAGGGCCAGCTCACGGCCGTGAGCTTCCGCCCCACCGAGACGTTCAACCCGATCGTGTGGACCGGCGCGATCCAGGCGCTCACGGACAAGCCGAAGAAGGGCAAGGGCGGCAAGGGCAAGGGGAACGGCTGATTTGGGGCCTCGTCGCCACGGGTCCGACAATGGCGGCATGTCCCTGCCCACCTCCCTGACCCTCGGGTCGGTCCGCGTCGACACCCCCGTGGTGCTCGCGCCGATGGCGGGTATCACCAACGCGGCCTACCGCCGGCTGTGCGCCGAGCAGGGCGCGGGTCTGTACGTCTGCGAGATGATCACGTCGCGCGGACTGGTCGAACGCGACGAGACGACCTTGAACATGCTCGTCTTCGACGACCTCGAGACCGTGCGGTCGGTCCAGCTCTACGGCACCGACCCCGTGTACGTCGGCAAGGCCACCGAGATCCTGTGCGCCGAGTACGGCGTCGCCCACATCGACCTCAACTTCGGCTGCCCCGTTCCCAAGGTCACCCGCAAGGGCGGCGGGGGAGCGTTGCCGTGGAAGCGTGGGCTGCTCGGCGACATCCTCGAGCACGCAGTTGCCGCCGCCGCGCCGTACGACGTGCCGGTCACGATGAAGACCCGCAAGGGCATCGACGAGGACCACCTGACCTACCTGGACGCCGGCCGCCTGGCGCAGGAGGCGGGCTGCGCCGCGATCGCCCTGCACGGGCGCACGGTCGCCCAGGCCTACTCCGGCGTCGCCGACTGGGACGCCATCACCGCTCTTGTCCAGCACGTCGACATCCCCGTGCTCGGCAACGGAGACATCTGGGAGGCGTCCGACGCCGTGCGGATGGTCGAGGAGACCGGTGTCGCCGGTGTGGTGGTCGGGCGCGGCTGCCTGGGCCGCCCCTGGCTGTTCCGCGACCTCGCGGCGGCGTTCTCGGGAGAGACGGTGGCCACGCTGCCGAACCTCGGTGAGGTCGCGACGATGATGCGCCGGCATGCCGAGCTGCTCTGCCAGCACATGGGGGAGGAGCGCGGCTGCAAGGAGTTCCGCAAGCACGTCTCGTGGTATCTCAAGGGGTTCGCCGCGGGGGGCGAGATGCGTCGCTCGCTGGCCCTCGTCAGCTCGCTGACCAGCCTCGATGCGTTGTTGGCCGACCTCGACCCCGCGGAGCCGTTCCCCGTCCAGGAGCTGGGGTCGCCGCGCGGCCGGCAGGGCTCGCCACGCGGGCGGGTCGTCCTGCCCGAGGGGTGGCTCGAGGACACGGACGGGAGCGAGTGTCACCTCATGGAGGAGGCCACGGAGGTCACCGGAGGGTGACCGGGAACACCCCGAATCTGTGGACCGGGATTGCGCGACCCCTCCTTGGCTGTGCTTTAGTCGTGGACCGTTGCAGTTTCGTTACCATCGAGGCCGCGACTCTCGGACGTCCCCTGTCAGCAACAGCAAAGGATCAGCGCTGTGGCGCAACATAGCCACAAGCGGGAAACCAATGCCCGCCGCACGCCCCGAGCCGGACTAGTCGTCGGCCCGCTCGCCTTCCTGGCGACCGCTTCCGTGGTGACCATCGGCGTCCTGGCGACCGATCCCGCCGTGGGTCGCGTCATCGCCACGAGCAGCCCCCACGTCGACCTCGCCGGCGACCGGAGCGTCTCGGTGTCCCGCTCCAACAATCGCCCGGCCGCCAGTCGCCCGGCCGCGAAAACCCTTCCGACCCGCGCGGAGACCACCCTGTCTCGCACTTCGACGCTCCGCGCGATCAAGAACGCGGACACGTTGCTCTGGACCACGGCGCCGCTGAACATCTGGACGGCGCCCGGCGACCCCGCCAAGAAGCTCGGTGAGCTCGATGCCGCCAAGAAGGTGCTCGTCACCGGCCGCACCCTCTTCGGCCGCGAGGAGGTGGTGCTCAACGGCAAGTCCCGCTGGGTGACCCGGGGCTACCTCACCGACCAGAAGCCGCTCGGCCTCGGCGCCGGGCTCTCCGACGTGCCCTGTCCCGACGGCAGTGTCGAGAACGGTCTCACCTCGAACGCCGTCCTGGTCTACCGCTCGGTCTGCAACGCCTTCCCGCAGATCACGTCGTACGGCGGCTGGGACGCCCACGGCGAGCACGCCTCGGGCCGGGCCCTCGACATCATGACCAGCGACGTCGCCCTGGGCACCGCCATCGCGGACTTCCTGCGCGGACACGCCGCCGAGCTGCACCTGTACGACGTGATCTGGCGCCAGCACATCTGGACGCCCGTCCGATCAGGTGAGGGCTGGCGACTCATGCCCTCGCGCGGGTCCACCACCGCGAACCACTACGACCACGTGCACGTCTCGACCTACTGAAGCATCACTTCGATGTCGGCAGGGTCGGGTGGTCGGTGGGGTAGATGCCGATCGCGAATCCGTACACGGTTTCGGCGGACCTCGGCATCTGGTCGAACTCATCAACCAGCCCGGCAATCCGGTCCCAGAACTGACTGGCCTGATCCTCCGAGATGCGCGCATGCCGGATGAAGCCCCAGAGCTTTCCCTGCTCGAACGCCTTCGTGGACTCACGTGCAGCCACCTCGAAGTCGTTGAAGTCGAGTGGCAGCTCTTCGCCCGCGGGTGACGGCTCCGCGGCCACGTAGAACATGCGCGCGGTGCGCCCGTAGAAGCGCTCCTCGATCGCCCGCACCTTCCGGGTGCGCACAACCTGGAGCAGGCCGTTGCGGGTGAGCACGTCCACGTGGTGCGCGACCGTGCTCTTGGGGCGCTCGACCGCGGCCGCGAGCTCGGTGACGGTCGCAGCCCGCTCGTGGAGGAGCTGCAGGATCGTGGTGCGGAGCGGGTGGCCGATGGCCCTCACCTCGGCGGCGGTGGAGAGCGCCATCCGATCGGCCAGCTCGTAGTCAGGGGGGTTGTCGGCCACGGCAGAACAGACTAGCATCACGGAATGTTCCAAAAGAGTCGATCAATGAGCAAGGGAAATTTCTGACATGGCCGAGGTGCTGCTGTACCACCACATCCAGGGCCTGACCGACGGAGTGCGGGCCTTCGCCGACGACCTGCGACAGGCCGGGCACACCGTGCACACGCCCGACCTGTTCGACGGCCGCACGTTCGCCTCCATCGAGGAGGGTTTCGGATTCGCCCGCGACACGGGGTTCGACACGATCCGGGAGCGCGGCGCCGCCGCGGCCGACCAGCTCGCTCCTGAGCTCGTCTACGCCGGATTCTCCTTCGGCGTGACCATCGCCCAGCGGCTCGCGCAGACCCGGCCCGGTGCCCGCGGGGCACTGCTCATCTACTCCTGCCTCCCGGTCGCGGAGTTCGGGGAAGCGTGGCCGGAAGGGGTGCCGGTGCAGATCCACGGCAAGGGCGGCGACGAGTTCTTCGACGAGGACCTGCCTGCCGCACGCGAGCTCGCCGACTCCACGGCGGCCGCCGAGCTTTTCGTCTATCCCGGCGACCAGCACCTCTTCGCCGACTCCTCGCTCGACGCGTACGACCCGGAGGCGTCCGCGCTGCTCCTGGAGCGGGTGCGGGCGTTCCTCGCCTCCGTCTGACGCAGTCGGGGGCGCCCAGTAGTGTCCCGGCTGATGGAGTCCTCCCACGAGAGCAGTGAGCTGTACGACGAGTCCGCGCGTGAGCGCATTGTCGCCGAGCTGCCGAAGCGTGTCGACGCACCGGAGCGCACCCCCTTCGAGCGTGACCGGGCCCGACTCGTGCATGCCGCCGCGTCCCGTCGGCTTGCCGGCAAGACCCAGGTGGTCGGTCCGCAGACCGACGACTTCGTGCGCAACCGGCTGACCCACAGCCTCGAGGTGGCGCAGGTCGCCCGCGACCTGTCCCGGGCGCTCGGGAGCCAACCCGACATCGCCGAGACCGCCGCGCTCGCCCACGACCTGGGGCACCCGCCGTTCGGCCACAACGGGGAGCGCGCGCTGGCCGAGCTGAGCGAGGCGTGCGGAGGCTTCGAGGGCAACGCACAGACGCTGCGCCTGCTGACCCGGCTCGAGGCGAAGACGTTCGACGCTTCCGGCCGGTCGGTCGGCCTCAACCTGACGCGAGCGACCCTCGATGCCTGCACCAAGTACCCCTGGGGGCGGGACCACGCTGAGGCGCCCGAGGGTGTGAACGCCGACGGATCGCCGCGCGTCGTCAGCAAGTTCGGCGTGTACGACGACGACCTGCCGGTCTTCGACTGGATGCGCCTCGGCGTGCGCGGCACCCGGCAGTGCCTCGAGGCCCAGGTGATGGACCTCTCCGACGACGTCGCCTACTCCGTCCACGACGTCGAGGACGGGATCGTGGCGGAGCGCGTCGACCTGACCACGATCGAGCCGGCAGCGATCTGGGCGACCGTGCGCGACTGGTACGTCCCTTCCGCCAGCGACGATGAGCTGGACGAGGTCCTGGCCGGCCTGCGGACCCAGAAGAGCTGGCCGACATCGCCGTACGACGGAAGCCGTCGGAGCATGGCCGCGCTCAAGAACCTCACCAGCGACCTCATCGGGCGGTTCTGCGGGGCGGTGCAGCACGCGACGTTCGAGGCCGACCCGGGGCCGTTCGTCCGCTACGAGGCGGACCTGGTGGTGCCGCGCACCACGACCCTGGAGATCGCGGTCCTCAAGGGCATCGCCGCCTTCTACGTCATGCAGGCCGAGGACCGGGTCGCGGTGATGAGCCGTCAGCGAGAGCTCCTGGCCGAGCTGGTGGAGGCGCTCGCGGATCGCGGCCCCGACGTCTTCCAGCGGTCGTTCGCCGACGACTGGCGAGCCGCAGCCGACGATTCGGCGCGACTGCGCGTCGTGATCGACCAGGTCGCCTCGCTCACCGACCAGAGCGCCGTCGAGTGGCACGCCAGGCTGCTCGGCCGGCCCCTCGGTGGTTGAGGAAGCTGCGTAGCAACCGTCTCGAAGGGCTCGAAACCCGAGCGATACGCTCGACAACGTGACCGAACCGCTCGTCTGGCTGCCCTTCGCCCCCGCCGAGCTCGGCGACCCGCCTACGGGCCTGCGCTACGAGGTGGTCGACCCCACCGAGACGGTGCCGGACAGCGTGGCCGAGGTCGCGTTCTACGTGCCGCCGTACCAGCTGAGCAGCGCGGTCGGCGAGGTCCTGCCCCGGATGACCAGCCTCCAGGTCGTGCAGACCCTGTCGGCCGGGGTCGACAACGTCCGCGCGCAGGTCCCGGAGGGGGTCACGCTCTGCAACGGCCGTGGCATTCACGACACCTCGACCGCCGAGCTGACCCTGACGCTGATCCTGGCCTCGCTGCGCGGAATCCCCGACTTCGTCCGCGCCCATGATCGCCATGAGTGGCGTCCGGGCTGGCGACCGGCACTGGCGGACAAGCGGGTCCTGCTGGTGGGCTATGGCGCGATCGGTGCGGCCATCGAGGCGCGGCTGGTGCCGTTCGAGGTCGACGTCGTCCGGGTCGCCCGCACCGCCAGGACCGGCGTACACCCCATCGAGGCGCTGCCAAACCTGCTCCCGGACGCCGATGTCGTCGTGCTGATCGTGCCGCTCACCGACGCGACACGCGGCCTCGTCGATGCGGACTTCCTGGCGCGGCTGAAGGACGACGCGCTGCTCGTGAACATGGCTCGCGGGGCCGTGGTCGTCACCGACGACCTCGTCAGCGCGCTCCAGTCCGGCCGGATCCGGGCGGCGCTCGACGTGGTGGACGTCGAACCGCTCCCTGCCGACAGCCCCCTGTGGACCGTCCCGAACCTGCTGGTCTCGCCCCACGTCGGCGGTGCCAGCAGTGCGATGTGGCCTCGCGCCCACCGGCTGGTCCGCGACCAGCTGCACCGGTTCGCCACCGGCGAACCGCTGGTCAACGTGATGACCGGGGCCTACTGACGCCACGTCCGCGGTCGAGCTTGTCGAGACCTGTGGATGCCCGACCGGACGATGGGTGTGCCCACATAGACTCCGACTCGTGGTTGGCCGGATCCGCGAGGACAGCATCGTCGAGGTGCGGGAGAAGGCGCGCATCGACGAGGTCATCTCGCAGTACGTCACGCTGAAGAACGCAGGCGGCGGTTCGATGAAGGGGCTGTGCCCCTTCCACGACGAGAAGTCCCCGTCGTTCAACGTCAATCCGGCGAGGCAGTTCTTCCACTGCTTCGGGTGCCAGGTCGGCGGCGACGTCATCTCGTTCCTGATGAAGATCGACGGGCTCTCGTTCGGTGAGGCGGTCGAGCGGCTGGCCGACAAGTACGGCGTCCAGCTCCGGCGCGAGGACGGCGACATCCGCGACGACCGGCCCAAGGGGCCGGCCCGGCAGCGGCTGATCGAGGCGCACAAGTCCGCGCAGCTGTTCTACGCCGAGCAGCTCGGCTCGACCGACGCGATCGTGGCCCGGCAGTTCCTCTCCGAGCGTGGGTTCGACCAGGCCGCGGCCGAGACGTTCGGCATCGGCTTCGCTCCGCGCGAGGGCGACGCGCTCTTCAAGCACCTGCGGCAGAAGGCGTTCAGCCAGGACGAGCTCGTGGCCGCCGGGCTGGTGGCGGTCGGGCGGTCGGCGTACGACCGGTTCCGCGGCCGCCTGCTGTGGCCGATCCGGGATGCCAGCGGTGACACCATCGGCTTCGGCGCGAGACGGATCTTCGACGACGACAAGATCGAGGCCAAGTACCTCAACACCTCCGAGACCGCGATCTACAAGAAGAGCCAGGTGCTCTACGGCGTCGACCTGGCCCGCCGCGACATGGCCCGGTCGTCCCAGGCCGTCGTCGTCGCGGGCTACACCGACGTGATGGCCTGCCACCTGGCCGGAGTCACCACCGCCGTGGCGACCTGCGGGACCGCCTTCGGCGACGATCACTCGCGGGTGCTGCGCCGGTTCCTCAACGACCACGAGGAGTTCCGCGGCGAGGTGATCTTCACGTTCGACGGCGACGCGGCCGGGCAGAAGGCGGCAATCAAGGCGTTCGACGGCGACCAGAACTTCGTGTCCCAGACCTATGTCGCCGTCGAGCCCGACGGCCTCGACCCGTGCGACCTGCGGATCCAGAAGGGCGACGCCGCCGTCCGTGAGCTCGTCGCCAGGCGGGTCCCGCTCTACCGCTTCGTGCTGTCGAACGTCGTCAAGAAGTACGACCTGGACCGAGCCGACGGCCGCATCGACGCCGTACGAGAGACCGCGAAGCTGGTGGCCTCGATCCGCGACCAGTCCAAGGTCACGGCGTTCGCCCAGGAGATCTCCAAGATGGTCGGCTCCGACATCGACACCAACGCGGTCCTCACGGAGGTACGCCGTGCCGCCAACCGGCGGCCCTCCAGCCAGGACCATGCCCGCCGGACGCCGGCCGGGACGCCGCCGGTCGAGGAGCCGGCGCCGACGCGCAACCCGGTGCCCGATCTCCGGGATCCTCGGTTCTCGATCGAGCGCGAGACCCTGAAGCTCGTCATCCAGCACCCGATGGCGATCGGTCGCACCACGTCCGACGTGGGCGTCGAGGACTTCACCCACCCCACCTACCGCGCGGTCTGGGAGCTCGTCGCGGCTGCCGGCGGCCCCGTCGCGGGCTCGGGCGACGACGGGTGGGCCAACCGGTTGCGCGACGCCGCGCCCGACGCAGCCACGTCGTCCGCGATCAGCGCCCTCGGTGTCGAGCCCCTGCTGACCGCCAAGGAAGCGGACCCGGCGTACGTCGCGCTCCACGTCTTCCGGCTCCTCGAGCTGACGGCGATGCGGCGCATCGCCGCGGTGAAGTCACGGCTCCAGCGGACCAACCCGGTCGAGAACCCCCACGACTACAACAAGATGTTCGGCGAGCTTGCGGCGCTCGAGCAGCATCGTCGCAGCCTCCAGGACCGCGCCCTGGCCGGTGGCGTGTGAAGGTCAGCCGACGCGAGCGGGCACCGATCGACGTGGTCAGGGGTGAGCGGGTCCTGGCCTGGGCGCAGAGCGCCGAGGGGCCCGTGGGCGGCACGCGGGACGCGCTCTACGTGCCCGACGCCCGGATTCCCTGGGAACAGGTCGAGACCGCCGAGTGGGACACCGACTTCTCGGTGCTGCGGGTGAGCGAGGTGGGCAGCTGGGGCGTCGCACGGCCGGTGCACGTGCTCACGTTCGACGAGCCCGGACGGCTGCTCGAGCTCGTCCGCGAACGCGTCAGCGCGAGCATCGTGCTCCAGCGCCACGTCGCCATCGAGGGCCGCCGTGGGGTGCGCGTGATTGCCCGTCGGGCTCCCCACGGCGACCGTCCGCTGAGCTGGCTCTACGAGTACGACGAGGGCATCGACCCGGACGACGCCCTGGTCCGACAGGCCGCCGGCGAGGCCCTCGCGGCCGCCCGCGACGAGGTGGGCGAGGTCTGATCGACGGGTGCCGATCCCGATTTTTGTGACGCTCACACCCTTGCTAACCTGTGCGGGCTGCAACGCGGTCCCCTGTAGCTCAACTGGCAGAGCATTCGGCTGTTAACCGGAGGGTTGTTGGTTCGAGTCCAACCGGGGGAGCGGAGGAACGGCCTGACCTGCGAGATCATTTCTCGCCAGTCAGGCCGTTTCGGCGTTTCAGCGGCGACGGTGGCTCATCACAGCACCACGGTGCCGTACATCTCGCCCAGGGGGTCCGCAATCAGCTCGATGCGGGCGCCGTCGGGGTCGGTGAAGTAGACCGAGACGTCGCTGTGGATGACGTGGTCGACGCCTGCTTCGTCGAAGCGCCGCACGACGTCCTGCCACCTCGACGGCTCCATCGAGATCGCGAGGTGGTGCAGGCCGCCGAGGACCTCGGCGTACGGTCCGACGTCGAGTCCGGGGAAGTCGAAGAACGCGAGCAGGTTGCCGTTGCCGATGTCGAAGAAGAAGTGCGAGGAGCCGGGGTAGTCGCGGTTCTCGATCAACTCGGTCAGCGGGAAACCGAGCAGGTCCTGGTAGAACCGGACGGTCCGCTCCACGTCGCTGCTGATCAGCGCGGTGTGGTGCAACCCGCGGGCCGTCGAGGACGGCCGTTCCCCGGCCGGACGGAGGTGCTGCTCCCGGATCCGGCCCCGTTCGGCTTCGAGAGCCGCCAGGCCGCGGGCCGCGTTGTCGGCGTGCACTTCGGTCATCTCGCAACCGTGCCGTCTCCGCACCGATCCCGCAAGGTCAGCTCTGCTCCAGGACCGAGGGCGCCAGCTCCAGATCCGGCACGAGCTCGACGAGCATGCCGCGGACCCGCTGGTCGAGATCGCCGATGATCTCGCGAACCGTCGACTCGTCCTGCCCTCCTGGATCACGGACCGGCCAGTCGACGTACTTCACTCCTGGGACGTAGGGGCACTCCTCTCCACAGCCAAGGGTGATGGCGAGGTCACTGGCGGCGACGGTCTCGCGGGTCAACAGCTTGGGCTGCTCACGGGACGTGTCGAGCCCGAGCTTCTCGAGGACGTCGGCGACCTCGGCGTGGATGTGTTCGCCGGGCTGGGTGCCCGCCGAGAGTGCCCGGACCCGCCCCTGCGAGTAGTGCTCGGCCAGGACGCGACTGATCACGGACCGGCCGCCGTTGCGGACACAGGCGAACACCACCTGCGGAACCCGTCCTTCAGTCATGGGGAACCACCACGTCGTCGGCGGCGCCGGCCAGACCCGGGTAGAGGTAGGCGACAACGGCAACACCGACCGCAGCACCGACGATCTGGGCGACGACGAACCCGGGCATCGAGCCTGGAGCTATCCCGGCGAAGGAGTCTGAGAAGGCGCGGCCGACGGTCACCGCGGGGTTCGCGAAGGAGGTCGACGAGGTGAACCAGTACGCCGCACCGATGTAGGCGCCGACCGCGGGCGCGGCCAGGCTGCCACGTCCGGTGCGGGCCAGCGCGAAGATCAGCGAGACCAGTCCCGCGGTCGCAACCACCTCCCCGAGGAGAAGATGGGCTCCGGTGCGGTCGGTGCCGGCCAGGTCGGTGACCGACACGTCGTACATCAGGTTCGCCAGCACCGCACCGCCCACGGCACCGGCGACCTGGGCGCCGGTGTAGGCGAGCACCTCAGGACCTCTCAGTCCGGTGCCCGCGCGACGGCCGAGCAACCAGTCCGCTCCCGAGACGACGGGGTTGAAGTGCGCTCCGGACACCGGCCCGAAGAGCAGGATGAGCACGGTGAGGCCCAGGAAGGTCGCGGTGGAGTTCTCCAGCAGCTGCAGGCCGACGTCGTGGGGTGAGAGACGTTGAGCCGCGATGCCGGAGCCGACCACGACGGTGACGAGCAGACCGGTGCCGAGAAGCTCGGCGACCAGCTTGCGACCCAGCGTGTCGCTCACGCTCCGGCGCCCGCGCCGATGGGCACACCGACCGTCTCGAACAGCTTCACCATGGCCTCCATCGCCTCGGGCCGGGCCTGGTAGTAGACCCACACGCCACGCTTCTGCCGATCCAGCAGCCCCGACTCGTGCAGCACCTTGAGGTGGTGGCTGATCGTCGGCTGGGACAGGTCGAACGCCGGGGTCAGGTCGCACACGCAGGCCTCGCCGCCCTCGTGGGACAGCACCATCGACATCAGCCGCAGCCGGACCGGGTCGGCGAGCGCCTTGAGGAGCGGAGCGACCTGGTTGGCCTGGATTTCGCTCATGGGTTCGCGGGAGAGCGGGGTGCAGCAGGCAAGGGCGTCGTCGATGACGCGGAGCAGCGTTCGAGACTTAGACACCCATCAATATTGACAGTCATCCATGTCCATGGCAAGTTGGACATAGAAGTTCATCAATGTCTCACTGGCGCCAGCCGCCGCACGAAGGGATTCCCGTCATGTCCAGAGTCCAGCTCGCCCTCCGGGTCGCCGACCTCGAGGGCTCCATCGAGTTCTACTCCCGGCTCTTCAACACCACGCCCGCCAAGCGCCGCCCCGGCTACGCCAACTTCGCGATCGCCGAACCGCCGCTGAAGCTGGTCCTGCTCGAGGGCCAGCCGGGCGAGGAGACACGCATGGATCACCTCGGCGTCGAGGTGGAGAGCACCGATCTGGTGGCCGAGGCGACAAACAGGCTCGCCGATGCCGGCCTCGCGACCCGGGTCGAGGACAACACCACCTGTTGCTACGCGGTCCAGGACAAGGTGTGGGTCACCGGCCCCGGCAAGGAGCCCTGGGAGGTCTACACCGTCCTCGCCGACGCGGGCGCCGAGCTGGAGGGCAAGGGCGACCTCGGGCTGTCCGAGGTGGCCGGCGACAGCACCTGCTGCCAGTCCGACGCTAGGCTCGCGCCCTCAAGGGGGCGGTAGCTCAGCTGGTTAGAGCAGACGACTCATAATCGTCCACGCGCGGGTTCAAGTCCCGCCCGCCCCACTGCGAGCCGGTCCAGCTGCCCACAAGGGTCGGGGTGTCCGGCGGGTCGTAGGCTCGGGTGGTGACCCACCCCGCGATCGAGCATCGACCTGCGACCGCCCGCCCGGGATCCCTGGGCTGGTGGGCGCGCGACCGAAGCGGCCGACTGACGATCGCCATGTGGCCGAATCCCGCGATCTGCGTGTGGCTGGTGGCCAAGGTCCTGGAATGGACCGGTCTCGTGTCTGCCGTGAGTGGATCGACGCTGAGGGACATCGGCCGCGGGGCCCTGATCGTGTGGGCGGTCGATGAGCTCGTTCGCGGAGCCAGTCCGTTACGCCGGATTCTCGGCGCCGTGCTACTGGCTTGGTTGCTCTTCGCGCTTCTGCGCTGAGCCGGGCGGAGCCCGGTCCGCGGCGGCTACCGCCAGAACAGGGCCAGGAGGAAAGCTCCGGCGGGGATTGCCCAGAGCAGGGCGAGTCCCATCACGGGCTCGAGGGTGTCGTTACGCCGGGGGGAGGTTCGGGTGCTGCTCACGCGGGCTCCTCGGATCGGGTGGCAGACCGGTACCCGTAGCTCGACACCGCGAACGCTGTCGGGCCAGGTTCAGCTCGAAGTTCACCCCAACGGGCGAGGTCTCCAGTCGGACGTCAGTAGGGGTGTGCGAGACCCCAGGCCACGGCCTGAGCGCGGCGGGCGACCCCGATCTTCTGGTAGATCTGCCGGATGTGGGTCTTGACCGAGTTGACGCTGAGGAACAGCTCGTCGGCGATCTCCTGGTTGCTGAACCCGCGGCAGATGAGCCCGAGCACCTCCCGCTCACGGCCACTCAAGCCAGTCGGGCTCGGGTCCGCCGTACGGTGCGCCTCGGCCTCGGCAACGGGCTCCCCGCGGTGCACGGCCTCCACCGCGGCGACGAGGTCGGCGGACGACGACGCCTTCGAGAGCCAGCCGTGCGCCCCGGCCGCCAGGACACGCCGGGCGGTCGCCTCATCGGTTGTCCAGGTGAACGCCAGGACCCGGGCCGCGGTCGCCGCGAAGACCCGGTCGAGGTAGCCCTCGAGATCGACGGTGCGACCGACCGGGTCGCAGAGCAGCACGTCCACCCGCGGCGACAGGTAGTCGGCGGAAGCCGTCAGGGCCGCCCGGTCGGGGTGCCGCCGGAGCATGCCGTCGACGCCGAGCATGACGAGCTCCGGCTCCTCGACGACGCCTACCCGGATCGGGGGCACGGCCCGTGACTCGATGATGTTGCCGGCGGTCTCCATGATGTAACGAACCTAGGGTGGTTGGCGCACCGGCCGCCTGCCCAGGGCCTCACCCTTACGGGTGATTTCGTTGTGAATCAGTTTCACGGGTATCGGTACGGGTAGGCCGGGAGCATGACGACGACGGTTTCCACCACTGTGCAGCGGCCTGCCGATACGCGTCGCAAGAGCGAGACCCACCGCCTCTTCCTCGAGGCTCAGGCCGCTGGGACCCCTGCCGAACGTGAGCGGATCTTCGAGGAGATCGTGCTCATCAACATCGACTTCGCCCGCAGCCTGGCCCGGCGGTTCCGCAACCGCGGGGTGGCCCTGGAAGACCTGGAGCAGGTCGCCCTGCTCACCCTGGTCCGGGTGGTGCCGAAGTTCGATCCGGGCAAGGACCGCGACTTCCTGGCGTACGCCGTGCCGTCGATCCGGGGAGACCTGAAGCGCTACTTCCGCGACCACGCCTGGACCGTGCGTCCTCCGCGCCGGGTCCAGGAGATCCAGCTCGAGGTCCAGCGCGCCCACGCCAGGGCGCGCGAGATCGGCGAGCCGAAGTCGGCCGAGGCCATCGCGGAGGACCTGCAGCTGAAGGCTGCCGACGTGCAGGAGGCGCTGTTGGCGGACGGCTGCTTCCACCCGCTCTCCTTGGACACCCCGTTCTCCGCCGAGCCGGGCGCGACCTCTCTGGGGGAGATGATCCCGACGACGGACGAGGCAGCTCGCGAGGCAGCCGAGGCCCGGGTGCTGCTGGAGCCCCTGCTCCGCGATCTCGGCGAGCGTGACCGACGCATCGTCCACCTCCGGTTCACCGAGGGGCGCACGCAACAGGAGATCGCCGACGAGCTGGGCGTCACCCAGATGCAGGTGTCGAGGTTGCTGTCGCGGATCCTTCGTCAGCTGCGCGAGGGCTTCGGCAAGTCTCCCCTCGAGGTGGCCTGACCGCGGCTGCTCCTACTTCTCCTACTTCGACCTTCTCCTACTTCGACGGATTCGGCGCGTTGCACGAGACCTTGGGGTTGGCGCCGACATAGTTGAGCGGCCCCGCGACCACGGTCAGGGCTGTGTCGCTCGCGGTCTTGCAGTTCACCTCGCGGTCGTTCCCGAAGTAGCCGCGCTGGAATGCCGCGATGACGCCGATCACCAGCCAGACGACAACGATCGCTCCGATCAGGCCCCGCATGATTCCTCCCTCCGGCGTCCAGGCAGGACGCGCACATCAGGGGGGTACCCCACTCGGGATCCGGTCACGCGTGACAGCGCGCGCTCAGAATTCGTCCGCAATCAGATAGCTGCCGTTGTCGTAGGTGAGCCGCAGGTTGGTGTCGTCGGTGACCTTGTGGCCGTGGCCACGGTCGTACTCCACGCTGTAGTGCACCGTGAGAGCGTCCGGATCGGCTTCGATGGAGTCCAGCTTGGCCTTCTCCACGGAGTCCCAGAACGTCTCGTAGCCCGACAACCCGCCGCTGTCCGCCTGGAACTGCGGTGTCAGCAGCTGGAAGGCCGCCGTCGGATCCTTCGTGACGGTGGACAGGTACGTCGCGACGAAGTCCTCCATCCCCGCCACCGTGGCCCCGGTGCCAGTGGTACCGGTGGGGGAGTTGCCAGACGAACCCGAACCCGGGTTTCCGTTGGGGTCGTTGCCGGACCCCAGGGAGTAGGCCAGCGCGGTCAGCAGAGCCAGGACGACGACGCACCCGAGGATGACAGCCAGCAGCATGCCGCGGCGCCGGCGGTGCGGGCGCGACGCCTTCGGGGACGAGACGATTCGCGTGGGTGTCGTGGGAAGCACGGGCGGGACGACCTGCGACATGACCCGGGTGTCCTGCGCGGGCGGAGGTGGCAGGGGCGGGACCGTGGACACCCGCGCCCTGGTCGCGGGCGCCACGGCAGCAGGTCCGGCCGCCAGGAAGTCGCGGACACCGGCCATCGACCACCGGTCCTCCGGCTCGCGCGTCATCGTCGACTCGAGCAGCGGACCCAGCCAGCCGGAGTGGGCGATCCGTGGAGGGTCCTCGTGCACGATGCGGTACATCGCGCCGAGCAGGTTGTCGCCCACGTCGTACGGCGGACGTCCGTCGAGGGCGTGGTAGAGCGTCGCGCCCAGCGACCAGACGTCACTGGCATCGGTGGCCGTGCGACCCGACGCGACCTCCGGTGCGAGATAAGCCGGGGAGCCGGTCACCAGCCCGGTCTGGGTCAAGGACGCGTCGGCCTCGGCGCGCGCGATGCCGAAGTCCGACAGCCTCACCTGTCCTGCCTCGGTGACCAGGATGTTCGACGGCTTCACGTCCCGGTGCACGATCCCCACCGCGTGGGCTGCGGTGAGGGCATCGGCGACCTGGAGCAGGATCGGTGCCGCCTGGTCGGGGCTCAGGGGCCCACCGTCGCGGACCAGCTGCGCGAGCGTGGCGCCGTCGACGTACTCCATGACGAGCCATTGCTCGTCGCCCTCCTCGACGAAGTCGAAGACGGCAACCACGTGCGGGTGGTTCAGACGCGCGGCGAGCTTGGCCTCTCGTTCGGCGCGATCGAAGTCGGGGCTGCTGACACCGGGCATCATGCCGACGCGCTTGAGCGCGACGGCTCGGCCGAGCACCTCGTCGCGCCCGAGCCACACGGCCCCCATGCCACCGCGACCGATCTCACGCTCGAGCGAGTACCTGCCAGCGATCAACTTCGTTCCTCCCACATCTGCGGCTCTGCACCTGGGGCGACCCTAGAAGTAGACCCCCAGCAGCGCCGCAACGGCCAACCGGCTGGGCCGCAGGGCACCCCATGGGGCAGGCTTGCCCCGTCAGGTACCCATTCCCGGAAGGCCCACCGTGTCCCCAGATCCCACCCTCCTCGACGACCTCGAGTGGCGCGGACTCATCGCCCACTCGACGGACCTCGACGCGCTGCGCGAGGCACTCGGCGAGCGGAGCGTGCGGTTCTATGTGGGCTTCGACCCGACGGCACCCAGCCTGCACCTGGGCAACCTCGTCCAGATTCTCACTGCGCGGCGGCTCCAGGACGCTGGCCACACGCCGTACGCCCTGGTCGGCGGCGCCACCGGCATGATCGGCGATCCCCGCGACTCGGGGGAGCGGATCCTCAACTCACTGGACACCGTCAAGGAGTGGGTGGAGCGGGTACGCCACCAGATCGAGCCGTTCCTGTCGTTCGACGGCGCCAACGCGGCGACCATGGTCAACAACTACGACTGGACCGCGAGCCTGTCGACGATCGACTTCCTGCGCGACATCGGCAAGCACTTCCCGGTCAACCGGATGCTCGCGAGGGACGTCGTGAAGTCGCGGCTCGAGGCCGGTATCAGCTACACGGAGTTCAGCTATGTGCTGTTGCAGTCGATGGACTTCCTCAACCTGTACCGCGACCACGGCGTGACGATGCAGTTCGGCGGCAGCGACCAGTGGGGCAACCTCACCGGCGGGGTCGAGCTGATCCGGCGCTCGGACGGCGGCAAGGCGCACGCCTTCGCCACGCCCCTCATCGCCAAGGCCGACGGCACCAAGTACGGCAAGACCGAGGGCGGGGCACTGTGGCTGGACCCCGAGATGATGTCGCCGTACTCCTTCTTCCAGTTCTGGCTCAACGTCGAGGACGAGAAGGTGGGCGAACTGCTGCGGATCTTCACGTTCTTCGGCCGTGAGGAGATCGAGGAGCTCGAGGCGCAGCACCGGGAGAAGCCGTTCCTGCGACTGGGGCAGAAGGCGTTGGCCGAGCACGTCACGTCGCTGGTCCACGGCGCCGAGGAGACCGAACGCATCAAGGCGGCCGCTGCCGCCCTGTTCGGCGGGGGTGAGCTCAGCGGGCTCGGCGCCGACACCCTCTGTGCCGCCCTGCGAGAAGCCGGATCGGTGACGGTCGACTCGGCCGAGGGGCTCCCGAGCGTGGTGGACCTGCTCGTGCAGACCGGCCTGTCGAAGAGCAAGGGTGACGCGCGGCGGACCATCGGTGAGGGCGGGGCCTACCTCAACAACACCCGGATCGACGACCCGGACCAGGTGCCGTCGGCGGCCGACCTGATCGGCGGTGCCTGGCTGGTGCTGCGCCGCGGCAAGAAGAACTTTGCCGGCGTTGAGGTCACATGACCACCCCAGCCACGGGCTCGCTCCGCTCCATCCTGGCGCGGGCAACGGATGAGTGACGGCACCTGGCTGGCCGGCCTCGAGGACCGAGCCCGCTCGGTGCTGCCCGCGGCGCTCTTCGAGTACGTCGCCCAGGGCGCGCGCGACTCCGTGACGGCGGTGACCGCGACGGAGGCCTGGCGCTCGGTCCGGTTCCAGCCACACGTGTTGCGCGATGTGACCGACGTGGACCCCGGCGTGACGCTGCTGGGGAAGCGCAGCGACGTGCCGTGGGGTATCGCGCCGACAACGCTTCAGCGGGCCGTGCACCCCGACGGCGAGCTGGCGATGGCTCGGGCCACCGCTGCCGTGGGGGGCGTGATGGTCGTGTCCAGCAACGCGGGAACCACGTTTGCCGACATCGGGGCGACCGGCGTGCGCTGGTGGTTGCAGGCATACCTGCCATCGGACCGCACGCTTGCCGAGCCGATGCTGCGGAGGGCGGTCGAGTCGGGGGCCGAGGCCGTTGTCCTGACCGTCGACACTCCTGTAGTCGCGACCAAGCACACGGCCGGTCCGAGTGTGTGGGACACCGTCGACCCCGAGTCGATCCGGGTGAACTTCGACCCGACCCACGAGAGCCAACCCGGCTCCAGCAAGGCCATGGACCTCGGACCACACGACCTCGGCTGGCTCGCGGAGGGCACCGGGCTGCCCATCGTGGTCAAGGGAGTGCTGCGTCCGGACGACGCGCGTCGATGCGTGCAGGCGGGTGCCTCAGCGGTCTGGGTCTCCAACCACGGCGGCCGTCAGCTCGACCGGGCCGCCTCGACGTTCGCGTGCCTCCCGGGCGTGCTCAAGGCGGTGGACGGCGCGGCGCAGGTGTACGTCGACGGCGGTCTGCGCAGCGGACTGGATGTCCTCGCCGCCCTCGCGCTCGGTGCCGACGCGGCCTTCCTCGGACGGGTGCCGCTGTATGCGCTCAGCGAGGGGGAGAGCGCGGTGGCGCGGATGCACGCTGAGCTCCTCGAGGAGCTGGTCGAAGCGCTCCGGTTGAGCGGCTGTCGCTCCGTCGCGGACACGCGGGGCATCCTGCTCGGATGACGGGCGCGGTGGCCTGACCTGCGCAAACGTCGGTGTGGTCCGGGTCACGTTGGATGGATTTGGTCTTTGCTCCGGACTCCCCTAATGTTCTCCGAGTCGCCAGGGAGCGGCGGGAAGCAAGACCGTCAGGTCGGGCTTCCGGCCCCGAGGAGACCACCCCTTCACCGCACACCTTCCAGTGGGCGAGTGCGTGCCGCGAGGCAACCACTCGAACAACCGGAAGGCCGTCGCGTGTGCGGGGTGCGGGAGAAGGCAGGCCCCGATTTGCGGGGCCGAATTCCACCCGGTACGTTTGTGACAAGCCCCAAGCCTTCCGAGAAATCGGCGGGTTGGTGCGCGTCTGATTTTTGAGAACTCAACAGTGTGTCATAGTCGACGAATTAGTTTGTTATGCCCTTTCTGTTTTTTTGGTTTGGGTTGTTTTTTCGGCAATGATTCTGGCGATAGTGTCAGGG
>JAOPXM010000061.1 GCA_025965125.1 Nocardioides sp.
TTCCTGTTCTCCCGCGCCGACACGATCTACGGCGGCAGCGACGAGGTGCAGCGCAACATCCTGGCCGAGCGCGTGCTCGGGCTTCCCCGCGAACCGAAGGTCACCGCATGACTGCGACGCGTCCCGAACAGCCCACGCCCGACTACGTGAAGGGCCACGACCTGCTGGCCGGCAAGGTCGTCGTGGTGACCGCCGCGGCCGGTGCCGGGATCGGCGCCTCCGTCGTACGACGCGCGCTCGAGGAGGGCGCGGAGGCGGTCGTGTTCAGCGACACGCACGAGCGGCGGCTGGCCGAGTCCGAGCAGGCCCTGGTCCAGGAGTTCGGTGCCGACCGGGTTCGACAGCTCGTCTGCGACGTGACCAGCGAGGAGCACGTGGCCGCGCTGCTCGACGCCGCCGAGGAGTTCGGCGGGGTCGACATCATGATCAACAACGCCGGACTCGGCGGCACCGCCAGCGTCCTCGACATGACCGACGAGCAGTGGCTCAGGGTCCTCGACATCACCTTGAACGGCACGTTCCGCTGCGTCCGTGCAGCCGGACAGCGCATGGTCGCGGCCGGGAAGCGGGGCGTGATCGTCAACAACGCCTCGGTCATCGGCTGGCGTGCCCAGGAGGGCCAGGCCCACTACGCCGCCGCCAAGGCCGGCGTCATGGCGCTGACCAGGTGTGCCGCCCTCGACCTGGCCCCGCACGGCATCCGCATCAACGCGGTGTCCCCGAGCCTGGCGATGCACCCGTTCCTTGCCAAGGTGACCTCCGACGAGCTGCTGCACGAGCTCAAGCAGCGCGAGGCGTTCGGTCGCGCGGCCGAGCCCTGGGAGGTCGCCAACGTGATGGTCTTCCTGGCGAGCGACTATGCGTCGTACCTCACCGGTGAGGTCGTCTCCGTCAGCAGTCAGCACGCCTGAGGTGAGGGAGCGTCCATGACGACCGAGGCCGAGACCCACGGCAACACCCGCCGAGCCGAGCTGCTGTCGATCGCGGCCGGGCTGTTCGCCGAGAAGGGCTTCAAGAACACGACGGTGCGCGACATCGCGGACGCGTCCGGGATCCTGTCCGGCAGCCTGTACCACCACTTCGACTCCAAGGAGTCGATCGTCGACGAGATCCTCTCGACGTTCCAGGAGGAGCTCTTCGCGTCGTACGACGCGGTGCTCGCCAGCGATGACGACGCGCGCACCAAGATCGAGCGCGCGGTCCATCTCTCCTTCGAGGCGATCGACAAGCACCGCCACGAGGTCGCGATCTTCCAGAACGAGGCCGACTACCTCGGCGGCTTCGGGCGGTTCGCCTACCTAGCCGAACGCAACGCCCAGTCCCGGGAGGTGTGGATCACCCTGCTCGACGACGGTGTGCGCTCCGGCGTGCTGCGCTCGGACCTGGACATCGAGCTGACCTACCGCTTCATCCGGGACACGGTCTGGGTGGCGGTGCGGTGGTACCGCCCCGGCCGCAAGCTCACCCACGAACGCATTGCCGACCAGTACCTGACCATCCTCCTAGACGGGATCTCCCATGGCTGAGGCCTACATCATCGACGCCGTCCGGACCCCTGTGGGCAAGCGGGGCGGCGCCCTCGCAGCGATGCACCCGGCCGACCTGGCCGCCCACAGCATCAACGCCCTGATGAAGCGGTCCGGGGTCGATCCGGGCGCCGTCGACGACGTGATCCTCGGGTGCTGCGACACCATCGGCGCCCAGGCCGGCGACATCGCCCGCACGGCCTGGCTGGTCGCGGGACTGCCCGACCACGTCCCCGGCGTCACCATCGACCGGCAGTGCGGGTCGTCGCAGCAGGCAGTGCACTTCGCAGCCCAGGGCGTCATGTCCGGGACCCAGGATCTCGTCGTCACCGGTGGCGTGCAGAACATGAGTGCGATCCCGATCTCGGCCGCGATGATCGTCGGCCAGCAGTACGGCTTCTCCACGCCGTTCGCCGAGTCGCCCGGCTGGCAGGCCCGGTTCGGCGACCAGGAGATCAGCCAGTTCAGGTCGGCCGAGATGATCGCCGACAAGTGGGAGATCAGCCGCCTGGACATGGAGGCGTTCGCGCTCGCCTCGCACGAGCGCGCCAGGACAGCGATCGCCGAGGGACGGTTCAAGAACGAGATCGACCCCGTCACGCTTCCGGACGGGACGAGCTTCGACACCGACCAGTGCCCGCGCGAGACGTCCCTGGAGAAGATGGCGGCCCTGGAGCCGCTGGCAGAGGGTGGCCGGATCACCGCCGCCGTCGCATCCCAGATCTGCGACGCGTCGAGCGCGATGCTGATCGCCTCGCAGGCAGCGGTGGCCCAGCACGGCCTGACCCCGCGAGCCCGCATCCACCACCTGTCGGTGCGCGGCGACGACCCGGTGTGGATGCTGACCGGGCCGATCCGCGCCACCCGGCACGCTCTCGAGAAGACCGGGCTGAGCATCGACGACATCGACCTCTTCGAGTGCAACGAGGCGTTCGCCAGCGTCGTCCTGGCCTGGATGAAGGAGACCGGGGTGCCGCACGACAAGGTCAACGTGAACGGCGGCGGCATCGCGTTGGGCCACCCCATCGGGGCCACCGGCACCCGGCTGATGACCACCTTGCTCAACGAGCTCGAGCGCACCGGCGGCCGCTACGGACTGCAGACGATGTGCGAGGGCGGCGGGCAGGCCAACGTGACGATCATCGAGCGACTCTGACCTTGAGGCCGTCCTTCTACTGACCGACCGGAAACCTTCCGGTTCTTGCGAGTCTTCGCATTGCAAAGGCCTGCAATCTCCAGCCATTGACCGCGATCTTCCGCGAGGGCCAGAGTTCGCGCGGTTCGTGTTCTCGGAAATCACCATGTGCACTTCTCCGGGCGGAGCCGCCTCTCTTCCATCCGGAGGGCTCATTCGAGCCCAGACAAAGGAGTGTCGTGTGAGACGAATCGTCGCTGGGGGCTTTACAGCAGCCCTCATCTCGGCGGTGGCAGTCGTGTCCGTGCCTACAGGCTCGGACGCTGTCACAGCAACCAGTTCACCCACCAGCGCGTCCCGTCAGGGATCTCCGCACGCCCGTGCTGCTGCGGCCGCCCAGAAGCTGGTGGCCAGCCGGCCGCCTGCCCTGCGCGCCGGCAAGTCCGACCGGTTCCGGGCCCTGCCGGTGCAGTCCTCGCACGGACTGCAGTACGTCCCCTTCGCACGCACCTACAAGGGGCTCCCGGTCGTGGGTGGCGACTTCGTCGTCAACACCGACGCGCGGGGTCGGATCCTCGGCACCAGCGTCGCGCAGACCAAGGTCACGCGGCTCGGCTCCACGTCTCCGAGCATCGCCCGCGGTCGGGCGCGCTCTGTGTCCGCGCACCAGGTCAAGGGCGCGCACGTCGGCGCCACCCGCCTGGTCGTCCTGCAGCGGGCCGCATCCCGGCTGGCCTGGGAGACCCGCGTCACCGGAACCAGCCACGGCGAGCCGTCGATCCTCGACGTGTATGTCGACTCCCACAGCTCCAAGGTCCTGGCCACCAAGGAGCACGTGGCCGACGGCAGCGGCAGCTCGGCGTACAACGGCACCGTGACGATCCCGACCACGCTGTCGGGCTCGACGTACTCGATGAAGAACACCAACGCCGCCACGCTGACCTGTCAGGACGCCGCGAACAACACCACGTTCTCCGGCCCCGACGACGTGTGGGGCAACGGCGTCGCCACCAGCCGTGAGACCGGTTGTGTCGACGCGTTCTACGCCGCCGAGAAGGAGCGGCAGATGTTGTCGGCCTGGCTCGGTCGCAACGGCATGAACGGCTCCGGCGGCTGGGTCCCGATCCGGGTCGGCCTCAACGACGTGAACGCCTACTACGACGGCACCCAGGTCCAGATCGGACACACGCAGACCGGCGGCAAGTGGATCGGCTCGATCGACGTCGTGGCCCACGAGATGGGACACGGTGTGGACGACAAGACCCCCGGTGGCATCTCGGGCAACGGCACCCAGGAGTTCGTGGCCGACACGTTCGGCGCGGCCACCGAGTGGTACGCCAACAACAGCGTCGACACCCCCGACTACACCGTGGGTGAGTCCGTCAACCTGGTCGGCACCGGCCCGATCCGCTACATGTACAACCCGTCCCTGGCCGGTGACTCCAACTGCTACACGTCCTCGACCCCGACCGACGAGGTCCACGCGGCGGCCGGCCCCGGGAACCACTGGTTCTACCTGACGGCCGAGGGCACCAGTCCCTCCGACGGTCAGCCGACCAGCCCCACCTGCAACAGCACCACGATCAGTGGGATCGGCATCCAGAAGGCCCAGACGATCATGTACAACGCGATGCTGATGAAGACGACGAGCGCGTCGTACCTGAAGTACCGCACCTGGACGCTGACGGCAGCCAAGAACCTGTACCCCGGCAGCTGCGCAGAGTTCAACGTCGTCAAGGCGGCCTGGAACGCGGTGAGTGTCCCGGCACAGGCCGCGGACCCGACCTGCACCACCGGCGGCACCAACACGGTCACGGTCAACAACCCGGGCAACCAGACCGGAACTGTCGGGACCGCCAAGAGTGTGCAGATCACTGCCACCGACTCGGCCTCCGGTCAGACGCTGACCTACTCGGCGACCGGCCTGCCGGCCGGCGAGTCGATCAACGCCTCGACGGGACTGATCTCCGGTACGCCGACGACGGCCGGCACCTACACGGTCACCGTGACCGCGAAGGACACCACCAACGCCAGCGGGTCGACCACGTTCACGTGGACGGTCAGCAGCACCGGTGGCGGGTGCACGGCGGCCCAGAAGCTCAGCAACCCGGGCTTCGAGTCCGGCGCTGTGTCGTGGTCGTCCTCCGCGGGCGTCATCGACAACTCGACCGGTGAGGCCGCCCGCACGGGCAGCTGGAAGGCATGGATGAACGGCTACGGCTCGACGCACACCGACACGCTGAGCCAGTCGGTCACCATCCCCGCGGGCTGCTCGGCGACGCTGACGTTCTACCTGCACATCGACTCGGCCGAGACGACCACCGCCACGGCGTACGACAAGCTGACCGTCAAGGCCGGCACGACCACGTTGGCGACGTACTCCAACCTGAACAAGGCCACGGGGTACACGTTGCGCTCGTTCAACGTCTCGTCGTTCGCAGGTCAGACCGTCTCGATCAGCTTCACCGGGACGGAGGACAGCTCACTGCAGACGAGCTTCGTGGTGGATGACACCGCGCTCAACGTGAGCTGAGTCCCGGGCTCCATCCAACCCAGCAGACGGGCGGTCCCACCTTCGGGTGGTGGCCGCCCGTCGTGGTTGGCGGCAGGTCAGTGGAACGTGAGCCAGAACCCGATGGCGCCGGGGACCAGCCCGAGCAGCAACCAGGTGGAAACCAGCGACTTGCCATGGATCGCCCGGGCGGCCGCCACGGCCACGATGCCGAACGCACCCCCGAGGATGTTGAGACCGACGCGAGCGCTCGTCCGGTCGTCGTCGACGAACACGGCCGCGATGATCAGGCCCGCCGACAGGTGCAGGATCGTGACCGCGGCGAGTGCGGACAGCACCCACTTCTGGACGGTGTCGAGGCTCATGCCGTCGTTGCTGCGCCGGACCGTCCGCGGATTGTTCGGGTCCATGAGGTGCCGGGCCCGGCGCGGGGTCTCGTGGGGTTGGGTCATCAGGCTCCGACGGTACCTCCCGGGCGATAACCGCTGGCGGACCGGGTCGGGGCGCGCGATCCTCGAAACCATGGAGATCAGGCAGTTCGCACCGGACGACACCGAGGCCGTCGACCGGTACGTCGAGGTGGAGAACGATGTGCGGGCCGCGGACTCGCCGTGGGAGCACCCGCTGACCCGGCACGAGGCGCAGGGCATATTCGCGTACGGCTGGGACCTCGAACCGAGTCGGCCCAGCCTCGCCGTCGTGGGCACCGAGATCGTGGCAGTGGGGGACTACTCCATCAGCGACTACGACAACCTGCACCTGGCCTGGATCTCGGTGCATGTGCACCCCGAGCACCGGCACCGCGGCCATGGCAGCGCCTTGCTGGCCGGTCTCGTCGACCAGGTCCGGGCCACCGGTCGAACCTCGGTGGGCACCGACGGATGGGAGTCCGAGAGCACCAGCGCCTTCGCGGCCCACCACGGGCTGCAGCGCAAGGCCTACGAGGTCAACCGGCGGCAGGTCCTGGCCGAGCTGGACTGGGCCGAGCTCGACCGACGCTACGACGAGGCGCGAGCCGCCGCCTCGTCCTACGAGCTGCTGAGGCAGCTCGGCCGCACGCCGGATGAGGACCTCGAGGCAGTCGCCTTGATGGTGTCGGCGATCAACGACGCCCCAACCGACGACCTCGACATCGAGGACGAGGTGTTCTCACCGGAGCGGGTCCGGGCCTACGAGACCGCCCACGAGCAGCGGGGGATCACGATCCACCGCCTGATGGTGCGGCATCGCGAGACCGGTGAGCTCGCCGGCCAGACCGTCGTCGGCGTCGACCAGGAGCGGCCGCACATCGCCGAGCAGCACGACACGTCCGTGGTGGCCGCGCACAGGGGGCACCGGTTGGGTCTGCTGCTCAAGCTCGAGATGAACCGTTGGCTGCGCGAGTCGCAGCCCCAGCTCGAGACGATCGACACCTGGAACGCCGAGTCCAACGACTTCATGATCAGCGTCAACGAGGCGCTGGGTTATCGGGTCATGGGCCGGGCCCTGGCCTTCCAGAAGTCGATCTGAGGCGAGGGCGGAGTCCTCGGCCTCGTCCTCAGACGACGTACGACGATGCGCGCTTCAGCTCGGCGACGGCGCCCGTGACGATCCGCTCGATGAGCTCCTCACAGCTCGGCAGGTCGTCGATGACTCCGACGACCTGACCGGACGCGAGGACCCCGGCACCGGTGTCGCCCTCGACCAGGCCGGCTCTGAGCATCATCGGGGTGTTGGCGGCCAGCGCCATCTGCGCCATCGAGCGCCCCTGGCTCTTCCTCATCTCGCGGCCGTCGCGGGCCAGACCGACCCAGCTCATGCCGCTCATCTTCTTGAACTCGAGGGTGCGGCGCATCGTGGGGCCGAGTCGCTTCAGGGCGCTGGCCTCCTCGATCTCCTCGACGAGCCTGGTGCGAAGCATCCGGTGCGGCATCCCGTCGACCTTCGCGGTGACGACGGTGCCATTGACGTCGTAGGAGAGGTAGAGGTCCTTGACGGCGTCGGGGACCGAACTGTCCTTCGTGAGCAGGAAGCGGGTGCCCATGCCGATGCCCGCTGCCCCGTAGGAGAGCGCGGCAGCCAGCCCGCGGCCGTCGAAGAAGCCACCGGCGGCGACGACGGGGATGCCGACGGCGTCGATCACGCTCGGGAGCAGCAGCGTGGTCGGCACGGAGCCGGTATGGCCACCGCCCTCGCCGCCCTGGATCATCACCGCGTCGGCACCCCAGGCGGCGACCTTCTCGGCGTGCCGGGGGAGCCCGACCGACGGCATCACGACGACGCCGTGGTCCTTGAGCTTCGCAATCAGGTCCTGCTTCGGGGCGAGCGCGAACGACGCGACCTTCACGCCGTGCCTGATCAGCAGGTCGCAGCGAGCCGGGGCGTCGGCGGCGTCGGCGCGGAGGTTCACCCCGAACGGGTTGGTGGTGCGGCTCTTGACCTCGAGGATCGCCCTCTCGAGCTCCTCGAAGGTCATCGTCGCGCTGGCCAGGATGCCCAGGCCGCCCGCGTTCGCCGTACCGCTGACCAGCCGGGGGCCGGCCACCCAGCCCATGCCGGTCTGGACGATCGGGTGCCGCACCCCGGTGAGCTCGGTGAGCGGGGTCTTGAGGAGCTGGTCCATCATTTCGGCGTCCCTGCGGCAGCGTGAGCGAAGCGAGTGGTTTCGTGCGGTGAGGTCACGCCGGGACCTCCTTGTGGCGCAGCTGCTTGGGGTCGAGGACCTCGCGGATGAGGGTCAGCTCCTCGGTCGTGGGGAGTCGGGTCACCGGGACCGCCCCGTCGGCGTCGACGTGGATGTCACAGCCGGAGGCTTCGCGCACCTCGTCGAGGGTGACGCCGGGGTGGACGGTCAGCAGGCGCAGGGTGTCGTCGGGTCCGCGGACGTCGAACACCCCGAGGTTGCTGACGATCCGGTGGATGTCGTTGTAGCGCGCGGCTGCACGTCCGGCTTCCTTGGCGCGCTTCGGGCCGACGCCCGTGACGATGTCGACCTGCTCGACGAACACCCGGTTGGAGTGCTTGGGCACCCAGTAGGAGGTCCGGTTGTTCACCGTGTTGCCGGGCGCGCCGCGCGAGCCGAGCAGCTGACGCTTGGGCTGGACGAAGTC
>JAOPXM010000070.1 GCA_025965125.1 Nocardioides sp.
AGCCCGCCAAGAAGACGACGGCACGCAAGACCCCGGCCAGCGTCGCCACCCGTCAGCCGGCCAAGAAGTCCGCCGCCAAACCTGCCGCGGGCCAGCCTGACGCCAAGAAGACCGCCGTCAGGTCGAACGGCAGGCCACCCGCCAAGAAGACGGCCGTTGCGCCGACCGCCACGAAGATCGGCGCGAAGGCCCCGGCGGCGGAGGCGACCGCCAAGAAGTCCGCGGTTCCGCCAGCCGTCAAGAAGGCCACCGCGAAGGCGAAGGTCCGTCAGCCGCTCCCGTCGGTTCCCCGGAAGCCCAGGCCGGGCAGGAAGCCGGTCGCCAGGCAGACCCCCCAGCTGACTCCCGAGTCGACCCCAGGCATGCGGGGCCCTGCCCGCGAGACCCAGCCGACGCCCGGTCCCTCGGTCGAGACCGTCGAGGTCCGCCGATCATGGTTCTCCCGGAGACCCCTGGAGTACTCCCGGCTCGACTGGAGCTCTGGCTGGGACGAGCACGGCCGGCGGCTGACGCGGCGCAGGACCACGCTCGTCGTGACCCCGCTCCTCCTCTGTCTCGTCGCCGCGGCCGCCTACGGCAACCGTCTGCTCAACGCGGACCCGACACCGGTCGCGGCCCAGTCCTCTGAGGTGACCTGCTGGGACCACACGCTGGCACTCGCGTCCGACTGCTCGTTGCCGCGTTGGGCCGCCGGTCTGGAGTGGGTGTTCCCGTCGTTCGACAGATCCGATGACGGGTGCGTCAACCTGCTGCGCACCAGCCCGAGGCACCGAGAGCCGACGATCTGGACCTGCACCGTGTCGGTGCGCGGCCGTCCGGTCGACATCACGTACAGCCAGCTCAACAGCGTGGCGACGGGTCTGGCCCACTACGAGAAGAAGTTCGGCGGTGCTCGGAAGGTCGCCGTCCCGGGTCGCGACGGCAGGACCGCTCGCTACGAGTGGCGCCCGGCTCGATCCCACAACGGCAGGTGGAGGCTGGCCACGCTGTACGCCGACTTCCCGTACGCCGTGCAGATCGAGGCCGCGACACCGGACGGGCTGGAGCGGGCAAGCCGGTACGTCGCGAACCTGCGCGATCCACAGCACATCACCGTCCGCACGGGCTGAGCCCGCGACGGGCTGTGCCTACTGGCCGCGGATCGCCGCGGCCACGGCCTTCGGCACGTCCGGGTGGAACACCGTCGGGATGATGAAGTTCGGGTTCAGCTCCTCGTCACGTACGACGTGGGCGATGGCCTCCGCAGCGCGCAGCAGCATCTCGATCGAGATCTCCGAGGCTCGCGCATCGAGCAGGCCGCGGAAGACGCCCGGGAAGGCGAGCACGTTGTTGATCTGGTTGGGGTAGTCAGACCGCCCGCTGGCGACGACAGCGGCGTACTTCTCTGCCTCCGCGGGGTCCACCTCAGGGTCGGGGTTGGCGAGGGCGAAGACCACCGGGTCGGCCGCCATGTCGCGGATCCACTCCGCCTCCAGGACCCCGGGGCCACTCACCCCGACGAACACGTCGGCATCGTCGAGCGCCGCCCGCAGGTCGCCGCGCACGTGGCGTGGGTTGGTGACCGCGGCGAGCTCCATCTTGGCTCCCGTGAGGTTCTCGTCGTCAGCTGACAGGCAGCCCTCCCGGTCCCAGACAACGACGTCGGTCGCGCCGGCCGCGACCAGGAGCGTGACGATCGCCGTACCCGCTGCACCCGCGCCCGCCACCACGATCCTGACGGAAGCCAGCTCCTTGTGCACCACGCGCAGGGCGTTGGTCAGCGCCGCGAGCACCACGATCGCGGTGCCGTGCTGGTCGTCGTGGAAGACCGGGATGTCGAGGCTCGCGCGGAGTCGGCGTTCGATCTCGAAGCACCGGGGGGCGGCGATGTCCTCCAGGTTGATGCCTCCGAAGCCGGGCGCGATCATCTCGACGGCGCGGACGATCTCGTCGGTGTCCTGGGTGGCGAGGCAGATGGGCCAGGCATCGATGTTGGCGAACCGCTTGAACAGGGCTGCCTTGCCCTCCATCACCGGGAGGGCCGCGCCGGGGCCGATGTTGCCCAGGCCGAGCACCGCGGAACCGTCGGTCACCACCGCAACCGAGTTGCCCTTGATCGTGAGACGCCAGACATCCTCGGGGTGCTCGGCGATTGCCATGCTGACGCGGCCGACGCCGGGCGTGTAGGCCATCGACAGGTCGTCGCGGTTCTTCAGCGGGACCTTGGAGGTGACCTCGATCTTGCCGCCGAGGTGCAGCAGGAACGTGCGGTCGCTGGTCTTGTGGACCTCGACTCCCTCGAGCGCGTCGACCGCGGCCTCGAGCTCCTGGGCGTGCTCCGCATTGCTCGCCGAGCAGGTGACATCGACGACCAGACGCTCATGGCTGGACTCGGCCACGTCGATCGCGGTGACCACGCCACCGGCCTGGGCGATCGCGGTCGCGATGGCCCCCACTATCCCGTGGTCGGGCGCCGTGAACAGGCGCATGGTGATCGAGTACGACGAGGTGGTGGCGGCCCGATGTGACGACATTGCCTCACCATGGCCGCCGCCCGGGGTTACCGGCAAGTCACCCTCGACCGCAGGTTTCAGAACCACCGCTGGTTGAGGAGGTTGCGCAAGCAACCGTCTTGAAACCCGGTGACGCAAGGCCAGGCCCCGGGCGGCGGTTCAGTCCACGATGCCGAGGTGGTCGAGGAGGTTCTTCGAGAACCGGTCACCCATGGTGCCCATGACGCCCTTCATCGCCGACGTCACGGCAGGGGACGACAGCTTGGGCAACGGCAGGTCGAGCGTGATCTCGAGGCTGGTGGCCAGGTGTGTGCCGCCGTCGACCTCCGTGAGCTGGTACCAGCCCTCCACCCCCGAGCGTTCCTTCGTGCCCGTCGGCGGCTCGTGGTGGAACTCGATCCGCTCGAGGTCCTCGAACACCATCCGCTCGGTGAACGCCGGGGCCACCTTGAGTCCCAGGACGTCGAGACCGGACATCTCCCACCGCCAGAGCTCGCCGTCCGCCGTGATCTTCTTGAGGAACGGCGTCAGCTTCGCGACCAGGTCGGGGTCGACGAGAACATCCCAGATCGCCTGGCGTGGAGCGGCGACGACGGCCTCCGCCGAGGTGCGCGACGAGAACCGGGCCATGTCAGGAGGCGAGCTCTTGCTCGATGTCGGCGGCGATCTTCTCCGGCCTGGTTGTCGGGGAGTAGCGGCCGAGGACCCGGCCGTCGATCGAGCGCGCAGAGAAGTCCTGGAGAGAGCTCATGGGACCAAGTCTGGCAAAGCCCCTCAACCGACCATCCGGCCGACGACCCTGGCTGGTTGCTGATGGCCCACCGGGTTGGCGTGGCCGTCGAGGAACACGCGCACCGAGCGCTCACCGACCTCGAGCAGGATCTCGTCGTCCTCGACGGCCGTCACCTCCCCGCACACTTCGTAGACCACACCGTCGATGCGGTCGAGCACCGCGCCGGGCGGACAGCGCTGCACGTCCTCCAGGGCCACCATCCGCAGCTCCGGGCGGAGCCGGCCGCGATACCGCAGCAGCAACCAGGCGCAGATGACGAGCGCGAGGTCGGCGAACAGGGTCAGGATCAGCCCGACGTTCCCGGTGACCTGCCCCTCTGCCCGGTACGACGAAGGGTGTCCGGGCAGCACCCGCACCACGATGGTGCCGTCCGTGACCGCCTTGTCGTACGACAGGTGGTCGACCTGGGCGGTCCACTTCGCCTGGTCCGGGTCGACTTCCTTCGGGAACGTGAACTCGAGCAGGTTCTCCGAGTCGCGCACCTGATGGTCGGTGACGGTCGCGGTCACGTCCTCGCCCGACCGCTCGACGCGCCACCGGGTGAACGTGCTGTGCGCCAGCGGGAGGTTGATCATCGCGGCGAACAGCAGCACGAGCAGGACCTGCGACACCCGCCTGTTGGGCCTCATCGCTCGATCCCGTCCCACACGCTGCCCCAGGCGACCCCGTGGACGAAGTCCTGGAGCGGCCGACGGCGGCGCTCTCGCTGGTCGCGCTCCCGGTCGCGCTCGCTCACCGCGAGCGGGTCGCCGAGGCGGCCGATCGCGATGCCACTGACGACCCGGAAGTGGTCCGGGACCCCGAGATCGCTGGCCACGGCGGCCTTGTCGAACCCGCCGAACTGGTGGGCATGCAGGCCCATCGAGCGAGCCTGCAGTGTCAGGTGCGCAGCGGCCTGGCCGAGGTCGTAATAGGAGAGAGCGGGGTCCTTCACGCGGGTGCCCTCGGGGTCCGCGGGATCCGCCGCGACCTGGGTAGCCGTGATGATCACGACCGCCGCCCGTGGGACCCAGCCCGAGTTGCCCCTGCTCAGGTGATCGACGAGGGCGGCGTGGCTGGGGCTGCCGCGCTCGGCGACGACGAACGCCCAGGGCTGCTGGTTGCCCGAGCTCGGTGACCACTGCCCCGCGTGCAGGATCCGGACGATCTCGTCGCTGCCGAGGACGTGTCGGTCGTCGAAGACGCTCGGGCTCCAACGCGAGCGCATCGGCTCGGCGAGTGTCTCGGCGCCGGGCATCGGGGCGTGGACGCGGTCCCCGGGCATCGACATGGCGTCAGTATTCACGGGAGCCCGCACTGCGCCACTCCGTCCTGCGTCAGGCGACGTCTACCTTGGACGAGACGTGGTCCGCGACCTGCGCCATCACGACCGTGCCGTACTCGGCGCTCGCGTGGTGGCGGTCCGGGACGCCGTTGCGCACCACTTCGGAGTGGTAGCCCTCGAGCAGGAAGCCCTCGTCGTCCACGGTGCTGGGCGGTGGCTGGAGCACCGGGATCTTGCGCTCGTCGAGCCAGGTTGCCCAGATCTCCCGGGCGGTACGGTCGACGTACCTCACGACCTCGGGCCGGATGCCCTTGCGGATCCCGTTGTTGTCGCGGCGAGGTGGCGGGGCCGAGATCGCGAAGAAGTCGACACCGGCCTCGAGCAGATGGTCGAAGAGCGCCCGGACGCCGGCCTGGTCGCTCTCGATCATGGTCCGGAGCAGCTCCTCCGAGACTGCCACCCGGTCACCTCGGCGAATGGCCGCGGGCTCGTAGGCCAACCAGGTGTCATCGCGGTAGAGCCGGGAGTTGTGGTTGACGCTGCAGAAACCCCACACGAACGACGTGTCGATCGCGCGGAGACCGGTTGCCCGGGTGAGGGCCTCGGCGTACTGCGGCACGTCGAGGACGACCCCGTCTTCGGAGAGGTGCGTGAACGGCCGACGCTCGTACTTGCCGTTGCCCAGCCCGAACACGAGGGCGTCGAGCCCCGGCGGCCCCGATCCCCTGCGGAGCGACCAGACGTGCGAGTTGCCGGTGAGTGCGACCTTCACGAGCCGAAAACCTCGAGCAGGGCTTCCTCGCACACGACGTCGTCCTCGTCCATGGCCGAATCCGCGGAACCCGGGTGCGCCGTGGAGTCCTCCGGAGCGACTGCCGCGTCGCCGGGCCCGGCGTCACCGTGGGCCCGGAAGAACGTGTCCATGACGTGCGCGACGCCGTTGGCGGCAACGGTGCGGAGGTTGGGATCGAAGAACATCGCCCGCATGGGGTGGGAGGCGACGAGCTCGTACGACGGGAAGTAGTCCACGTAGTCATAGCGCGCGTACAGCTCCGCGCAGACCGCGCGCAGGATCGACTTGGACGCCATGCTCGCCGCGAGGACGTGTTGTCCCGACGCCGTGGCCGTCAACGGCACCGGCGACACGGTGACCAGGAACCTCATCTCGGGGTTGATCGACCGCGCCACCTGGAGGAACGACTCGAAGTCCTCCATGATCTGCGGCCACGAGAAGTTCACGAACTGGTGCCTGCCCGGGTCGAACTCGCCGTGCACGGTGCCGGGGCAGGTCGGGTAGACGGCTCCGTCCGCGGTGTTCATCCACGACTCGGTCAGCCCGAACGTGAACACGAAGAGGTCGGCCTGCGGCAGGATCCGCGCGACGGCGTCGTAGTGGTCCACGCGGCTGGCCTCGAACTCCTGCGTGGTCGCGAACCCGTTCGGCTCGATCGTGGGTCGGTACGGGTCGAAGAGCCGCCCGTCCTCGACCCAGACGTCGTCCTCGGGGACGAATTCCCCGGTGGCTCGTTTCAGGAGCTGGACGAGCTGTCGGACGGTGTAGAGGTTCCCGTAGCGCGCGGAGTAGAGGTCGTAGCCGAACGCGTGCTGCTGTGCAGCGTCCAGCAAGGGGGGCGGCGGCTCGGTGTCGAGGAACGAGTACCCACGCCGCTTGAACTGCTGCCCGATGTGCTGGGCGAAGCAGCTGCCGGCCGCCGCGATCCGCGTCTCCCTGCTGATCTCGAACCGCGGCGTGTAGACGTCCTCGAAGTGCAGTGGATTGCGCTCGGCGACCCCCTGACGCCAGAAGGCCTCGGGGCCGAACTGCTGGTAGGGGTGCATGTCTCCCGCTTCGACTGGGGTTCGCCGACCCACCAAACGGCTCGGCCGAAGCCAGAGCCGCTCACACGTGCGCGAGGGGGGATTTGAACCCCCACGCCCTTTCGGACACTGGCACCTGAAGCCAGCGCGTCTGCCGTTCCGCCACTCGCGCGTGAAGCGTCGAAAGGCTATCCCAGCGCTCTGTTCATCCCCAAACCGACGGGCGGGCGGGCGAGCCCCGCCGAGGGGACCCCGTTACGATCGGTCGCACCCGGCGCCCGCCGGTTGGTCAGTGCTGCCACGGGGTACCCCGTCGCGACAGGCTGACCGCGAGCACCGATGGTCGGTCGATGACGGAAGGAGGCGACGTGGGCGGGCTGCAGAAGTTCGAGCAGCGCCTGGAGGCGATGATCTCCAGCGCCTTCGCCCGGGCCTTCCGCTCGGCGGTCCAGCCCGTGGAGATCGCCGCGGCGCTGCAGCGCGAGTGCGACAACAACGCACAGATCCTCTCGCGGGACCGGCGCATGGTGCCCAACGACTTCCACGTCGAGCTCTCCCAGACCGACCTCGACCGGCTGGCGCCCTACGACTCCACGATCTCCCAGGAGCTCGCCAGCCAGGTCCAGCTGCACGCGACCCAGCAGAGCTACGTGTTCCCGGGCCCGATCACGATCGCCTTCGAGGCCGCCGACGACCTCACCACCGGCCGCTTCCGGATCCGGAGCCGGGCCCAGGCCAAGGTCACCGGCAACTCCTCGTACACCCAGGTACGCCGAGCCCGCGCACTGCTCGAGGTCAACGGCACCAGGCACCCCCTGCAGCCCCCCGGGCTGGTGATCGGACGCGGCACCGATGCGGACGTCCGCATCAACGATCCCGGCGTCAGCCGTCGCCACCTCGAGTTCACGGTCGTGCCCACCAGCTCACCCGACGGCAACAGCGAGGACGTCCGGATCGAGGTCCGCGACCTCGGCTCCACCAACGGCATCCTCGTCAACGGGCAGAAGACCACGCATGCGGCCGTCGGGGACGGCAGTGAGGTCAAGGTGGGCAACACCACGATGACGGTGCGGGTGGTCGAGGAGAACATCGATGTCTGAGCTCACTCTCTTCCTCATCCGGATCGCCTACCTGGCGATCCTCTGGATTTTCGTGCTGTCGGCCATCTCGGTGATCCGCTCCGACATGTTCGGCGCCCGCGTTCCCGAGGCCGCTCGGGGCGCTGCTCCCCGCGGGGCCAAGCCGCCAAAGCCGTCGAAGGCACCCCCGAAGCGGCGCGGCTCCCCGACCCACGTCCTCGTCACGGCCGGGTCCAACACCGGTGAGCGCGCCGAGCTCGACCAGGCCCCGATCCTGATCGGCCGCGGCACCGACGCGGCGATCCGCCTCGACGACGACTACGTCTCCACCCGCCACGCCCGGATCGCCGCCTCCGGCGACCAGTGGTTCGTCGAGGACCTCGGCTCGACCAACGGCACCTACATCGGCAGCGTCCGGATCACCCAGCCCACCACCCTCACGCTCGGCACCCAGGTCCGCATCGGCAAGACGATCCTCGAGCTCAGGAAATAGGGCGCGTGCTCCGTCTTCACTACTCCGCGATCTCCGACGTCGGCCGGGTCCGCAAGGACAACCAGGACTCGGGCTACGTCGGGCCCTGGGTTCTCGCGGTGTGCGACGGGGTGGGTGGAGCAGCACGTGGGGACGTTGCGTCGTCCACCGCCATCCAGCAGCTGCGCAAGCTCGACGAGCCACCCAGCGAGGAGCTCCTCGGCCAGGTCTCGGGAGCCCTGCACCGCGCACACGACCGGATCAACGAGCTCGTCGACGAGGACCCCTCCCTCAACGGCACCAGCACCACCGCGACCGTCGCGCTCTTCGACGGGACGCGGATCGGCGTCGGCCACGTCGGCGACAGTCGCGCCTATCTCTTCCGCGACGGCGAGATCTCCCAGATCACCAAGGACCACACGTTCGTGCAGGGCCTGATCGATGAGGGCCGGATCAGCGAGGAGGAGTCGCGCGTGCACCCGCACCGCAACCTGATCCTCAAGGCGCTCGGTGGCCCGAGCGACATCGAGCCGGACCTGTTCATCCTGGAGCTGAAGGAAGCCGACCGGCTGCTGCTCTGCAGCGACGGCGCGAGCGGAGTACTGGACGACGGTCGGCTCGCCGACATCCTTTCGATGGGCACTCCCGACTACGCCGCCGTCGAGCTCGTCCGGGCCAGCCTCGAGGCCGGCAGCTCCGACAACGTGACCTGCATCGTGGCCGACGTCGTCGACCCCGAGGCCGACGGCGCCCCCGACCTGGACCAGCTGGAGCCGATGCTGGTCGGCGCCGCCGCCGAGCTCCGGCGACGTACTGCCCGGGGCAGCATGGGCAGTCTGTTCCGCGGCCACCGGTCCGGCGACACCGGCGAGCTCGAGGCGATCAGTGCCGACATCCCCGGTGACGCGCCGTCCGGCACTTCCTCCGACCCGGAGGCGGCGCGTTACGCGCCGCGTCCCCCGCGCCGCCTCGGCTGGCTCAAGCCCATCCTGGCCCTGGCCGTCGTCGCCGGAGTCCTCTGGATCGCCGGCGCGGCTGCGTGGTCCTGGAGCCAGGAGCAGTACTACGTCGGCGAGGACGGCGGCCACGTCGTGATCTTCCGTGGCGTCAACGCCGACCTGCCGGGCTTCTCGCTCTCCCAGCCCTACGAGTCCACCGACGTCGAGCTCACCCGCCTCTCCGACTTCGACGCGGGCAAGGTGCGTGAGGGCATCGACGCCGGCAACCTCGCCGACGCACACGACACCGTCGACAACCTTGCGGCCAAGCAGACGCCCGCGGAGGCGACACCCTGATGGCTCAGAGCGGCACGCTGATGGGGTTCGTGCACCGGCGCCGCCGGGGCGCGGAGCTGTTCCTGCTCGTCATCGCCCTGGTCGTCGGCATCGGCGCCTACGCCGCCGTCGGCATCGGCGTCGAGGGCAAGGTCCCGGCCGACATCGTGGGGTACGGCGGCGGTCTGGCCGCCCTGGTGATCGCCGCGCACGTCGTCGTACGCCTCGTCGCGCCGTACGCCGACCCCGTGTTGCTGCCGGTCGTCGCTGCCCTCAACGGGCTCGGGCTCGCGGTCATCCACCGCCTCGACCTCGCCTACGAGGCGAGCGGGATCAAGCACGACTACGCCCAGCAGCAGCTGATCTGGATGACTGTGGGTGTGGTCCTGTTCATCGGGACGCTGCTCCTGCTGCGCGACCACCGGGTCCTGCAACGGTTCACCTACACCAGCGGCCTCGTCGCGATCGGCCTGCTGCTGCTGCCGATGCTGCCGGGGATCGGCAGGACCATCAACGGGGCCCGGATCTGGATCCACCTGGGGCCGTTCAGCTTCCAGCCCGGAGAGGTCGCCAAGGTGCTGCTGGTCGTGGCGTTCGCCGGCTACCTCGTGCTGCACCGCGACGCGCTCGCCCTGGCCGGACGCCGGGTGGTCTTCGTCGACCTGCCCCGTGGTCGCGACCTCGGCCCGATCCTCGGCATGTGGCTGGTGAGCCTCGGCATCCTGGTCTTCCAGAGTGACCTCGGCTCGAGCCTCCTGTTCTTCGGCCTCTTCCTCGTCACCCTCTACGTCGCCACCGAGCGGCCGGGCTGGTTGGTCGTGGGCGGCCTGCTGTTCCTTGCCGGGGCGACGCTGGCATACCGGCTGGTCCCGCACGTGGGCCAGCGGGTCGACGTGTGGCTGCACCCGTTCAACTACTACGACAAGAACCCCGGCAGCTTCCAACCGGTGGAGGCGCAGTTCGGCATGGGCTGGGGCGGCCTGATCGGTCGCGGCTTCGGCAACGGCAGCCCCGAACGGGTCCCCTACGCGAACTCCGACTTCATCCTCAGCTCCATCGGCGAGGAGCTCGGGCTCACCGCCGTCATCGCGGTGATCCTGCTCTACGGCCTGGTCGTCGAGCGGGCACTGCGGGCCGCCCTGATCTCGCGGGACCCCTTCGGCAAGCTGTTGGCCACCGGTCTCGCCGCGATCTTCACCCTCCAGGTCTTCGTGGTCATCGGTGGGGTGACCGGGCTCATCCCGCTCACCGGTCTCACCACCCCGTTCCTGTCGTACGGCGGTTCGTCGCTGGTCGCCAACTGGGTGATCATCGCGCTGCTGATCCGGATCTCCGACCAGGCCCGACGTCCGGTCCCCGACCTGTCCGGCGAAGACGACACCGACGCCGACCTCGAGTCCACCCAGGTGGTGCGAATGACATGAACAAGCCCATCCGCACGATCTCGATGTTCTGCCTCCTGCTGTTCCTCGCACTGATGATCAATGCGACCTATCTCCAGTACTACAAGGCCTCCAGCCTCGACAAGGACCCGCGCAACCGCCGCGTCATCGTCGCCGCGTACTCGCGCGAGCGAGGCGCGATCCTGGTCGGTCGCGAGCCGGTCGCCGAGAGCCTGCCGAAGGACGACCAGTACAAGTTCCAGCGGACGTACTCCCAGCCGTTGAGGTACGCCCCGATCACGGGCTTCTTCTCGTACTACAACCAGACCGGCGTCGAGCAGACGCAGAACGCCGTGTTGTCCGGTGACGACCCGGACCTGTTCGTGACCAAGCTCATCGACCTGCTGAGCAACAACCCCACCAAGGGTGGCAGCGTCCAGCTGACGATCAACCCGAAGGCCCAGAACGCGGCGTACGACGGGTTGAAGGCGCTCGGCAACAACGTCCAGGGTGCCGTGGTGGCCCTGGAGCCCAGCACCGGCAAGATCCTGGCGATGGTGTCGTCGCCCACGTTCGATCCGAACAAGCTGGCCTCCCACGACCTGTCCTCGGTCACTGACACCTACAAGAGCCTCAACGACGACCCGGCGGAGCCGCTGCTGAACCGGGCGATCCAGACGACGCTGCCCCCCGGATCAACGTTCAAGCTGGTCACCGCGGCGGCCGCGATCGAGAGCGGCAACTACACGGCAGCCGACAAGGTGCCGGGGGGGCCGACGTACCAGCTCCCGCTCACGTCGGGTCCGTCCGGGTTGATCGACAACGAGGGCCGCGACTGCGGCACCGACCGGATCCCGTTCACGCAGGCGATGGGCAACTCCTGCAACACCTCGTTCGCTGCTCTGGCCAACGAGGTCGGCGCGGAGGCCATGACCAAGCAGGCCGAGGCGTTCGGCTTCAACAGCCACTACCTCGACGACCTCCGCCCGCAGGCGATCTCCCAGTTCCCGACGAAGATGGACGCCGCGGAGACCGGTCAGACCGGGTTCGGACAGTTCGACGTGACCGCCACCCCGCTGCAGATGGCGATGGTCGCCGCCGGCATCGCCAATGCGGGCACCGTGATGAAGCCGTACATCGTCGACGAGGTGCAGTCGCCCAACTACGACGTGATCAACAAGATCCAGCCCGAGGAGCTCTCACAGGCTGTCACGTCGACGACCGCGAGCGAGCTGACCAAGCTGATGGTCTACACCGTCGACCACGGCACGGCGATCCCCGCGGCGATCCCCGGCATCGTGGTGGCCGGCAAGACGGGAACGGCCCAGAGCGGCATCACCAACGTGCCCCCCTATGCGTGGTTCGTGTCCTTCGCCCCCGCCGACGACCCGAAGGTCGCGGTGGCCGTGATGATCCAGAAGGCCGACATCCCGCGGGACGAGATCGCGGGTGGCGTCTACGGCGGACCGATCGCGAAGGCGATCATGGAGGCGGTGATCCAGTGAGCGCCCCGGACAACGAGACGTTCGTCGACGACGCACGCCGCTACCGCCTCGACTCCCGCATCGCCACCGGAGGCATGGGCGAGGTGTGGCGCGGCACCGACACCACCCTCGGCCGCGACGTCGCGGTGAAGCTGCTCAAGAACGAGTACGCCGACGACGCGTCGTTCCGGGCCCGGTTCGAGACCGAGGCGAGGCACGCGGCCTCCCTGCACCACCCCAACGTGGCGTCGGTCTACGACTTCGGGGAGGCCGAGCCCACCGACGGCTCCGGCGTACCCCGCCCCTACCTCGTCATGGAGCTCGTCGACGGCCGGCCTCTCTCCGACCTGCTCCGCGGCGGCCGTCCCCTCGATCCCGAGGTCACACGGGACCTGCTCGCCCAGGCAGCCGACGCGATCGGCGCCGCGCACGCCGCCGGGATCGTGCACCGCGACGTGAAGCCGGCCAACCTCCTCGTCACCCCCGACCGGCAGGTCAAGATCACCGACTTCGGCATCGCGCGCGCTGCCGAGGGTCTCGGCATCACCGAGACCGGCCAGGTGATGGGCACGCCTCAGTACCTCTCCCCCGAACAGGCCCGCGGCAACACCGCGACACCGGCATCGGACGTCTACTCGCTCGGCGTCGTGGCGTTCGAGTGTCTGGCCGGCCACCGGCCGTTCCAGGCAGACTCCCCGGTCGCGACGGCGCTCGCACACCTGCACGAGCCGGTCCCTGACCTGCCGGCCTCTGTCCCGGCGGACCTGGCCGCCGTCGTACGTCGGGCGCTGTCCAAGGAGCCCGGCGACCGCTACCCCGACGCGGCGGCGTTCGCCGCTGCCCTGCGCGACCCCGCGACCGCGGTCATCGCGGCGGCGGCGATGCCGCCCGTCTCGGAGCGCACCCAGGTGCTCACCGGAGTGGCGGCAGCTCCGGCCCCGGTCCCGGATCCGACCACGTCCGGGCCGGTCGTCGGCGACCGCGCCGGCTCGGGCCGCGGTCCCTGGATCGCCGTGATAGTCGTGCTCCTGCTGATCGTCCTGGCCGTGACCGCCGTGGTGCTCGCCACCCGCGGCAACGACACCACCCCCACGGACCGCCCGACCCCGACGAGGTCCGCGGGCACGGTCACCATCGACGAGAACACCTACCTCGGTCGGCCGGTGAACGAGGTGCGCACGGAGCTCATCGGCCTCGGCCTGAAGGTCAGCACCGAGCCCGACACCAACCCCGGTGGAGAGACACCAGGGCTGGTGACCTCGGTGAACCCCACCGGCACGCTGAACGTCGGCGATGGGGTCACCGTGCACTTCTGGGGCGACGCACCCTCGGAGACGCCCTCCCAGACCCCCTCGCAGACTCCGTCGCAGACGCCCTCGGAGACCCCCTCGCAGACTCCGTCCGACACCCCGACTGCGACCGTCAGCCCGTCGGTCACACCCTCCGGCTCCCCCAGCTCCTCGGCCCCGGCGTCACTTCCGGCAAGCAGCGCGCCCGCGTCCGCGGCCTCGTCGACGACGGCAAGCCCCACAGCGAAGAGCACAGGAAAGGCCTCACCTCGATGAGTGACCAGGAACCGACGCTGATCGGGGGCCGCTACCAGATCGGCGAGCTCCTCGGTCGCGGAGGCATGGCCGAAGTGCGCAAGGGCACCGACACCCGGCTCGGGCGGGTCGTCGCGGTCAAGAGGCTGCGCACCGACCTGGCGAGTGACGCGACGTTCCAGGCCCGGTTCCGGCGCGAGGCGCAGTCGTCCGCCTCGCTCAACCACCCCTCGATCGTGGCGGTCTACGACACGGGCGAGGAGACCGCGACCGACGGGTCCGGGGTGGCCCAGCCGTACATCGTCATGGAGTACGTCGCCGGGCGGACCCTGCGCGACATCCTGCGCGAGGGACGCAAGATCCTGCCCGAGCGCGCCCTGGAGATCACCAGCGGCGTGCTGTCGGCACTGGACTACAGCCACCGCGCGGGGATCATCCACCGCGACATCAAGCCCGGCAACGTGATGCTCACGCCGAGCGGTGACGTGAAGGTCATGGACTTCGGCATCGCCCGTGCGATGAGCGACGCATCTTCGACGATGACCCAGACGGCGGCGGTCGTCGGGACCGCGCAGTACCTCTCACCCGAGCAGGCCCGCGGTGAGACCGTCGACTCGCGCTCGGACGTCTACTCGGCCGGCTGCCTGCTCTACGAGCTGCTCACGGGACGCCCGCCGTTCGTGGGCGACAGCCCGGTCGCGGTGGCCTACCAGCACGTTCGCGAGCCGGCGCTGCCCCCGTCCGACCACGACACCGACCTCCCGGCGGAGATCGACACGATCGTGATGAAGGCGCTCGCCAAGCGGCTCGAGGACCGCTACCAGTCCGCGGCGGCCATGCGCAGCGACATCGAGCGCTACCTGGCCGGGCGGCCCGTTGAGGCCGTCGTGGCCCCTCCGCCCGAGGACCCGCTGCCCCCGCTTCCTCCGTCGCCGGCGGAGACGACGTACCTGCGTCCCCCGCTGCCGTACGCGCAGGACGACGACCCGCGCCGACGTACCGGCTTGTGGGTCGCCCTCGGCATTCTCGTGCTGCTGCTCGTGGCTGGGGCGGCGTACCTGATGCCGCGGATGTTCGAGTCGCCGCCGCAGCAGGTCCAGGTGCCGCAGCTGATCGGGAAGTCCGAGAACGCTGCGCGCTCGCTCATCGGTGATGCCGGCCTCGCGGTCGGGGGTGTCACCTACGAGGCGAGCACCACGGGCGGCAAGGACAAGGTGATCCGTCAGACCCCGAACCGTGACCAGTACGTCGACCCCGGCACCTCCGTGGACATCGTCGTGTCGACCGGCAAGCCGATCGTGTCGGTCCCGTCGGTCGTGGGCCAGACCAAGGGGCAGGCACGGGACACGTTGCGCGCCCTGAAGTTCCAGGTGGTGCTGGAGGAGATGGAGTCGGACGCGCAGAAGGGCCAGGTCGTCGAGACCAAGCCGGCCGCCGGCCAGGCCGTGACCGAGGGCTCCACGATCACCGTCTACTACTCGGACGGCCAGGAGAAGGTGCCCGACGTCGTCGGCAAGCAGCAGAGCGAGGCCGAGCAGCTGGTGCGAGACGCCGGTTTCGTGCCCAACGTGGTCGAGACCAACGACACGACCGAGCCGGCGGGCACGGTCATCGACCAGAGTCCCGACGCGGGCGGGCCCCAGCCCGAGGGCACGGTGGTCACGATCGTGGTCTCGACGTACGTGGAGCCGACCCAACCCTCGTCGCCGACGGACACGGTCCCGACGTCGCCGACCTTCCCGACGCTGCCGACCGACAGCGCGACTCCTTAGCCTTGGCAGACCACTCCCCGGGCGGCGACCCCCGGGGTCAGCGCAGCGGTTTGGCGTAGGAGAGGTCGAGCAGGCCGTCGTACGCCGGTGCGGTGAGCAGTGCCTCGGTCGCGAGGTCCCAGCCGACGGCGATCTCCGGGTCGGCGGCATCGGCGCGGTAGGTGGTGACGTAGGCATCGCTGTCGATCGCGGCCGTGAGGCGCACGGGGTCGCCGACCGCCGCGATCTCGTAGGGCTGGGAGTAGGGCCGGCCCTGGAGCTGGACGGCGTTCCCCTCGCACTTGATGCCGGTGGTGGAGACGACCCGCTGGCCCTGGATGGTCACGGCGGTGGCGCCGCCCTTCCAGAGCGCGTTCACCACGGCCTGGATGTCCTGCTGGTGGACGAGGTTGAGGTTCACGTCGTGCGACCCGGACGCGATCACCGCTGCGATCACGTCTTCCGGCGCGTCGGAGAGCGTGATCGAGACCCCGGGACCGGTGCGTGGAACCAGCCCGGCGGGGTCCTTGAGGGCGTCGACCTTCTGCTGGAGCCGCTTCACGTCCTGGTCATCGACGTTGTTCGTGAGGTCGGCAACCTCCTTCGTCAGGTTCGCCACCCGCGCCTGCAGTCCGTCGTACTCATCGGACTGGTTGCTCACCAGCGAGGCGAGATCGGTGTAGCGGCCGGGACGCAGGTCCGTGCCTCCGCTGTTCTCAGCGCTGATCACGAAGAGCGAGCCGCAGAGCAGGATCATGGCGGGCGTGCCGAGTCGCCACCATCGGCTGGTCGCGGACCCGGGGGCCTTGCCTGCGCCGCGGCGGGTCAGTCGAGCGATGAGTCGGCGCGTGAGCCGTGGGCGCGGGGGGCCGCCCTCGGTGGGCCTCGCGTGGGAACCACTCGTCATGCCGACTAAGGTAGCCCGCGACCCGTGGCGGCTCGCCACGGCCGCGTCACAGATTCGAGGAGCAGATCCGTGTCCAAGCTCAAGGCCCAGCAGGACTTCACCAACCCAGGGGCGGGGCCGCTGTTCTCGATCCGGTTCCTGCTCGCTGTGGTCCTCATGGTCGGCGGGATCGCCTGGATCGTCTACTACTACACCGGCGTACGCGTCGACCCGCTCGTCCTCCCGAAGCCGAAGTCCGACGGTCCGCAGTCCATCGCGGACCTGGCGCGCTGGAACTACGTGATCGGGTTCGGGGCGTTCTTCGTCGGGCTGATGATCGCCGCCCACCCCACGACCCCGCTGGGCCGGGGCCGCGGCGTCGTGGTGGGGATGCTCGGCTGCTTCCTGCTCGGCCTGCTGTGGATCTGCACGTTCTACGTGATCAGCAACAACTCGGATGGCGTCCCGGTCTTCAACGACCTCGGCCAGTACAACCTGATGGTGGGCATCGCGTTCATGGCGGTCGGCTTCACCTACGCCACCCGCTGGGAGTGACCCGCCGACCCGTCAGGTTTGGCCCCTCCCCGCCCCCCGACCCGTCAGGTTTGGCCCCTCCCCGCCGGCCAGCGAGCCGAGGCGTTCAACCGGCCCCGAAGCTGCCGGACAGGCTGGTAAGAATTACAGGCCTGTAGTTCTCCACAGGCCCATCCACAGCTGTGGAGAAGTCGAAGCGGCCAAATGGGACAGGTCGGCACCGTCCGGGGGGCCAAACGAGACAGGTCGGCACCGTTCGGGGGGCCAAAAGTGACAGGTCGACGAGGGGTCAGGCGAGGACGGCGGTACGGGCGATGATCGCGACGACCAGTCCGACCGCGATCAGGGACAGGCCCGAGACCTGCACCGCGGTACGCCGCTCCTTGGGGGAGTAGACGAGGATCGCGGCAATCACGATGCCGCCGATGAAGCCACCCAGGTGTCCCTGCCAGGAGATGTTGCTGCCGACGAGCGTGAAGACCGCGTTGATGCCGATCCACATGAGGAGCCCCTGGACGTTCGCACGCACCTTGAGCGCGATGACGAGCAGCGCGCCCATGAGTCCGAAGATGGCTCCCGACGCACCCAGCGTCGACTGCGTCTCCGGGGCGGCCCAGTAGACGAGGGCGGAGCCCGCCAGCCCGGACAGCAGGTACAACGCGAGGAAACGGGCGCGGCCGATGGCCAGCTCGAGCTGGGGGCCCAGCACCCACAGGGCCAGCATGTTGAAACCGATGTGCAGGACCTGCTCGTGGGCGAAGACGCTGGTGATGAGCTGCCAGTACGCCCCGTCGCTGACCCCGTCGACCCAGCGAGTGCCCCTGATCGAGCACGCGGCCTCCGGGACGTTCGGGTAGTAGCCGTTGCCGTTCGTCGTCTCGCACACCCCGCGGGGCGTGAGTGAGATCAGGCCGAGCAGACGACTGCCGGCGCCGCCGGTAACCATGACCGCCAACCACACGGCAACGTTGATGGCGATGAGCACGATCGACGTGCGGCTCGCATCCGTCGGACGCAGGCCGCCGTACGCCGTGCGGTTGGCCCGCACGGACTTCGCGCCCTCGGCGATGCAGCTCGGGCACTGGAAACCCACGGCCGCGTCGCGCATGCAGTCCGGGCAGATCGGTCGGTTGCAGCGCTGGCAGCGGATGTGCGACTCCCGACCGGGGTGCCGATAACAGGTCGGCACCCCGGTCTCAGGAGTCGGGTTGATGCTCAGGAGACCAGGATCTCGACGGACTCGATGACGACCGGCTCGACGGGACGGTCCCCGGCGGCGGTCGCCGTCTTGCCGATCGCGTCGACGACGTCGCGGCTGGCCTGATCGGCCACCTCGCCGAAGATCGTGTGCTTGCGGTTCAGCCACGGCGTCGCGCCGAGCGTGATGAAGAACTGCGAGCCGTTGGTGCCGGGGCCGGCGTTCGCCATCGCGAGCAGGTAGGGCTTGTCGAAGACGAGCTCGGGGTGGATCTCGTCCTTGAACGTGTAGCCCGGTCCACCGGTGCCGGTCCCGAGGGGACATCCGCCCTGGATCATGAAGCCGCCGATGACACGGTGGAAGCCCAGCCCGTCGTAGAACTTGCCGGTCCGGCCGTTGCCGGCGTCGTAGTCCTTCTCACCGGTGGCCAGGCCCGTGAAGTTCTCCACTGTGGCCGGTGCGTGGTTGGGGAAGAGGTTCAGGGTGATGTCGCCCCGGTTCGTCTTCAAGATGGCCTGCTGGTCAGCCATGACTGCCTTTCGCTTCAAGTGGGTACAACGCGTACGACGGCGCACGCGCGCCCGACTCCCGAAACCGGGCTCGGTCGGGCCGTGGCGTGCAGCCTCGATCCTCCCACGGACCACAAGGCGATCTTCGGCCTGGCTGGCCTTTGCGGGACGTGATCGAATGGACGTGAACCGACGAGAGGAAGTGGCGCGATGCGTCTCCGCAAGAAGAAGTCCCTCCTGGACCAGGCTCGCGAACAGGCAAGCGACTGGAACCAGACGGTCCGCCCCCAGCTCGAGTCGGCGGTGTCCTCGGCCAAGGCGACCGCGCTGCCGCTGATCGCGGATGCTCGCGAGAAGGCAGCGCCCGTGCTGGCCGACGCCCGCGACCGGGCGGTGGCCGGACTGGCCGAGGCGCGCGAGAAGGCCGGTCCCGCGCTGGCCGATGCCCGCGAGAAGGCCGGTCCCGCCCTGGCCGACGCGCGGGCCAAGGCGGGTCCCATCTACGCCTCCGGCGCGGCCCTCGCCGGCGAGAAGGCCATGGCGGCCAAGGACCTGGCGAACGCAAAGGTCGCCCAGCTCAAGGGTGAACCCGCGCCGAGGAAGCGCGGCAAGCTCAAGAAGATCGCCCTCTTTGCAATTGTCGCCGGAGTGGTCGGCGTGGTGGCCCGCAAGCTGCAGGGCGGAGGCCAGGCCAACGACAGCTGGCAGTCGTCGTACGTCCCGCCGCCCGCGCCCACCGCGACCGCCACCACGCCGAAGCACGCCGCCGCGGAGTCGTCGGACGACGCCGGCGGGTCCTCGCCCGACGAAGCGATCGCCGACCAGGCTGAGGCCCCTCACCCGGTGACGACGCCCGATGACCCGGCCGAGGTCGTGTCGGTCGACGAGACGAAGTAGCAGCACTCAGCGTCGAGAGCCGGTCGGAGGGAGATCCCCCGACCGGTTCTCGGCTATCCAGACGTCGATCCGCTCCCACCACCCGAACAGCCAGTCGATCCGCTCCTCCCGGCTGTCCGGGATCTCGGCGCGGGGCACCTGCCACCAGCGCATCACGATGCGCTTGTCCATGGGGAGCTCGCGCCACACGTCACCGACCGTCAGCACGTGGTCGAGCCCGGTGTGCGCCACCAGCACCACGTCGGCGTCGGGCGCGGCGTCGAGGGCGGCCAGCAGGCCACCTGGCCGCGGCGCCAGCACGTTGGTCATCGCCTCGGCTCGCTGTGCCATCCGCTCCATGCCGAGTCTGCGGAGCCGCGCGATCGCGCGCTCGCGTCGGGCCGGGGTGAAGTTGCCGCCCTCGGGGAAGATCACGAACGCGTCGTTGGCGTCCAGACCCGTGGCCAGGGCGGCGATCTGGGACTCGAGGTCCTCGCCGCGCCCGGGGTTCGGGGAGATGAAACGGGCCGGGATCCGGCGCAGGAGTACGTCGATGGCCGGATCCCACGCGATCGTGTCCTTGAGGACGACCCGCGGCTCCCGTGCATACCAGTGCATCAGCGCATAGATCAGCGTGAACGAGTCGCCGGGCCCTGCGTGCCGGCAGCAGACCAGGATCGGCCGGCCGGGATGGGCATCCGGTGTCGGGCCGTCGGTCTCGATCGTGAGCCGCAGCACCCGCTTGGCTTCCCGGAAGACCACCCAGGTCAGGCCCTGCGCGAGGTCGTAGTGGATCCCCTCGAAGTAGGGCCGCCGGAGCCGCCAGCCGAAGCCGGAGGAGATCCAGAGCCCGAGCATCACGGCGAGCAGCAGGGTCTCGCAAGTGAGGTAGACGATCACCACCCACAACAGCCGGAGGGCCCGCCATCGACCCGGCAGCAGGGGTGACAACGCGGCCGCGCCGATCAGCCACAACGGCAGCAGGACCCACAGCAGTGCGGTGACGAGGATGACGACCGGCGCAACCACGAAGCGCCGGACCACCCAGATCACGGTGCTCCCGTGCCCAGGTGCTCGTCGAGGTACGCCGCGGACGCCACGTAGGTAGCCTCGATCCGGTCCTGCACGTTGGAGAAGTCCCGGGAGCCTCGGATCGAGTCATCCTTGCTGGACGTCCCGCGGGCCGGAAGGACGTGCGCCTCGACGTCGTCGGGCAGCTCGCTCATCTCCCGGTTGAACCGGTGTCGACGCGCGATCTCGAACGACACCTTGGCGACCTCCCAGGGCCGCCTCGGCGGGGTGAGCGGACGGTCGATGCGGCCCACCTGCAGGACGAAGATCCGTTTGGCGCCGAGCTGCACGGCGCGCCCGACCGGGATCGAGTTCACGATGCCGCCGTCGAGGTAGTGCTCCCCGTCGATCTCGGCCGGGGGCAGCAGCCCGGGTACGGCGGCGCTCGCGACCACCGCGTCCACGACCGGCCCGGAGTCGAACCAGTGCTCGCTGGCCCGCTCGATGGACGCCGCGCAGACCTGGAACCGGACCGGCAGTTCCTCGAAGGTCAGGTCGCCGAACTCGTCGATGAGTCGTTGCTTGATCGGCTGGCTGGAGTAGATGTGGGTGCCGGTCGACACGGCACGCCGCACGGTCCGCAGCGCCCGGTCGCCGTACACGTCCCGACCGCTCTGGCCGGCATCGCGCCAGAGCTCGGTCATCCGCTCGATCACGCTGAGCGTGGGGTCCCGCGCCACCAGCGCGCCGTTCAGGGCTCCGACGCTCGTGCCGAGCACGAGATCGGGAGTGATGCCGCGTTCGAACAGCGCGCGCAGCATGCCGACCTCTACCGCGCCGAGGACGCCACCGCCGCCCAGCACGAACGCCGTGGTCACCAGGACACGCCCTTGCTCAGCCCGCGCTGGCGGAGACCAGTTCGGGGTTCTCCGCGCGGAGCCGCTGGGTCACCTTGTGCTCGACCCAGAAGATCAGCAGCGGGACGAGCCCGGCCGCAAGCACGAGCAGGGTGAACGCGACGGACCACCTGGCGCGACGGGCGAGGAAGAACGAGACCACGACATAGATCATGAACACCCAGCCGTGCACGGCCCACATGATGCTGGCGTTCTCGCCGAACCGCTGGAGGTCGCCGCCCTCCGTAGCGAGGTACTTCAACGGCAGTGCGACGAGCGAGCAGAAGGCGAGCAGGACGCCGACGACGAGGGCGAGGACGCGTTGCGCTGGGTACAGCTTCACGCGTCCGAAGGTACCGGGTCGTCGGTCGGCACCTTCGGGGTGTCCTCCTCGTCCAGCACGTCGCGCAGGTGTCGCCACCAGACGAATGCTGCGAAGCCGCCGAAGACCCACCACTCAAGGGCATAGAGCAGGTTGCGTACGGCGGTGAAGCGGCCCGTATCGGGCAGCTGCTCGAGGGTGGCCGCTTCGAGGCCGGCCGTGCCGTCGTTGACCGCGGTCGCCCCGACCGGCCAGTCACCGTCGGCGACCTTGTCCGCGACGACGGCGTACGCGCCGTACAGATCCTGGTCGACGTGCTGGATCACGTCGGCGATCCGGAGCTGGGGAAGTACGTCGTCCGACGGGTCGGGGTCGCTCGCACCTGTCCCCTCGCTGGGCTGCAGCCACCCCACGAACTCCGCGTGGCCGTGGGGTGGCGCGGGCGCATCGGCCACGTCCGCCACCCAGCCACGGACGATCGGAACTGCGGGGGCGGAGCCCGCACCGATGGCCAGCGGTGTCACCACCCAGTAGCCCTCCAGGCCGCCCTGCTGTCGCCCCGATATGTAGACGGACCCATCCGGGACCCAGGTGCCGTCGAGCACCACCGGCTCGCCGACGCGGTCGCCGGGGAACGGGGCGTCGGGCCCCATCACGGAGTCCAGCGGGACCGGGTCGAGCTTGGTCAGGTCGGCGGCGTCGGAGGCCCGCCGCGTCTGCCAGGCGTCGTACTGCCACACGCCGAGTGCTCCGGCGGCGGCGACCAGCACCAGCGCGAGCAGGTGGACCCCCCAGAATCGCGGAGCAAGTATCCGGGGCACGTCGGTCAGCCTACAAACGCCCCCAGTGCGGCCCTCGGCGTGGTCGCAACCGGATAGTCCGTGACGGAACTGCTCTCGGACGGGGTCAGAAACGACAGTTCCGTCACGGACTATCCAATCACTGGTCTGACCACTTGACCTCCAGCCACACGCTGTTCTACGGTGCCGGCATGGCTCTGCAGCCCGTGAATCGCCGCTCGGTGCCGGACGAGGTCTTCGACCAGGTCCTTGGCGAGGTCGTCGACGGCGAGATCGGGGCGGGCGAACCGCTGCCCAGCGAGCGACGCCTGGCCGAGGTCCTCGGGGTCTCCCGGCCCGCCGTGCGCGAGGCCTTGCAGCGGATGGCCCAGACCCGGCTCCTCGAGGTGCGGCACGGCGGGTCGACCACCGTGCGCGACTTCAAGCGCTTCGCGGGGCTCGACCTGCTCCCCCGGCTGCTCGTCCGCCGCGGCGACCTCGACGCGGACGTGGCACGCAGCGTCCTGGAGGCTCGGCTCGCCATCGGCCCCTCGGTGGCCGCGCTGGCCGCAGCCCGTGGCGGGGAGACCCTCGAGGCGACGCTCACCGACACGGTCGACGCGCTGGCCGGCACCGACGACGACGTCGAGCGACAGCTGCATGCCCTCGCCTTCTGGGACCAGATGGTCGACGCCGCCGACTCGATCGTCTTCCGGCTGATGTTCAACAGCCTCCGGGCTGCCTACGAGCCCGCGCTGGAGGCACTCGCCCCCGTGATGGCCGCCGAGGTGGGCCAGATCAGTGCCTACCGTGTCCTCACCGCGGCCGTCGGAGCCGGCGACCCCGACACCGCCCGGGCCGCCGCCGACCGGGTGCTGCGACCGGCCACCGACAGCCTGCTCACCGCCCTCACCGCCCTCGCCGCCCTGCGGGAGACGACGACCACCCGGGAGACCCGATGACCAAGCCACCACCCGAGATCGAGCAGCTGGCCGCGCAGCGGCTGGCCTCCGACGAGGAACGCATCACGGGGTCACGTCGCACCAACGTGTCGCTCGGCGGCGCGTGGCGCTCCTTCTGGCGACACCCCAGCCCGTGGATGATCTCCTCGGCACTCACCGCCGCGGTCGTAGCGCGGGCCGCGGTCGGCGGCGGGGCGTGGTGGGAGCTCTTGATCCCCGTCGCACTCGTCGCGTCGTTCCCCGTGATCGAGTGGGTCATCCACGTGGTGATCCTGCACTGGCGCCCGCGTCACATCGGCCCGGTCCGCATCGACTCGCTGCTGGCCCGCGACCACCGCGCACATCACGCCGATCCGCGCGACATCCCGCTGGTGTTCATCCCCTGGCGCGCGCTGCTCTGGCTGCTGCCGGCGTACGTCGCCATCGCGCTCCTGGCGATGCCGTCCACCGTGAGTGCGTGCTCGTTGCTGGTCTCGGTCTACGGGATCAAGTTCGCCTACGAGTGGGTTCACTACCTCGTGCACAGCGACTACCGGCCACGGTCGGCGTGGTTCCGGTCCGTGTGGCGCAACCACCGCCTCCACCACTACAAGAACGAGCACTACTGGTTCACGGTCACCAGTGCCGGCACGGCCGACCGGTTGTTCGGCACCTACCCCGACCCGGCATCGGTGCAGACCTCGCCGACGGTGCGCGCGCTGCACGCCTCGGAGAACCTCTGACGGACCGGGTTCAGCTCGGGGCGCACGCCGCGAACGGCAGCGAGCCACGCAGGGCGAGGTCGGCCGCGGCCGGAGGGTCGACCATCTCGTATCCGATGCGCCCGGTCGTCGGGTCTGCCACGCCACCGGTAAAGCCGGTCGCGAAGGTGGGCAGCCCGTCGCCCAGGCCCAGCCGCGCGAACAGGTCGGTGCGACCGACACCGAGTCGCGCGGTTGCCAGGGTCCCCTGGAAAGCGACGCTGTACGCATCCAGAGGCTCGAGCTCGACCGGGGCCGAGTCCACCGGCACACAGCCGCGTGCGGCGTACGTCGAGCTGGCAGCGGAGCCCACCAGGGAGGACCAGACCGGGTCGGTGGCCCAGCTGGCCTGCCCAGCGGCGGCAGTGCCGTGCACGACCAGGTGCTCACCGGCCACGACCGCACCGTCGGCGAGCGGGCCGACGCCGTCGTCGACAGCGCGCTGCACGGCACCCATGTCGACGATGAGCCGAATGCTGAGCACCCAGCCGATCTCCGCGCCGCTGGCATCGAAGAAGTGTGCCTCCCAGTCGACGTCGTCCTGGGTGAATCCGTAGTCCGCGGCGAGCTTCGCCTCGACTGGTCGAAGCATCCCGCGCGTCAGTAGGGCGGTCTCGGTCTCGGCGCGCTGCCAGAACGCGTCGCGCTCGGTCCGCGGGCTCTTGCTGGTGAGCTCCGAGGAGCCGAGCTGCAGGCGCACGGTGTCGAAGTCGGTGACGGTCAGGCTGACCGCAGCCTCGGGCACCAGCGGCAGCACGGCGGAGGACGGCTCGGCCAACGCGTCGTACGACGGCGCCGCGGTGAGGGCGGACGGGCTGGGTGCCGGTTTTGGAGCCGCCGACTCCTGGGAGCAGGCTCCGGTCAGCAAAGCGACCAGTGCAAGCATGATCGCGACCCGGGACCTCACGGCGGAATTCTCGCACGGGCACCCCGGCTCTGCGGACTTGTCGGCGGTGTGCGCCCGCCTTGGACCACCGACCGCCAGCACCCACCGACAGGGAGCTCGAGATGGCCGAGGTTGTGCTCTTCCACCACGTCCAGGGACTGACGGTCGGACCCTCGACTCCACCGAGCTGACCGATCCCGGTTCTCGTCAGCAGACCGCTACTCCGGAGCGGGTTGGAACGTGCCCACACAGGCCTTGTTGCCGTCCGGGTCGGCGATCACGATGGTCCGCGGCGCCCGGCTGTCGTCGACAATCACGGCACCGGCTGCCACTGCCATCGCGATGCGCTGCTCGGCCACGTCGTAGGGCACCTGCACGTCGAGGTGAAATCTCTGACGCGGCGTCTCGTGGGCGTCGGTTTCCTGGAACCACAGGATCGGCACCCGGCCGGTGGCGTCGCGCACGTCGTCACCGATGGTGCCACGACCCTGGGCTTCGACGTCGCCGGTCAGCAGGGCAGCCCATACCGGTGCCACGGTGGCCGTGTCAGCGGTGTCGAGTGCCAGCTCGATGGCCGTGATCGATCCCGGATCCGCGACGAGGGACTGCTCGGCGGCGATCTCACTGATGCGGTGAGCGAGGTCGACGTCCTGCTGGGTCACCCACTCCACCTGGTGCTCGGTGCCGGCGTCGTCCCGGTAGATCGCGTCGTCGCTGATCAGCTTCAGGTCGACGTGAGCCGTGCCCATCCTGACCTCGGGATGATGCCCTTCCCCGGTCCCGCCGATCGCGGCGAGGAACCGCACGCCCGCGCCGAAGTCGGGGATCTGGAACCGGGCGTGCAGACCCTGGCCCAACTTGCGCCAGTCGGCCAGGTCGGCCGCGGTGATCTCGTTGCCACTGAGCATGTCCACGGGTGGTTCTCCTGTACGTCGCCGATGTGCGGCGACGGTACGACCCATTCCGGACGGTCAACTTCCGGAAGCAGCTTCCGAGAAAGCAGAAGGAGGTGTGGAGCCTAGGGGACTCGAACCCCTAACCCCCTGCTTGCAAAGCAGGTGCGCTACCAATTGCGCCAAGGCCCCCCGGTGGTGGGATGAGGTGGCGTCAGGAGCGGTTGACGTTGTCCGTGGCCTCGGCCCAGAGGGCCTGCTCTGCCCGACCCTCGTCGAACTTCTTCTTCGCGAACCAGGCGCCGACGACCGCCAGCACCAGCAGGACGAGCTTCTTCATCTGGAACTCCCGGTGGTCGAACGGACTGGACTGCGGACGTGAAGTGGTGGGCCTAAGAGGACTTGAACCTCTGACCTCTTCCTTATCAGGGAAGCGCTCTAACCGTCTGAGCTATAGGCCCGCGACCTGGCGAATGATCGGCGTCGTGCCAGGGGTGGCCGACGAGCGACCGAGGGGGAACACTACCCCACCGCTGAGGAGCCCGACAAAACGGCGTGGGCGCTGGGAAATCGACCCTCAGCTGTCCTCGGCGAGGGTGACCTCGATGCCTCCGAGCAGTGCGGCGGCCATGTTGTAGAGGAACGCTCCGAGGGTCGCGATCGCGGTCAGCAGCACCACGTCGATGACCGCAACCACCATCGTGAAACCGAGCACCCGCGACGTGCCGACGTAGTTCGTGACGTCGAAGTTCCCCGCCTCCTGGCCGCCGACGACATCGCGCACGGTGTTGTTGATCGACGTCCAGACTCCGGCGGCGTCGAGGACCGTCCAGACCATCAGCACGGACACGATCGTGACGATGCCGAACGCGATGGACAGCAGGAACGCGGTCTTCATCACCGACCACGGGTCGACCCGGGTCAGCCGCAGGCGAGCCCGGCGTGTGGGTCGCGCGCCGGTGGCCGCCTTGGTGGCCATCGTCGTGGACCCGGGCTCCGAGCTGGCGCGGTGCTCGTCGACGGATCTGGACAGCTTCGCCGAGATGCGCTCACCGAGCGGTGGGCGCGCTGTCGCGTCACTGGCCGCTCCCGTGCGATCGGGAGCGGTCCGGGTGGAGGTGCGGTCGGCGGAACGGTCCGTCATCGGCCCTCACTGTCCCCTTCGTCCTGCGCCTCGTCCTCGGCCACGTCGGCGACGGATACGGATGTGGTCTCGTCGATTGTTGCATCCGGCGCCACATCCGACGACTCGGCAGCGGCCGCCTCGTCGGCGTCGTCCTCGTCCTTCGCCTCCACCGACCGCGCGACCACGGCCACGGCATCGCCGGGCTTGGGGGTCACGAACTTGACGCCCATCGTGGCGCGGCCAGACGCCCGGAACTCGTCGTTGATCGGGCTGCGCACCACCTGGCCGGCCTGCGTGATGGACAGGATCTCGTCGCCGTCGACGACGATGAAGCCGCCGACCAGACCGCCTCGGTCCTCGTTGGCCAGTGACATCGCCTTGATCCCGAGGCCGCCCCGCGACTGCAGGCGGTAGTCCGAGATGCGGGTGCGCTTGGCGAAGCCCCCGTCGGTCATCGTGAAGACGTACTGCGGCTTGACCTCGCTCGGGTCGACGAGCGGTTCGACGTTGGGCGAGTCCTCGTTGTGCTCGCTGAGCCCGGCCGCGACCTCGGCCGCGACCTGCGCGGCCCGGATGACGGACATGGACAGCAGCGAGTCGCCGGCGCGGAACTTCATGCCTGACACGCCGGACGTGGCCCGGCCCATGGGCCGCAGCTGGGTGTCGTTGGCACGGAACCGGATCGCCTGTCCCTTGCGGGAGACGAGCAGGATGTCGTCCTCGGCATTGACGAGCTCCGCACCGATCAGCTCGTCGTCGTCCTCGCGGAAGTTGATCGCGATGACGCCTGCCTGGCGCGGGCTGTTGTAGTCGCCGAGCCTGGTCTTCTTGACCAGTCCGTTGCGCGTGGCGAGCACGAGGTAGGGAGCCTGCTCGTAGTCGCGGATTGCCAGCACCTGCGCGATGTTCTCGTCGGGCTGGAACGACAGCAGACCCGCTACGTGACCGCCCTTGGCGTCGCGCGAGGCCTCGGGGAGGTTGTAGGCCTTGGTGCGGTAGACCCGTCCGGCCGTGGTGAAGAACAGCAGCCAGTGGTGGTTGGTGGTCGAGATGAAGTGCTCGACCACGTCGTCGCCGCGCAGGGTCGCGCCGCGCACTCCCTTGCCGCCCCGCTTCTGGGTGCGGTACTGGTCGGCGCGGGTTCGCTTGGCGTAGCCGCCCCGGGTGATCGACACGACGAGGTCCTCGTCGGGGATCAGGTCCTCCATGGAGAGGTCGCCGTCCGCCGCGATGATCTGGGTACGGCGGTCGTTGCCGTACTTCTCGACGATCTCGGTGAGCTCGTCGGAGATGATCTGCCGCTGCCGCGGCTCGCTGGCCAGGATGCCCTCGAGGTCGGCGATCAGTCGCTCGATCTCGGCCAGGTCGTCGATGATCTTCTGGCGCTGCAGGGCCGCCAGGCGACGCAGCTGCAGGTCGAGGATCGCCGTCGCCTGGATCTCGTCGATGTCGAGCAGCTCGATCAGACCGTCGCGGGCGTCCTCGACCTCGGGCGAACGCCGGATCAGCGCGATCACCTCATCGAGCATGTCGAGCGCCTTGACCAGGCCGCGCAAGACGTGGGCGCGGCGCTCGGCCTCGGTGAGCCGGAACTGCGTCCGGCGCTGGATGACCTCGATCTGGTGGGTCACCCAGTTGCTGATGAACTGGTCGATGGTGAGCGTGCGCGGCACCTGGTCGACCAGCGCCAGCATGTTGGCACTGAAGTTGGTCTGCAGCTCGGTGTGCTTGAGGAGGTTGTTGAGCACCACCCGGGCCACGGCGTCTCGACGCAGCACCACGACCAGCCGTTGCCCGGTGCGACCGGAGGAGTCGTCGCGGACGTCGGAGATGCCCTGCACCTTGCCGGAGTCGGCGAGCTCGGCGATCTTGAGCGCCAGGTTGTCCGGGTTGACCATGTAGGGCAGCTCGGTGATCGAGAGGCAGGTGCGGCCGCGGTTGTCCTCGTCGATCTCGATGACCGCGCGCTGCGTGACCGATCCACGACCGGTGCGGTAGGCCTGCTCGATGCCCTCGCGGCCGACGATCAGCGCACCGTTGGGGAAGTCGGGGCCCTTGATCCGCTCCACGAGTGCGTCCTGGAGCTCCTCGCGGGTGGCGTCGGGGTGCTCGAGCGCCCACTGGGCACCGGCCGCGACCTCGCGGAGGTTGTGCGGGGGAATGTTGGTGGCCATGCCGACCGCGATGCCGGCCGATCCGTTGACCAGGAGGTTGGGGTAGCGCGCCGGCAGGACGGTGGGTTCCTGCGAGCGACCGTCGTAGTTGGGCTGGAAGTCGACGGTCTCCTCGCCGATGTCGCGCACCATCTCGAGTGCCAGCGGGGCCATCCGGCACTCGGTGTAGCGCATCGCGGCGGCGGAGTCGTTGCCCGGCGAGCCGAAGTTGCCCTGCCCGGAGATCATCGGCGCACGCATGACCCAGGGCTGCGCCAGACGGACGAGGGTGTCGTAGATCGCCGTGTCGCCGTGCGGGTGGTACTGGCCCATCACGTCACCGACGATGCGCGAGCACTTGGA
>JAOPXM010000009.1 GCA_025965125.1 Nocardioides sp.
GACCCCGGGCGCCGAGCGCTCGGGCGGCTGACCGGCGGACCGGTCAGTGCTGCGTCAGCTGGTCACGAAGACCATCGTGGGAGCCAGGGCACCTTCGTACTCGAGGATGCCGAGGTAGTGGCCGGCCGGATCCAGACCCGTCCAGCTCACGTCGAACGACGTCTCCTCCTGGTTGACCACGGGCACCGGGTTCGGCGTAGCAGTCAGGTTGCCCAGCGTCGCCGAGGCGTCGACGTCGTAGAAGTCGAACCGGTAAGCCATCGGACTGCCGGCGGTGCCGGCCGCGAAGCCGTCGACCTCGACGAGGTACGTCCCGGGATCGGGACTGTTCAGGGTCACCGACTCGTCTGCGGACCCGGTGGCGGACTGGCCAGCGAGGGCGAAGGCGTCCGCCGGGTCACACGAGCCGGACGCGTAGACGTACATGTCCAGGTCGGCCGAGTTGTCCGCAGCGTCCACGTCGAACCGGGCCAGCTTGGTGCCGTCCGTGACGGTGACGCAGTGGAGGTCGGCACCGTTAGTGGCCACCGAGTCGCTCGTCGAGACGGCCTTGGCGAGACCGGTGACGTCGATCGGCAGGTCGCCGGTGAAGCCGGCCGTGATCGGGACGTTGATCGACCCGGACACACCCGTGCCCTCGACCGACGCCGGCGCCTTCACCGACACGGGCCGCAGGGCCACGGGCAGCTTGACGGTCGTCGGCCCGGTGAGAGTGACGTAGCCCTTCGAGAACTGGCCCAGAGGTGCCGTGGTGCGGGTGAAGTCGAAGGTGATGTCCTGGATGTCACCGGGTCGCTTGGACACGACCTTGGTGACGCTTGGGGTCGAGGCGAAGCCCGGCAGGTCGATCGACACCTTCCACGTGCCCGTCATCGTTGACACGACCTGACGGGTGAACGTGGTCGACGACGTGACTTGGCCCTGAGCCATGGACGGCAGGTTGATGTCCTTGGCCGCGAGCGCCGGGACGCCGGTGTTGAGACCCTGGTCGGTGATGAAGCCCAGCCACTGGCGCGGCGTCGACATCACGAGCAGACCCGGGTCGAAGAACCTCTTCGGGTTCACGTTGCCCGCCCCTTCGGCGAACAGGTCCCTCGAGAGGTGTCCCCCAGCACCCTTCACCCGCTTGGCGGTCGTCATCATCGACGACTGGATGCGCTGCGGGGTCCAGGTCGGGTGCACGCCCAGCATGAAGGCGGCGAGACCTGTGATGTGCGGAGCGGCCATCGACGTACCGGAGTAGAGGTCGAAGTGACGTCCGGAGTTCGTCGGGGGCGCCACCGCGGCCAGCACGCTGACACCGGGGGCGCCGATGTCCGGCTTGAGGATGTCCGCGTCGTTCGCGACCGCGGGCCCGCGCGAGGAGAACCCGGCCACCTGCGGAAGGGGGGTCACCCGGTTGGTGATGTTGCCGACGACGAAGGACGCCGTCGCGGCCGCTCCCTTGGCGGCGAGGTAGTGGAAGACCGTGGCGCCGTCGGTGTCGGAGATGTGGATGGTCGGCACCGCGTGGAAGTCCGCGTCGAGACTGTTCGGGGTCGGGTTGACCAGCACCATGCCGGCACCACCCGCTCGCTTGACCTCGGCACTCTTCGCGACCCGGTCGTAGACGCCGCGGAGGCAGACCACGATCGTGCCGGACACCTTGGTCGGGTCAAGCGTGTCGGGGCCGCAGAGAGCGGCGTCGTCGGCGTCGCCGCCGGTGACGACACTCTCCCCGGCGTCGACGAGCTTCTTCGAGCTGAGCGGCTTGTTGGCGACCGAGGCGCCGACGATCTTCCGGCCGTTGCCGAGGACGAGGGTGTTGTCGAAGTTGTGGTGCGTGGTGGCGGCCACCGTGGTCAGCCAGGGGCTGTTGTGCGCCACCGTGCCCGGCGTCGGCCCGCTGTTGCCGGCAGACGCCGAGACGAACACTCCAGCCTCGGCCGCGCCCTCGAACGCCAGCTCCGTGGCCTCGAGGACGGTGTCGGTTGCACCCGAGATCGAGAAGTTGATGACGTCGGCGCCGTCGGACACCGCGTCGTCGATCGCGGCCACGATGTCACTCGTCGTACCGGACGCCGTGCCGTCCTCCTGCTCCCAGAGGACCTTGTAGGCGGCGATCTTGGCGGCGGGCGCCATGCCCGAGATCTTGCCGAACTTGACGCCTTCGGTCTCGACGTTGTCGACCACCTTGCCGGCGGCGGTGCTGGCCGTGTGGGTGCCGTGACCGTTGCCGTCCCGAGGGGAGAGGTAGTCGGTGTCGAGCAGCGTGTTGCCGCCGGCGAGATAGCCCTCGGAGTAGGAGCGGGCTCCGATCAGCTTGGTGTTGCAGTTGTCAGCGGTGAACTCCTCGCCGAGCTCGCACTGGCCGTTGAAGACACCACCGTCGGCCTTCTCCATCCGGGTCGCGGTGCCGGTGCGCGAGACGTCCCACTTGGTCTTCGGGCTCTCGGTCAGGTGCCGGCCACCGAAGGACCTCGCCTCGGGCCAGATGCCGGAGTCGAGGTCGGCGACGACGATGCCGTCACCGGCCTTCAGCCGTCCCCCGTGCGTGGGCCACGAACCGTTCTTGCCCGTGAGACCCAGGAAGTCCGGGGTGTTCCAGGTGTCGGCCTTGACCAGCTTGTCCTTCTGGACGAGCAGGACTCGACGGTCGGTGGAGAGCTCGAGCGCCTGCTTCGTCGTCAGGCTCGCGGAGAATCCGTTGGAGGCGATCGTGTAGCTGCGGTCCACATCCACGCCGACCTCGCGCGCGATGGAGCTCTGAGCGGCGCGCAGGTGCGCGGTGTAGGCGCGCACCCGGGCGTTGTCGGCCCGGAACTGCTGGCCCTGGGACCGGGTGGCCGCGAAGCGGGGGTTGCCGCCGTTGTAGCGGGCGGCGCTGGGCTCACGCAGCAGGACGACGTAGCGACCGGGCGTGAGCCGCGTTGTCGTCGAGGCGACGGCGCCGGCGTTGGAGCCCGAGGACGCATCTGCCGCGGTGGCGACGGGAATCCCGGCAAGGAGGCCGGTGACGACCACTCCTGCAGAGAACAGGCCGAGGCGGCGGCGACGCGACCTCGTACCGGAGCTGGGAATTGACACGAATTTTTCTCCCCTACCGAATGAACATTTGCGCTCGACGGTCGTCGCACGCACAAGAGGTGCTGCCTAACCCAAGGTCACGCTCTGCGTCGCGTCAAGGGGTCCGGGCACGGGAAATCGTTCTGTGACTCGTACGTGACTCAGGAAAGACCCTTGTGGGTGAAGCCGACCCTGGCGAGTTGGTGGCCGGCCGCCCCACTACGCTGACCGCCACTTCTCACTCGCAAGGGGCTCCATGTCCACGTACGGCAGTGATCCCCATGGCCAGCCGTCGTACGGCGCACCGGGCTTCTACGCTCCTGTCCCGGCCTACAGCCACTGGGGCATGCGAGCGCTCGCGAGAGTCATCGACACGCTCCTGTCGCTGGCTGCGTCGTTCCCGCTCTTCGTGGGATACGTCTGGTTGATGTCCGCGTCGTACCCGTCCACCAATCCCGACGGAACCGTCACGAGACACTTCGAAGACCCGAGCCCCGCTGCGATCACGCTGGTCGTCGCCGGGGCCGGGCTTGCCATCGGCTTCAGCCTCTGGAACATCTGTGTCCGGCAGGGCCGCACGGGCGCCACCCTCGGGAAGCGCGCCGTGGGCATCAGGCTCGTCAAGGAGCTCACCGGTCGACCGGTCGGCGTCGGCATGGCGTTCGTGCGCCAGCTCGCCCACATCGCCGACGAGCTGTGCTACATCGGGTACCTCTGGCCGCTGTGGGACGCCAAGCGCCAGACGTTCGCGGACAAGATCGTGGGAACCATCGTGATCAACGAGAAGACGGCCCCGTAGGAGCACCGCTCCCGGATGCGCCACACTTCGGCGCATGACGACGATCCTGATCACCGGCGCCTCCTCAGGACTGGGCGCCGAGATGGCCCGCCAGTTCGCCGCCAAGGGCAACGACCTCGCCCTGTGCGCACGCCGGGTCGACCGGCTCGAGGAGTTGCGGACGGAGATCACGGCCACGCACCCGGCCTGCCGGGTGGAGATCTGCGCAATGGACGTCAACGACGACGATCAGGTCTTTGCCGCGTTCCGAGGCTTCGCCGAGGCGTTCGGCACCATCGACCGCGTCGTCATCAACGCCGGGCTCGGCAAGGGCGCACCGCTGGGCACCGGGGGCTTCGCGGCCAACAAGGAGACCGCGATGACCAACTTCGTCGGAGCACTCGCCCAGGCTGAAGCGGCGATGGAGGTCTTCCGGGCCCAGAACTCCGGGCACCTCGTGATGGTGTCCTCGATGTCCGCGATGCGGGGCATGCCCAAGACCATGACGACGTACGCCGCCACGAAGGCCGGCGTCGCCCATCTCGCAGAGGGGTTGCGCAACGAGTTCCACGGCAAGCCGATCAAGGTGACCGTGCTGTACCCGGGCTACATCGCTTCGGAGATGAACGAGCACGTCGCATCCGAGCAGAGGCTGATGGTGTCGACGGAGAAGGGCGTGCGCTCGATGGTGGCCGCCATCGAGAAGGAGGTCGACTCGGCCTGCGTCCCCCCGCTCCCCTGGGCACCGTTGTCCGTGGTGATGAAGCACGCGCCGCTCGGAGTGTTCAAGCGGCTGATGTGACACGGCTCCGTACGTAGCGATCGAGCAGGTCGGCAGCTCGCGCCACCGACATGGGGGCCTCGGGAGCACACACGGCGAGCCGCAGTCCGTGGATGATCGCGACGAGTGTGTCCAGGCCCGCCTCGTCCAACCCCCCACCGGTGACGCGATGGAGCAGATCGCGCTCGGCTTCCGCGTCCAGCCTGAGCGCCCTGGCCACCCCTGGGTTGTTGGCGCCGATCCCGAGCAGGCCCAGCCAGACGACCACGTCGTGCACCTCGTCATCGTCGCCCGGCAGGAATGCGCCCGTCAGCTCCATCCGGGCCCTCACTCGGCGCGTTTCCGCCCAGGCCGCGTCCACCGCTGCGCGGACACACGCAACACCCGCTCCTCGTTCGTGAGGTGCTGGAGGATGCTCGCGGGGCTGATGCCGCACTCGGCAGAGAGGGCGCGCATCGACAGCGCCTCGGAGCCGCGAGTGCTGATGATCCGCGCCATTGCGGCGGCGATGACGTCAGCGCGGTCACCGGTGTCGAGGAGGCGAGGCATCCAGACACTGCAGCACAATCCGGCTCTCGGCGACGCGTTCATCCACAGGCAGTTCCCAGTCCTCGTCCCGAGCGACCGTGCCTGGGCCTCTGCTCGTTTCTGCGTGAACGACCGTTCGTTCAACGCGCAGGCCTGCTTGGCAAGGTCGGCGACCCTGGGCGCCGAGGGGTCCGCGCGGGCTCAACGCCCCACTCACCACTCAGCGGTAGGTGATCAGGTCCCCGTCGAGATGCGGGTGCTCGTTGAACGTGAGCAACCGCGAGCCAGTCGAGCCGACGACGACCCGGGTCACGGCGGTGTTGACGCAGACGGTGTTGAAGCGTCCCCAGAGTCGGGCGAACGTCGCGGGATCTTCCCCGGTCGGGTCGACGAGCGCCGCGCAGACTGCCGCGATCGGGCCGCCCGAGCTGATCACCGCCACCGTGCCGCCCGGACCCGCGGCGGCGCTGGCCCGTTCCAGGGCGGCGGCCACCCGGGACCGGAACGCTGCGTACGTCTCGGGGTAGTCGGCGTCGTTTTCGCCCCCCGTCCAGCGCTGGGTCGCGAGCTCGAAGGCTTGCTGGAACTCGCGCCGGTCGAGGTCTCGACCCGTCGGCAGGCCGGCCCCGGAACGACTGAGCGCCCCGACCACGCCGAGGTGGTCGAACTCGTTCCAGCCCTGGTCGACCTCGGAGCGCGACACCCCGGCGGAGCCAGCCTTCATGGCCTCGACGGTGTCTCGGTGCCGCTTCATGTCACCGCGCAGGATGACGTCGGGCCGCACGCCCCGCTCGGACAGCCAGCGCCCCAGTCGTCGGCTCTGCTCCCACCCTAGGTCCGAGAGGACGTCGTAGTCCTCGGCCCCGAACGACGCCTGCCCGTGCCGGACGAGGAGTAGGACCCCCATCAGGAGCCGCTCGGGTCCGAGGCGAGCAGCTGGCGACAGCGGGTCTCGAGGTAGCCGACGGCCGGACCGAACACGGCGTACGCCTCGTTGGTCGTCTGCTTGTGGAAGTAGCGGTACCAGATCTGTTGGGCGATGACGGCCAGTCGGAACAACCCGAAGACCTCGTAGAACCGCCACTGCTCGGGCGTGACCGAGTAGCCCATCCGGTCGCAGTAGTGCTCGACGATCTGGGCGCGGGTCCACATGCCCGGAGCGGTGGACGGCTGGCGCCGGAACATCTGGAAGAACTCGTCGTCGCCCGGCTCGATCCAGTAGGCCATCGAGCCGCCGAGATCCATCAGCGGGTCACCGACCGTCGCCATCTCCCAGTCGAGGACGCCGAGGATTCGTAGCGGGTCGTCGGGCGCCAGCACGATGTTGTCGAGCCGGAAGTCGTTGTGGATGAGTCGCTGTCCCACATCCCCGGGCTGGTGGGCGTCGAGCCAGGCCACGATCTCGGTCCAGTCACCGGTGTCCTCGGTGCGGGCCTTCTCGAAGCGATCCGTCCAGCCCGAGACCTGACGCGCGACGTAGCCCTCGCCGCGGCCGAGTCGGGCCAGCTCGGGCTGGCTGTCGACGTCGACCGAGTGCAGGGCGATGAGCACCTCGAAGGCGTTGGTGCACAACGTGCCGGCATCCTCGGGCGCGAGCTCCCAGGGGAGGTCCCGGCGCACGATCGTGCCGTCCAGCTTCTCCATCACGTAGAAGTCGGAGCCGATGACCTTCGGGTCCTGACAGAAGCCGACCATCGTGGCGACGTACGGGAAGACAGGCGCGAGCGCGGACTGGATGCGGAACTCGCGGCCCATGTCGTGGGCGCTCGCGGCCTTCACCCCGATCGGCGGCCGCCGCAGGATCAGGTCGCGCGGGCTTCCGCCCCTCGGCGCGTAGCGGAGCAGGTACGTCAGGTTCGAGGCGCCCCCGGGAAACTGCCGCACCTCGGGCGTCCCGGTCAGGTCGTCGTCGCTCCACCCATCAGGCAGGGCGGTTGCCTGGGTGCGCAGCCAGGCCGCCACGGCATCGACGTCGAACGCGTCCTCCTCGCGGACCGGCTTCGCCGGGTTGCCCTCGTCGGCGCTCACGCCATCCCCCTGTGCAGCTTGGTCGCCTGGGCCCGCATGACGGAGTCGTACGCCGCCCGGTCGTGCTGCTTGAGTGCGTAGGCGTCGCGCGCCGGCCGGTCCGGCACGATGATCTCGTCACCGCGGTCCAGCCCCTCGAGAACGGCCGCCGCGATGTCGTCGGCGGTGATCGAGGAGCTCGCAACCAGGCCCGCGATGATCGCTCCGAGCTCGGCGTCGGCGCCGCGCATCGACGCCATCAGGTTGGTCCTGAAGTACGACGGACAGACGACGTGGGCGGTCACGCCGTACGCCGCTAGCTCGTGGCCGGTCGTCTCGGTGAGGGCGACGACTGCGGCCTTCACCGCGTTGTACGAAGCCATGCCTGCCGGGTGCACCAGGCCGGCGAGCGAGGCGACGTTGACGATCGTGCCCGAGCCCTGTCGCTTGAACATCGGCACGAAGGTGCGCGTCCCGCGCACCACGCCGAAGAGGTTGATCTCGGTGATCCACTGCCACTCGTCGAGCGTCGCGACATCGAGGCGGCCACCGCCCGCCACGCCGGCGTTGTTGACCAGGACGTCGAGCCCGCCCCAGGTCCGCTCGACGTGAGCCAGGGCGGTCGCCCAGTCGTCGTCCTGGGTGATGTCGAGCGGCAGGTAGGCGGGTTCCCCGCCGTCGGACGCTGCCGCCGCGGACGGTCCTGGTGCCAGGTCGGTTCTGAGCACCTCGTCCCCGCGCGCCTCGAAGGCGTCGGCCAGCGCCGCACCGAGTCCGGACGCGGCCCCGGTGATCAGGATCCGCCGGGGTCGGGTCGTGTCTGTCACCTTGTGGCGCCGTACTTGCCGAGCTCCAGCCTGGCCACGACGCCTCGGTGCACCTCGTCCGGTCCGTCAGCAAGCCGCAGGGCGCGCGCGGACGTCCAGGCGCCGGCGAGTGGGAAGTCGTCGGAGAGTCCGCCACCGCCGTGGATCTGCATCGCCATGTCGATGACCTTCTGGGCCATGTTGGGGACCGCCACCTTGATCTGGGACACCTCGGAGAGCGCGTTCAGCGAACCGCCCACGTCGAGCTTCCAGGCCGCGTTCAGGACGAGCAGCCGGGCCTGGTCGATGGCGATCCGGGCGTCCGCGATCCGCTCCCGGTTGCCGCCGAGGTTCGCGATCGGCTTGCCGAACGCCGTGCGCGCAAGCGCTCGCTTGCAGGCCAGCTCGAGGGCGAGCTCGGCGAGCCCGATCAGCCTCATGCAGTGATGCACGCGCCCGGGGCCGAGACGACCCTGGGCTATCGCGAAGGCCTGCCCCGGACCGCTGATCACGTTGGCCAACGGGACCCTGACGTCGGTGAACGAGACCTCACCGTGGCCGAGCGGCTCGTCGTACAGACCCATGGTGTTGAGCAGCCGCTCCACCTTCACCCCCGGGGCTTCGCGCGGCACCAGCACCATCGAGTGCCGGTGGTGACGGTCGGCGTCCGGGTCGGTGAGGCCCATGAAGACGAAGATCTTGCAGTCCGGGTGCCCGACCCCGGTGGACCACCACTTGCGCCCGTTGATCACCATCTCGTCGCCGTCGACGACCGCGGTGGCCTCCATGTTGGTCGCGTCCGACGACGCAACGTCGGGCTCCGTCATCGTGAAGGCCGACCGGATCCGACCGTCGAGCAATGGCTCCAGCCAGGTCGCCCGCTGTTCCTCGGTGCCGTAGCGGAGCAGCACCTCCATGTTGCCCGTGTCGGGGGCGTTGCAGTTCAGGACCAACGGCGCGATCGCGGATCGCCCGGTCAGCTCAGCGATCGGGGCGTAGTCGACGTTGGTCAGGCCCTCGCCGCCGTCCGTTCCGAACCGCGCGGCGTACTCCCCCGCGTGCTCGAACGGCAGGAAGAGGTTCCAGAGCCCGAGCTTGCGTGCCTTCGCCTTCAGCTCCTCGATGACCGGGAGCGGCTGCCAAGGGTCGCCGGTTCGACGGAGCTCGGCGAGATCATGGTGGTAGCCGGCCTCGATCGGCTCGATCTCCTCGGCAATGAACGCCGCGACGCGTGCGGTGAGATCCGCGGCGCGGGGTGAGGGAGAGAAGTCCATGGTCCCGACATTAGTGGGAAGATCGGCGGGTCCCGCTGGGTGCCCGAGGAGTCCTGAAGAGACGTGCCGACCGGGCGGTCCGACGCGGTCCGTCAGACCGCGACCGTGGTGGTGATCCGGGCCCGCTCGACGGGGTCGATCCACACGGCCCTCGCGCGCAGCAGCCGGACCGACGACCAGGCGACGAACGGCACCGCGATCAGGATCGACACCTGCCAGTCCGGCAGCCGGGCCACGCCCGAGAAGACCAGGCCGGTCACGGTGGTGCTGATCGCGAGCCGACTCGAGTAGCCGACCATGACGACTGGTGGGGCGGGGGTCGAACGAGCCGCCCGCAGGTCGGCCGCGAACGGCCGCTGCCCCGACCAGCGCATCCCGGCAGCGACGACCTGCACGGTGACGACCACAACGGTGCACAGCAGGGCGGTGAGCTCGGGCGCGTTGGGGACCCCGGCCCGGACGCTCCCGAGGGCGACCGTGACGCCGGATGCGGCCAGGAGGAACTCCGCGAGCACCCACGCGCGGGCCGCGAAGACCAGGGTCGGCTCGACCGGGAGACTCTCGCGCCACAGGCTCCCGCGGCCCTCGAGACACCAGGCGTTGACGCCGAACAGCAACGCCCCGCCCGAGGCCACCAGGCCCGGCAGGATCGTCAGCGAGTTCCACGGCAGATCGCCGAGCAGGGCAACGAGACCCGGCCCGACCGCGAGGACGACCAGCCCCCGGCGCATCGGCACCGACCGCCAGACCGAGGCACGGTCCGTGCGAATCAGCCCCAGGAGTGGTGACCGCGGGTCCGGGCGGGCCTCGTGACCCCCGGACTCGATCTCGACCTGGTCGCGCGGCACGCGTCGCGACGCGATGTGGGCCGGGACCGCCCCCAGGACGACCGAGACGACGATCGAGATCGCGACCACTGCCACCGTTGCCGCCCAGCGGAGCGACATCCCGTCGACCATGGCGACCACGAGCAACCTCGTCGGGATCTGGTCGAGCAGGACGACCAGGTAGTTGGCCATCTGCAGACCGAGGGCGAGCCCGAGGACCACGACGGTCAGCAGCCTGACGCCGACGATGCCGTGCGGGACCCGACGTACGCCCTCGATCGACCAGGCCAGTACCTGGGCACCCGCTGTCGACGCCATGACCCAGAGCACGACGATGACCTGGGCCTCCGGCAGCCGGTCCGGCCCGACGGCATACGCCGTGGCCCCGAGCAGGGTCCAGGCCTGGAGAAGCCAGGAAATGTTCAGGGGCGCGAGGAGCAGTGCGCCGAGGTGGTCAGTCGTCGGGCTGACCGGAAACGCCCACGCCTGCTCGTGCGGGATGAGCTCGCGGCCACCTCCCGACGCGACCGCCGACAGGACCGTCAGCGCGGTGAAGCCGGCCAGGGCGGTCGGCAGCAGGACCAGCACGTCCAGACCCCGGCCCTCCCCGCCCGCGCCCTCGACGAGAGCCGGACCGACGGCGACCGCTGCCGTGATGGCGACGAAGAGGGCGACGGTGAGCGGCAGCCGCCCCCGTCGGCGCACGGTCCCAGCACGAAAGCGCATCAGGTGGCCGACGTCGGCGACCGCGCGCAGGGCAGAGTTGGGGCTAGTCGAGGAGACCGCGGTAGGCACGGGCCCCCTCTTCTCCGGCCATCTCCGCGGCGGCCATCGTTGCGACCCGGGACCCGCCGCGCAGCACCAGGATCGTGGTGCACGCCTCGATCGCGAGCTCGCGCAGGTGTGTGGAGACGAGGACACACGCCCCGTGCGACCGGGCATCCGCGATGACGTCGAAGGTGGCCTCGACGCCGATCGGGTCGACGCCGTCGAACGGCTCGTCGAGGAGCAGCACCCGGGGTTCGTGCAACGCGGCCAGGACCACGGACAGCCGCCGCCCCATGCCGTGCGAGAAGCCGGCGGTGACCCGGTGCGCCACGTCGCCGAGCTCGAACCGCTCCAGCAGATCCCGGGCGCGATCCTCCCAGTGGTCCATCCGGCGCAGGCGAGCCGACAGCTGCAGGTGTTCCCACGGCGTCGCCCGGGGCACGAGACCGCCCACGTCGGGGCAGTATCCGACGAGCTGCTTGACCCGGAGGGTCTCCGTGTGGACGTCATGACCCGCGACGATCGCCCGGCCTGCGGTGGGCGGGACGACGCCGGCGAGCACCCGCATGGTGGTGGACTTCCCGGCGCCGTTACGACCCAGCAGCGCGGTGGCCTGCCCGGCGTACGCCTGGAGGTCCACTCCGGCAACGGCCTCCACCTCTCCGAACCGGACGTGCAGGCCGCGCACGTCGACGACGGGGAGGGAGTCGGTCATCCGGCCATCCTCCTTGCCCAACCCCGCGTCGGCGCAGGTTTGCCCGGAAATGGCCCGAGTCGGCACGGTTTTCCGCCGATAGGAGGAAACCCGCGCCGACTCGGGGTGTTCGAGAGCGGCCGGTCGCGCCGGCTCGGGTCAGGCCGGAAGAGAACCGCCCGAGGACGCCAGGTCGCGGAGGTAGGCCGTGGGCCGGAACCGGTCGCCGTACGCCTCGGCGAGCTCGTCGGCCCGCTTCACAAAGGCGCCGAGCCCGATCTCGCCCGCTTCCCCGGAACCGGACCGAGCCTCGTAGCCAGTCATGAACTGGGCCGCGCCTCCGGTCCTGGGTGGGAAGCCGATGCCCATGATCGAGCCGATGTTCGCGGCGGCCGCCGAGGTGATCACGCCCTCCGCGAAGCACTTCGCGGTCTCGAGAGCCTCGGCGAAGAGGAGCCGCTCCTGCACGTCCTCGAACGGGATCTGCGGCTCGGCCACCGGGAAGTTCTCCGCGAGACCGCTCCACAGACCGAGCCGCTTGCCGGACTCGTCGTACTCGTAGAAGCCGGCGCCCTTGAGCCGCGACGGGCGGCCGAGCTCGATCATCCGGGTCACGACGGCCGAGCCGGGGTGCGGGGTGTACGCCGTGCCGTCGCGCTCGGCGGCGTCCTGGCTGGCCGTGGCGATCTTGTCCATCAGCTCCATGTTGAGCTCGTCGCTGAGCTGCAGGGTGCCGACCGGGTAACCGTCCTGGGTCGCGGCCCGCTCCAGCGAGACCGGGTGCACGCCCTCGGCCAGCATGGCCAGGCCTTCGTTGACCATCGTGCCGATGACGCGGGAGGTGTAGAAGCCGCGGCTGTCGTTGACCACGATCGGTGTCTTGCGAATCTGCTGCACGACGTCGTAGGCCTTGGCCAGCGCCTCGTCGGAGGTCGCCTCGCCACGGATGATCTCGACCAGGGGCATCTTGTCGACCGGGCTGAAGAAGTGCAGCCCGATGAAGTCGGCCGGCCGGTCGACGCCCGAGGCCAGCTCGGTGATCGGCAGCGTCGAGGTGTTGGAGCAGAGCAGTGCGTCCGGGTTGACGAACGGCATGATCTCCGCGAAGACCTTGGCCTTCAGCGCCGGGTCCTCGAAGACGGCCTCGATGACGAGGTCGCATCCCGCGAGGTCGGACGGCTCGGCGGTGGCCATGATCCGACCGAGCAGCTCGGCCTTCTTCTCGTCAGTGGACTTGCCCCGCGAGATCGCCTTGTCGATCAACTTCTCGGAGTAGGCCTTGCCCTTCTCGGCGTTCTCGGCTGAGACGTCCTTGAGGACGACCTCCATTCCGGCACGTGCGCACGAGTAGGCGATGCCCGCTCCCATCATCCCGGCCCCGAGCACCCCGACCTTGACTGCCTTGTACGGCGGGATCCCCTGGGGGCGCAGCGAACCGGAGCTGATCGCCTGCAGGTCGAAGAAGAACGCCTGGATCATGTTCTTCGAGCCCTGGTTGACGATCAGGTTGGTCAGGTAGCGCGACTCGATCCGCGAGGCGGTGTCGAAGTCGACCTGGGCCCCCTCGACGGCGGCAGACAGGATCGCCCGCGCGGCCGGGTAGATGGCACCCTTGGTCTGCTTGCGCAGCAGCGCCGGGAACGCCGGCAGGAAGCCCGCCAGCGCTGGGGACCGCGGCGTGCCTCCGGGCATCTTGTAGCCGGGGGCGTCCCACGGGTTCTGCGCGGACTCAGGATTGGCCTTGATCCAGGCCTTGGCCGCCGGGACCAGCTCCTCGCGGGTCGCGACCAGCTCGTCGACCAGTCCCTTGTCCTTGGCTGCCTGAGGCTTGAACCGGGCCCCGGTCAGCAGGACTTCCATCAGGCCGGTCTGCAGGCCGAGGAGGCGGATGACGCGGGTGACGCCGCCACCTCCGGGCAGCAGACCGAGCGAGGACTCGGGCAGGCCGATCTCGACCTTGTCGTCGTCGACGATCACGCGGTGGTTGCAGGCGAGGCAGATCTCGAGCCCGCCGCCGAGGGCGGCGCCGTTGATGGCCGCGACGACGGGGCGCGGGAACTTCTCGAGGCGGCGAAGGCCAGCCTTGACGCTCTCGGCCAGGTCGAAGACGCGCTGGGCATCATCCTTGGTCGCGCGCATCATGTTGTTCAGGTTGCCACCGGCGAAGAAGGTCTTCTTCGCGCTCGCGACGACGACGCCCGTCACGCTCTTCTCGTCCTCGGCGATCTCGTCGTAGAGCCGGTCGACGGCCCGTCGCATCGACTCCTGGTAGAGGTCGGTCATCGTGTTGGCGCTGGACGTCGGGTCGTCGAGGGTCAACGTGACGACCCCGTCCGCGTCCTTCTCGTAGTGGACTGCAGTCTGCTGTTCGGTGCTGGTGGTCATGGAAGTCCTGTTCGTGAAAGGCGTGAACGAGATGAGGGAAGCTCAGACGAGCTCGACGATGGTCGCGATGCCCATGCCGCCGCCGACGCAGAGCGTCGCGAGGCCGCGACGCAGGTCGCGGCGCTGGAGCTCGTCGATGAGGGTGCCGAGGATCATCGCGCCGGTCGCGCCCAGCGGGTGACCCATCGCGATCGCGCCGCCGTTGACGTTGGTGATCTCGTCGCTGATGTCCAGGTCGCGCATGAACCGCATGGCGACCGCTGCGAACGCCTCGTTGATCTCGAACAGGTCGATGTCGCTGACCTCGAGGCCCGCCTTGCCGAGCGCCTTGCGGGCGGCCGGCGCAGGACCGGTCAGCATGATCGTCGGGTCGGCGCCGGACACGGCGGTGTCGATGATGCGGGCCCGCGGCGTCAGGCCCAGGTCGGTGCCGACCTCCTCTGAGCCGATGGCCATCAGGGCGGCGCCGTCGACGATGCCCGACGAGTTGCCGGCGTGGTGGACGTGGTTGATCTTCTCCACCCAGTGGTACTTCTCCAGCGCGACGTCGTCGAAGCCGGCGTCGGCGCCGATGCCGGCGAAGCTGGCCTTCAGGCCGGCGAGGCCCTCGGGGCTGGTGTCGGGGCGGATCGTCTCGTCGTGGTCGAGCACGACGAGGCCGTTGATGTCCCGGACGGGAACGACGGCGCCGCCGAAGTAGCCGTTCGCCCAGGCCTTCGCGGCGCGGTGGTGGGACTCCGCGGCGTACGCGTCCACGTCGTCTCGGCTCCACCCCTCGATGGTCGCAATCAGGTCGGCGCCGATGCCCTGCGGAACGAAGCCCGCCTTGAAGGCCGTGGCCGGGTCGGACGCCCAGGCGCCTCCGTCGGAGCCCATGGCGACCCGGCTCATCGACTCGACACCACCGGCGAGGATCAGGTCCTCGAAGCCCCCTCGAACGCGGGACGCGGCCTGGTTGACCGCCTCCAGGCCGGAGGCGCAGAAGCGGTTGAGCTGTACGCCGGCGACGGTGTCGGGGTAGCCCGCCGCGAGAGCGGCGGTCTTGGCGATGTCGCCGCCCTGGTCACCGATCGGCGACACGACGCCGAGGACCACATCGTCGACGCGGTTCGGGTCGAGCGTGGGGTTGCGCACCAGGACCTCGTCGAGCAGGCCGACGACGAGGTCGACCGGCTTGACCTCGTGCAGCGATCCCGCCGCCTTGCCCTTGCCGCGCGGCGTACGGATGTGGTCGTACACGAATGCTTCTGCCATGACCGTCCTTGAGAGGTTCTGAGTGACCGAGCCCGTCGACCACGTCGGTGTGACCTGCTCCCCTGATTGTGACACCATTACTGTCATGGTCAAGGTGGGTCCCGCTGTGGTCTGGGTCACGGCTGCGAAGGGAGGTCCGAGATGACGACGGAGTCCGTCGAGTCACTGCGCGAGCTGCTGACACTCGACGAGCTGACCAACCGGGTCGGCATGAGCGTGCGAAACGTCCGCTTCTACACGACCAAGGGACTCGTTCCCCCGCCGATCAGGCGCGGCCGGTCGGGCTACTACTCACCCGACCACGTGGCCCGTCTCGAGCTCGTCCAGGAGCTGCAGAGCCACGGGTTCACCCTCTCGGCGATCGAGAAGTACGTCGCCGGCATCCCCACCGATGCGTCTCCGGAGGACATCGCCCTGCACCGGGCGATGCTGGCGCCCTGGCAGGCCGACGTACCCGTCGAGATGTCCCGCACGGAGCTCGAGCGCCGTGCCGGGCGGGCCCTGTCCGACGACGACCTTGCGACGCTGGGCGCGCTCGGCATCGTGTTCCGCACCAAGCGCGGTCGCTTCGAGGTCGCGACCTCCCAGCTCTCTGTCGGGCTCGGCCTGGTGGACCTCGGCTTCCCGATCGAGGCTGCCCTCGCGGCCGCCGACGTCTATGCCGCCCACGGTCGTGAGCTGGCCGAGGAGCTCTACGCCCTGTTCCGCACCATGGTGTGGCCGCTCTACAAGGAGTCGGGCGCCTCGGCCGAGAAGCTGCGTGAGGTCGTCGAGCGGCTCAAGCCGCTGTCGATCGCGAGCCTAGTCGCGGCCTACGAGTCGGCCATGGACGAGACCAAACGCGAGGGCATCGCCCAGCGTGCCCGCCGGCAGCCGGGGCCGACTCCTTAGAGTTGCCGCATGGCAGGCGACGCGCAGCCCGGGCTGACGGTGCTCGTCACGGGCGCGACCGGTTTCATCGGCAGACGGCTGGTGCCGGCGCTGGCCCAGCGCGGCGTCACCGTGAAGGCGATGACCCGCAACCCCGACGAGTACGCCGGGCCGGGCGCCGCGATCTACGGTGACGTGCACGACCCCGGCAGCCTGGCCGAGGCATTGACCGGGGTGGATGTGGCGATCTATCTCGTCCACTCCCTCGACCACTCGGACTTCGAGCGCAAGGACGCGGACGCCGCGCGGGGCTTCGGGCTCGCCGCGGCCGCCACCGGAGTGCGACAGATCGTCTACATGGGAGG
>JAOPXM010000095.1 GCA_025965125.1 Nocardioides sp.
TTCGCCGTGTACTCCTACATCGCCCCGACGATCACCGACGTCGGCGGCCTCAGCGAGTCGGTCGTACCCGTCTTCCTCCTGGCGTTCGGGCTCGGCATGGTGGCGGGCACCTGGCTGGCCGGCGAGCTGGCGGACTGGTCGGTGTTCCGGTCGCTGCTCGGCTCGGCCATCGGCTCCGGCCTGATCATGCTGGTGTTCTTCGTGGTGGCCCCGCACGGCTGGTGGATGCTGCCGGTGGTGTTCGCGATCACCGCGATCGGGTCGGTGCTCGTCATCAACCTCCAGCTCCGGCTGATGGACGTTGCCGGCGAAGCCCAGACGCTCGGCGCCGCGATGAACCACGCGTCGCTCAACGTCGCCAACGCGCTCGGCGCCTGGCTCGGCGGCATCGTGATCGCGGCCGGCTACGGCTACCGGGCGCCTGCGTTGGTGGGTGCGGCCCTCTCGGTCGGCGGCGTCGGCATCCTGCTGTGGTCGGCCTCGGCTCACCGCAACGAGGTGGCTGCTCAGAGCACCTTGTCGTAGATCTCCAGGTCCGCGCTCTCGCCGCGCATGGTCGTCGCGCCGCGGAGTGTGCCCGTGTGTTCGAAGCCGGTGGCGAGGACCACCCTGGCCGAGGGGTCATTGCCCGGCGAGATCATCGCGCGAAGCCGCTCCAGGCCCAGGACGTCCTTTGCGTGCCGGGCGACCAGCGGGACGGATCGCGTCACCAGCCCGCGACCGCGAGCGTCCGGGTGCGCCCAGTAGCCGAGCTCGGCCGCCCGGCCGGGGCTGATGTCGAACAGGGCGACCCAGGCGCTCATCCTGTCGTCGCCGTCGGTCACCGCCCAGGCTACGCCGTGGGCGGTGGCAAGCCGCTCGCGGGCCGCCTCGATCACCCTCCGGCGGGCGGTCTCCTCGTCGTAGGGCAGGGGGAACAGGGGGGCCAGCCACTCCTGGGTGTGCGGGTCCGACCCGGCCTCCGCGATCCTCGGCGCGTCCGTGTCGACCATGGGGCGCAGCCGGAGGCCGTCGCCCACGAGCACCGGGCAGTCGAGCCAGGTCGACGACGGCTCCCGCGGGTCGCCGCGCAGCAGGCTGCCCACCCACGAGTCGATCAGGTCGCCCCGCTGTGGCTGCCAGCGCCGGACCGTCCCTTCGACCGTGAAGCCGAGCCGCCAGGCGAGCCGGCGCGACGCCCAGTTGCCCTTGTGCGCCCACCAGATCACGGTCCGGAGATCCCGCTCCGCGAAGCCCCAGTCGAGCAGCAACCGCAGCGCCCGCTCCATCACGCCGGTGCCCCGCGCCCACGGGTGCGAGCCGTAGGCGATCTCGGCGCGGCCCTGGCCCTCGTTGCGCAGCGAAACGGTGCCGGCGTACCTCCCGTCGTACTCGACGGCAAAGCCCCACTCGGTGTCGAAGGCCCAGCCCTGCGGCATGATCTCGCCGACGAAGGCCCGGGCGTCATCCATCGAGTAGGGGATCGGCACGGTGGTCCACGCCTGCGACGCGGGGTCCTGGCACTGCTCGAAGGATCCCTGGGCGTCTCGGGGCAGGTGGCCGCGGATGGTGACGCTGGCGCCGTTGACCGGGGCATCGGTGAGCGTGGGTGCGGTGGGGTGTGCCGACATGCGCACACCCTCGCAACCAGACGATGGACCCACCAAACCAATAACTCTCCCATGGTCCCGGTCGTTGGCACCCCATGCGCTTCCTGGTCGTCCTGGTCCTCGCCTTCGCCGGCCTCGTGGCGTCACCCAACAGCGCCTCCTCCCTCCCGGTGGACCGGGGGCCGGCATCCCGGGCGGTCACGCACGGGGGCTGGATCCTCGACCCGGCCGGGCGGGTCCTGGTCCTGCACGGGATCAACATGGTCTACAAGCGGCCGCCGTACGCGCCCGACGCGGAGGGCTTCGGCCGCGACGACGCGAGGTTCCTGGCCCGCAACGGGTTCACCACCGTCCGTCTCGGGCTGATCTGGAAGGCCGTCGAGCCGCGGCCCGGGCACTACGACCTGGACTACCTCGCCCGGATCCGCAGGACCGCGCAGACCCTCGCCGACGAGGGCATCTGGACACTGCTGGACTTCCACCAGGACCTCTTCAACGAGAAGTTCCAGGGCGAGGGCGCGCCGAGCTGGGCGGTGCAGGACGACGGGCTGCCGGCCATGCCGCAGCTCGGCTTCCCCTACAACTACTTCGCGATGCTGGGCCTGAACCGGGCCTTCGACAACTTCTGGGCCAACGCCGACGGGCCCGGGGGCGTTGGCCTGCAGGACCGCTACGCCGCCGCCTGGGCGCGCGTGACGCGCTTCTTCCGGCAGATCCCGAAGGTGCTCGGCGTGGACCTGTTCAACGAGCCCTGGCCAGGCAGCACCTGGGCGCTGTGCGCCAACCCGTTGGGCTGCCCGCTGTTCGACGCGAAGCTCGAGGCGTTCACGCAGCGCTCCATCGACGCGATCCGTCGGGTCGACAAACGCACCGCGGTGTTCTACGAGCCGCACGTGCTGTTCAACAACGGCGCCCAGACGGGCCTCGACCCGACCGGCCAACGGCTCGGGTTCTCCTTCCACGACTACTGCCTGACCGCCGACCTCGGGCTCGGAGAGACCGGCGGCCCGGACCCGGTGTGCGGCACGTTCGACGACCTCGTGTGGTCGAACACGGCAGCGCACGTGGCTGCGACGGGGCACCCACCCCTGCTGACGGAGTTCGGGGCGACGAAGGACCAGGCCACGCTGAAAGACATGGTCGGCCGGGCCGAGGCCGCGATGACCGGCTGGCAGTACTGGGCCTACTGCGGTTGTGACGACCCGACCACGACCGGGCCGGGCGCGACCCAGGCACTCGTGCTCGACCCGGCGAAGCCGCCGGCCGGCGACAACGTGGACTGGGCCAAGATGCGGGCTCTTGTCGTCCCGCACCCGCTCGCGGTCGCCGGCACACCGACGGCGTACCACTTCCAGCGCGGCAACCTCGTCTTCCGTGCCGCCTGGTCGGTCGCCCGGGCAGGTCGGGCCGGCCACTTCGGGTCCGGCAGCCGGACGTCGATCTCGGTGCCGCACCGCGTCTACCGGCACGGGTACGTCGCTCACGTCCGGGGCGGGCGGGTCGTGTCGGCACCGGACGCCCGGACGCTCGTTGTGGCGCAGGGGGACCACGCCCGTCAGGTGCACGTGGTGGTGCGACCCCGCTGAGCCGGAAACGCCTTCGGTCGGTGAGAATGGCACCCATGTCCACGACGACCGACCCGGAGGTCGCGCCGGAGACGGCGCAGCCCGCCAGCCCTGCGGGCGAGGCCCGGCCGCGCGTGCTCTCGGGCATCCAGCCGACGGCCGACTCCTTCCACTTCGGCAACTACCTCGGCGCTCTGCGGCAGTGGGTGGACCTGCAGCGAGACCACCAGCCGTTCTTCTTCATTGCCGACCTGCACGCCATCACGGTCGAGCAGGACCCGAAGGTGCTGCGCGAGCGCACCCTGCGGGCGGCCGCGCAGCTGCTGGCGATGGGCATCGACCCAGCGCGGTCCGCGATCTTCGTGCAGTCCCAGATCCCGGCGCACGCGCAGGCGAGCTGGGTGCTCCAGTGTCTGACGGGGGTGGGCGAGGCGCGCCGGATGACGCAGTTCAAGGACAAGTCCGCCAAGGGCGGAGAGGGGGCGGCCAGCGTCGGCCTCTTCACCTACCCGATTCTGCAGGCGGCCGACATCTTGCTGTACCGGCCCCACTACGTGCCGGTGGGTGAGGACCAGCGCCAGCACCTCGAGCTGACCCGCGACCTGGCGCAGCGCTTCAACCACCGCTACAAGAAGACGTTCCGGCTGCCCGAGCCCTACATCCTCAAGGCGACCGCGAAGATCGGCGACCTGCAGGAGCCGACCGCGAAGATGTCGAAGTCGGCCTCGTCGCCGTCCGGGATCATCGAGATGCTCGACGACCCGAAGGTGAGTGCGAAGAAGATCCGCTCCGCCGTCACCGACTCCGGCTCCGAGATCCGCTTCGACCCCGAGGAGAAGCCCGGCGTGAGCAACCTGCTCACGATCTACGCCGCGCTGACGGGCGAGGCGGTCACCATGATCGAGGAGCAGTACGAAGGCCGTGGCTACGGCGACCTCAAGAAGGACCTCGCCGAGGTGGTGGTCAACTTCGTCACGCCGTTCCGGGACCGGACGTTCGAGCTCCTCGAGGACCAGGCCTACCTCACCGCCGTGCTCAAGAAGGGTCGGGAGCAGGCCGGTGCCGTGGCTGAGGCCACGTTGCGCGACGTCTACCAGCGCGTCGGGTTCGTCGCGCCGGGTCAGTAGAGTTGCCCGGTGGTGACAATCGGGGTGGCCGTTGCGATTCCGGAACCGTGGGCGACCGAGCTCCAGGATTACCGGACGGCCGTGGGGGACACCACTGCCAGCATGATCCCGACCCACATCACGCTGGTGCCGCCCACCGAGATCGGTGACGACGACCTGGCCCGCGTCGAGGAGCATCTCGCGACCGTGGCGACTGATCAGTCGACGTTCTGCGTGCACCTGCGTGGCACCGGCACGTTCCGCCCTGTCTCACCCGTGGTCTTCGTGACCCTGGTCGAGGGCATCTCCCAGTGTGAGCAGCTGGCGGAGGCCGTACGCCGCGGGCCGCTCGACGTCGACCTCGCGTTCCCGTTCCATCCCCACGTCACCGTCGCGCACCACCTCGACGACGAGCATCTCGACCTGGCCTTCGTCGAGCTCGCCGAGTTCGAGTGCGAGTTCGACGTCGTCGAGTTCCACCTCTACGTCCACGACGACGCGCACGGGTGGCAGCCGACCAGAGAGTTCGCCCTGGCGTCCGGGGAGCCGGTGACCTGACCGATGCCCTCGCTCAAGGAGCGGGTCGCCAGCCGCATCTCCAGGATCCGCGAGCGTCGCCCGGTCGTCGACCACGTCGTCCGCATGCAGGAGCACTACGGCGCGGTCAAGGCCGGCCAGCAGGCAGGCGCGGTCACCTACTTCGGCTTCCTGTCGGTCTTCCCGATCCTGGCCCTGGCGTTCTTCGTCGTCGGCTACGTCGCGAAGGTCTATCCGGCCGCCAAGGCCAACCTCGTCTCCGCGATCGACCAGGTGCTTCCGAACATCATCGGCAACGGGAACGGCCAGCTCTCGCTGACCGACATCCAGTCGAGTGCGGGCACCGTGGGTGCGATCGGCCTCGTCGGTGTCGTCTACTCCGGGCTCGGGTGGCTCTCGGCGATGCGCGACGCCCTGGTTGTCGTCTTCGAGGAGCCCCGGAAGGACCAGCCGAACTTCGTGGTCGGCAAGCTGCGCGACCTCCTCACCCTGGTCGTCGTCGGGTTCGTGCTGATCGTCGCCGTCGCGGTGTCCGGCCTGGTCAGCGGGTTCTCGCAGGACGTGCTCGACTGGGTCGGGCTCGGCTCCCAGCTGTCGTGGCTGCTGTGGCTCCTCACGCTTGCCTTTGGTCTGGTGGCCAACTCGGTGCTGTTCTTCGCACTCTTCAGACTGCTGGCCGAGCCGCCCACCCCGACCCGATCCCTGTGGTCGGGGGCCCTGCTGGGTGCGGTCGGTTTCGAGGCGCTCAAGCAGGTCTCCGGCCTGCTGCTCTCCTCGACCAAGGGCCAGCCGGCCTTCCAGGCGTTCGGGATCGCGCTGATCCTGCTTGTCTGGATCAACTACTTCTCCCGGGTCGTGCTGTACGCCGCGTCGTGGGCACACACCTCACGCGCGGCCCGGGCGCTGCGCGTGCCGGAGCCACCGGCCCGAGTCCAGGGCCCCCGGGTCCCGCGGCAGGCGCCAGTTGAAGAGAGTGCGTCACGCCGCGCGTGGCTGGCGCCGTTCGCCGCCGGGGGAGCAGCCGCGCTCGCCCTGGTCGCCGTACTCAGGAAGCGGGAACGATGAAGCTCGAACGCAAGCACGGCTGGCTGCTGCTCGGCGTGGCCGTCTGGAACCTCGTCATCTGGGCGACGTTCGCCAAGAACCTCGCCCAGGCACACTCGTCCGGCGAGGACCGGCCCCAGGGCTACTGGATCGCCCACTCCGTGCTCATCGTGGTCGACCTCGCGATCGGGCTCGTCCTGGGCCGCCTCGGCCTCAAGCTCCTCAAGCGCGAGGCGGCGTAGGGGTCCACCGAGGTCGCCGCGTGGGCGGGCGTGTGGCCGGGCTACTTGCCGTGGCGCAGGGCGGCGTGCAGGTCCCAGTTGAGGCGGGAGATCACGTCGAGCGGGATCTCCTTGGGACACGCTGCGGTGCACTCTCCGATGTTCGTGCAGCCTCCGAAGCCCTCGTGGTCGTGCTGCCCGATCATGTTCACGACGCGCCGGTCGCGCTCGGCCTGACCCTGGGGGAGCTCCCCGAGGTGGGTGACCTTCGCGCCGACGAACAAAGACGCCGACCCGTTGGGGCACGCCGCGACGCAGGCGCCGCACCCGATGCAGGTGGCGACATCGAAGGCCCGGTCGGCCTTGTCCTTCGGCACCGGGACGGCGTGCGCATCCGGTGCCGCTCCGGTGTTGACCGAGATGTAGCCGCCGGACTGGATGATCCGGTCAAGGGCGCCGCGATCGACGCAGAGGTCCTTGACCACGGGAAACGCGTCGGAGCGCCACGGCTCGATGGTGATCGTGTCGCCGTCCTTGAACGTGCGCATGTGCAGCTGGCAGGTGGTCGTGACCTCGGGACCGTGGGCCTCGCCGTTGATCATCAGCCCGCACATGCCACAGATGCCCTCACGGCAGTCGGAGTCAAAGGCGATCGGCTCCTCGCCCTGGGCGTTGAGGCGCTCGTTGAGGACGTCGAGCATCTCGAGGAAGGACATGTCCGGGGACACCTCGTCGACCTCGTAGGTGTGCATCGCGCCCTTGCTGGCCGCGTCCGCCTGGCGCCAGATCTTGAGGGTCACCTTCACTTGTAGCTCCGCTGCTTCATCTCGATGGCTGTGTAGACGAGGTGTTCCTGGTGCAGGACCGGCGGCTCGCCGTCGTCACTGAACTCCCAGGCCGCGACGTACGAGTAGTGCTCGTCGTCGCGCAGCGCCTCCCCGTCCTCGGTCTGCGACTCTGCTCGGAAGTGACCTCCGCAGGACTCACGCCGGTGCAGCGCGTCGATGCACATGAGCTCACCGAGCTCGAAGAAGTCGGCCACCCGGCCGGCCTTCTCCAGGGACTGGTTGAGGCTCTCCGCGGAGCCGAGCACCTTGACGTTGCGCCAGAACTCCTCGCGCAGCGAACGGATCAGGTCGATCCCCTTCCGCAGGCCCTCGGCGGTGCGCTCCATGCCGCAGTACTCCCACATGATGTGGCCGAGCTCGCGGTGGAAGGAGTCGACGGAACGGTCCCCGTTGATCGTCAGCAGCTTGTTGATCCGCTGCTCGACGGCGGCACGCGCCGCGACGACGTCCGGGTGGTCCTCGTCGATCTTCTCGAAGGGCCCATCGGCGAGGTAGTCGCGGACGGTGTTCGGGAGCACGAAGTAGCCGTCGCCGAGCCCCTGCATCAGCGCGGAGGCACCCAGGCGGTTGGCTCCGTGGTCGGAGAAGTTCGCCTCACCGGTCACGAACAGCCCGGGGATCGTGGACTGCAGGTCGTAGTCGACCCACAACCCGCCCATGACGTAGTGGACGGCGGGGTAGATGCGCATCGGGACCTCGTAGGGGTCCTCGCCCGTAATCTGGGCGTACATGTCGAAGAGGTTGCCGTACTTCTCCTCGACGGCCTCCTTGCCCATCCGCTCGATCGCCTCGGTGAAGTCGAGGTAGACGCCGCGTCGGAAGTCGCCGACGAGCGGGCCGACGCCGCGGCCCTCGTCGCAGACGTTCTTTGCCTGGCGGGAGGCGATGTCGCGGGGGACGAGGTTGCCGAACGCCGGGTAGATCCGCTCGAGATAGTAGTCGCGGTCGTCCTCGGGGATGTCGCGCGGGTCCTTGTCGCAGTCCTCACGGTTCTTCGGGACCCAGATCCGCCCGTCGTTGCGCAGTGACTCCGACATCAGGGTCAGCTTCGACTGGTGCTCACCGGAGACCGGGATGCAGGTCGGGTGGATCTGCGTGTAGCAGGGGTTGGCCATGTAGGCGCCCTTGCGGTGGGCGCGCCAGGTGGCGGTGACGTTGCAACCCATGGCGTTGGTCGAGAGGAAGTAGACGTTGCCGTAGCCGCCGCTTGCGAGCACGACGACGTCGGCGAGGTGGGTCTCGATCTCGCCGGTGACCATGTCGCGCGCGATGATCCCGCGGGCCTTTCCGTCGACCATCACCAGCTCGAGCATCTCGTGGCGGGTGAATGTCTCGACGGTGCCGGCGGCGACCTGCCGCTCGAGGGCCTGGTAGGCGCCGATCAGCAGCTGCTGGCCGGTCTGCCCGCGGGCGTAGAACGTCCGCGACACCTGTACGCCGCCGAACGAGCGGTTGTCGAGGAGGCCGCCGTACTCGCGCGCGAACGGGACACCCTGCGCCACGCACTGGTCGATGATGTTGCGGCTGATCTCGGCGAGCCGGTCCACGTTGGACTCGCGCGAGCGGTAGTCGCCGCCCTTCACGGTGTCGTAGAAGAGCCGGTGCACGGAGTCTCCGTCGCCCTTGTAGTTCTTGGCGGCGTTGATACCTCCCTGGGCGGCGATCGAGTGGGCCCGGCGCGGGGAGTCCTGGTAGCAGAACGACTTCACGACGTACCCGGCCTCACCGAGCGTGGCCGCGGCGGAGGCGCCGGCCAGACCGGTGCCGACGATGATCACCGACAGGTTGCGGCGGTTCGCCGGAGCCGCGAGCCGCGCGTTGAACTTGCGGTTCTCCCAGCGCTCGTCGATCGGCCCCGTGGGCGTCTTCTTGTCGATGAGCGGGGTGCCGTCCGCGTAGTAGCCGGCGGCGTCGTTGGGCTCATCGTCGGGGGAATGGGCCTCGGGCGAATCGGCCTCGGGGGATTGGGTCAGATCGGTCATGTCGAGAACCGTGTCTTTCTCGGCGGTCACTTGGTGATGACGCCGGCGAGGACGAAGATCGGGACCAGCGAGAAGCCGCCGGCGATGACCACGGCGACGAGAACTCCAAGCGCGTTCGCGTTGCGGCGGGCCGCGGCGTTGTTCGTCAGGCCCAGGGTCTGCGCGGCACTCCAGACGCCGTGTCGCAGGTGCATCCCCAGGGCCGCCATGGCGATCAGGTAGAGGACGGTCAGCCACCAGGTGTCGAACGAGTCGACCAGCAGGTTGTAGGGGTCGTTGGTCGCCCCGCCCTTCACGTTGACCTTGCCGATCGTGAAGTTGAGCAGGTGCCACACGACGAAGAGCAGCAGCGTGACGCCGCCCCATCGCATCATCCGCGAGGACAGGGTCGATGCGATGTTCCGCTTCATGACGTACCTGGTCGTGCGGGCCTTCGCGGCCCGGTGCCACAACACCACGGCGCAGTAGACGTGCACCACGAGCGAGCCGACCAGCGCCGCCCGGATCAGCCAGAGCAGACCCTCGCGCGGTAGCACCGGCTCACCGACGCTGCGCAGGTGGTCGGCGTACGTGTTGTAGGCGTCGTGGCCACTGAAGGCCTTGAGGTTGCCGTACATGTGCGTGAACACGAACGCGATGAAGATCAGGCCGCTGACGGCCATCAGCAGTTTGAGAGAGATGGTCGAGCGTGAGGCGCGTGCTCCCTTGACAAGATCCGTCGTTGACACGTTGGGCCACGCTACCGGTCGCGCGGACCGCCGATCACCGTAGCGGGTGTGAGATACGCCCGGTTACCGGCGGGTTCGGACCGGCGACCAGAGCCATCAGCTCGTCCACGGCCGTCGGCCAGTCCCGCTCCACGGCCAGCTCCCTGGCCCGCTCGCCGAGGAGCCCGCGCCGCCCGTCGGCGACCATCGAGGCCACGGCGTCCCGGAAGCCGCCGGACCGCGTGGCGTCGTAGAGCAGGCCCGTCTCAAGGTGGCGCACCACGTCCGGCGCCCCGCCCGCGCGAGGCGCGACCACCGGGACCCCGCTGGCGGCCGCTTCCCTCAGCACGTGGCTGCAGGTCTCGTGCTCGCCCGGGTGGACGAGCAGGTCGAGCGACGGCAGGGCGACGGTGAGGTCTCCGGTCGCCAGGGGGCCGGTGAACTTCGCCCCGCTCATCCGCGCGGCGAGCCAGGCACGCTGGGGGCCGTCGCCGATCACGACCGGTCGGATGCCCGGTAGGTCGACCAGCTCGGCGAGCCGGCGTACGCCGTGTCGCTTGTGCAGGCTCCCGGCGAAGCCGACCACCACGAGAGGTCCCCGGGCGGATCGAGCCCGGGACCAGGATCCGTGGAGCCACTGGTCCCGCAGGGCGGGCGTGAAGGCGCGGGTGTCGACCCCGGGCACCCACAGGTCCGCGGAAACGCCCATCTCTGCGAGCCGCTCGACCATCCAGCGCGAGGTGACCACCACCCGGTCGGCGCGGTCGGCGACCTTCGCCCGCCAGTAGTCGGCGGCGAGGTCCAGGACGGGCGACTGCTCGACCACCAGGCTGCGGACGCCCATCCGCCTCGCCTGCTTGAGCGCCTTGCGTCCGAGGGTCCGCGGCGAGGTGACATGCACCACATCCGGCGCGAACGCCTCGAGCGCAGCACGCACCTGTCCGCCCGCTCTTTCCAGGGGACGGATCCGGACCACCTGGCAGCGGCGGTATGACGCCAACCCCGGCCCCGGCGCGACGATCCGGACCTCGTGGCCCGTGTCAACCAGGCGGTCAGCGACCGCCTTGACCGTGATGGTGGTGCCGTCCACGGCCGGATAGAAGGTCTCGGTCACCAAGGCGATCCGCATGCCAGCACGGTCTCGCGACGAGACGAACCGCCGGCCGCGCCTGGGTGTCCGCGGCATGAACACCCTCGGTGTGCCCCCTTTCACATCGACCTGCGAGTGTGCAGACTCAGCGCATCACAGACCACGGAGGTGGCAATGGCGTCGACAGACGCTCGGCAGTCGAAGGTGCAGTCGGTCCCGTCGAGTGCGGGGGTGGGTGGTCCCACCCGCGCCCGGATCAACGCCAAGACGTTGCGGACCGACCGCTGGTGGCTGACCCCGCTGGCGACGTTCCTGGTCTTCTTCGCGTTCATCGTCTACGCGACGTTCCGCGCGTTCTACGGACACGACTACTACTCGGCGCCGTACCTTTCGCCGTTCTACTCGCCCTGTCTGGGCGACTGCGTCGGGGGAGCCTCGGACTTCGGCCGTCCGTTCCAGGCGTTCCCGCTCTCGGCGGCGCTGATCGTGCTGATCTTCCCGCTGGGCTTCCGGCTGACCTGCTACTACTACCGCAAGGCCTACTACCGGGCCTTCTGGCTGTCCCCTCCGGCGTGTGCCGTCGCCGAACCGCACCAGAAGTACTCCGGTGAGACGCGGTTCCCGCTGATCCTGCAGAACGTCCACCGCTACTTCTGGTACGCAGCGGTCGTGGTCGGTGTCGTGCTGACGTACGACGTGGTGCTGGCCTTCCGCAACGAGCAGGACGAGTGGGGCCACATGGGCCTCGGCACCTTGCTGATGCTCGTCAACGTCGTGCTCATCTGGTTGTACACGCTGTCGTGCCACTCTTGCCGGCACGCAGTCGGCGGTCGGCTCCGGCACTTCTCGAAGCACCCGGTCCGCTACAAGATGTGGACCTTTGTCTCCAAGCTCAACACCAGGCACGCCCAGTTCGCCTGGTACTCCCTGTTCTCCGTGGCGCTCGTGGACCTCTACATCTACCTGCTCGCGGCGAACGTCTTCGATGACCCGAGGTTCTTCTGAGCATGAGTGAAGCCAACGACCGGCACCCGATGACGGGCAACCGGATGTCCAGTGACGAATCGGGCGGGATGCACGGCATCGAGCAGCACTCCTACGACGTGGTGGTCATCGGCGCCGGCGGCGCCGGGCTCCGAGCGGCGATCGCGGCCCACGACGCCGGCGCGCGCACGGCGATCGTCTGCAAGTCGCTGCTCGGCAAGGCGCACACCGTGATGGCCGAGGGCGGCATCGCCGCGGCCATGGGCAACCGTTGGCCCGAGGACAACTGGGAGGTGCACTTCCGCGACACCATGCGCGGCGGCAAGATGCTGAACAACTGGCGGATGGCCCAGCTGCACGCCCAGGAAGCCCCGGAGCGGGTGATGGAGCTCGAGGACTGGGGCGCCCTCTTCGACCGCACCGAGGACGGCCTGATCTCCCAGCGTGACTTCGGCGGCCACAAGTACGCCCGCCTGGCCCACGTCGGCGACCGCACCGGCCTGGAGATGATCCGCACCCTCCAGCAGCGAGCGGTCCAGCTCGGCATCGACGTGTTCATGGAGTGCACCGTCACCGACCTGATGAAGGACGACGGGAAGATCTCCGGAGCCTTCGGCTACTGGCGCGAGACCGGTCGCTTCGTCATGTTCGAGGCCCCCAGCGTCATCCTCGCCACCGGTGGCATCGGCAAGTCGTTCAAGGTCACGAGCAACTCGTGGGAGTACACCGGCGACGGGCACGCGCTCGCCATGCGTGCGGGTGCCTCGCTGATCAACATGGAGTTCGTCCAGTTCCATCCGACGGGCATGGTGTGGCCACCCTCGGTGAAGGGGCTGCTGGTCACGGAGTCGGTCCGCGGTGACGGCGGAATCCTCAAGAACTCCGACGGCAAGCGGTTCATGTTCGACTACATCCCCGACTTCTTCAAGGCGGAGACCGCCGACACCGAGGAGGAGGCGGACCGGTGGTACGACGACAAGAAGAACAACCGTCGGCCACCCGAGCTGCTGCCGCGCGACGAGGTCGCCCGGGCCATCAACTCCGAGATCAAGGCCGGTCGCGGCACCCCTCACGGTGGCATCTTCCTCGACATCGCGTCGCGTCGCTCGCCGGAGTTCATCCGCAAGCGGCTGCCGTCGATGTACCACCAGTTCAAGGAGCTGGCCGACGTCGACATCACGGCCGAACCGATGGAGATCGGACCGACCTGCCACTACGTCATGGGAGGCGTCGAGGTCGACGCCGACACCCAGGAGAGCGCGGTGACGGGGCTGTACGCCGTTGGCGAGTGCTCCGGTGGCATGCACGGGTCCAACCGACTGGGCGGCAACTCGCTGGGTGACCTCCTCGTCTTCGGCAAGCGGGCCGGCGAGGCGGCCACGGCGTACACCAGCTCGCTGGGCGACAACCGCCCCCGGGTGGACGAGGCGGATGTCACGGCAGCTCAGCAGAGCGCGCTGGCGCCGTTCGAGGTCGAGGGCGGCGAGAACCCCTACACGATCCAGTCCGACCTCCAGCAGTCGATGAACGACCTGGTCGGCATCATCCGCACCGCCTCCGAGCTCGAGCAGTCACTGAGCGAGATCGAGGCGTTCAAGGTGCGCGCCGCGTCCATGAAGGTCGAGGGCCACCGCCAGTACAACCCCGGCTGGCACCTCGCGCTCGACCTGCGCAACATGCTGATCGTCAGCGAGGCGATCGCGAAGGCGGCGCTCGCCCGACAGGAGTCCCGGGGTGGTCACACCCGCGACGACTTCCCGGGGCCGAACGCCGAGTGGGGCACCAAGAACCTGGTGGTCAACCTCACCGCCGACGGCACCGGCGTGGACCTGACCGAGAAACCGCTCCCGGTGATGCCGGACGAGCTCAAGAAGTACTTCGACGCACCTCCGGCCGCCACCAAGGAAGCAGGCAACTAGCCATGGGTTACGACCTGAAGATGCGCGTGTGGCGTGGCGACCAGTCGGGCGGCGAGCTCGGCGACTACACCGTGGAGGTGTCCGAGGGCGAGGTCGTCCTCGACGCGCTTCACCGGGTGCAGGCGACCCAGGCCGGCGACCTCGCGATCCGCTGGAACTGCAAGGCGGGCAAGTGTGGCTCGTGCAGTGCCGAGATCAACGGCAAGCCGCGGCTGCTGTGCATGACCCGGCTCTCCGACTTCGAGGAGTCGGAGACGATCACGGTCACGCCGATGCGGACCTTCCCGGTGATCCGGGACCTGGTGACCGACGTGTCGTACAACTACGAGAAGGCCAAGGAGCTGCCCTACTTCGAGCCGCCGCCTCGCGACAGTGACGGCAAACGTCGGATGGCCCAGATCGATGTCGAGCGCGGCCAGGAGTTCCGCAAGTGCATCGAGTGCTTCCTGTGCCAGAACACCTGCCACGTGGTGCGTGACCACGAGGACAACAAGCCGGCATTCGCGGGCCCACGCTTCTTCCTCCGGTACGCCGAGCTCGACATGCACCCGCTCGACACCCACGACCGTCGTGAGCTGGCCCAGGGCGCCGCCGGCCTCGGGATGTGCAACATCACCAAGTGCTGCACCGAGGTCTGTCCCGAGGGCATCAAGATCACCGACAACGCGATCATCCCGATGAAGGAGCGCGTGGCGGACAAGAAGTTCGACCCGCTGGTCTGGCTCGGCAGCAAGATCGGGATCCGCAACAAGGACAACGACGGGCGCACCGAGGTCTGAGCGCCCGGCCATCGAGCACCACCTCGGGTGACGCCAGAGTCATGGTTCCGGGGGCGCCCACCACGATTTCTGCGTCACCCGCGGCGGTTGAAAAAGTCACACTCGATGGTTCCTGTGACCCCGGCCTCCTAGGGTTCGCACCATGACCGATCAGGGGACCATCGAAGGTGGGCTGGCGGAACCCACCGAGCTGGAGCCCGAGCAGGGCTCGCTCGAGCTGGCGGCCCCGGAGGACCGGCACTCCGTCGCGGACTGGGAGGCGGCCACCGCCGCGGTGCTCCGCAAGTCGCGACGGATGACCGACGAGGACCCGGACGCGCTGGTGTGGGAGAAGCTGACCCGGACGACGCTCGACGGGATCGACGTGGCCCCGCTCGGCACGTCCGCCCTGATCGAGGGCCTGCAGACCGCTGGGCGCCCGACCCGGTCCGGTGACTGGGACATCCGCGCTCACCTGGCCGTCAGCGATGCCAAGGCCGCCAACGAGGCGGCGCTGGCGGACCTCCAGAACGGCGTCACGAGCCTGTGGCTGGAGACGTCCGGGGACACCGACCTGGCGGTCGTGCTGGACCAGGTCCTCCTCGACCTCGCACCCGTGGTCCTCGACGCGGTCGATGCGCCGCTCGCTGCCGCACAGGCGTTCCTGGCGTACACCGACGGGCGCACGCTCGCCGACGGCACCAACCTCGGCGTGGACGGAGAGTCGCGGGACCTGGTCGCCGTGGCCGAGCTGGCCCGGGCTGCGGGTGTCCTCGGCGTGGTCGTCGACGCGACCTCGGTGCACGACCGGGGCGCGTCCGATGCCCAGGAGCTCGCACACTCGCTGGCGGTGGGCGTCAAGGTGCTGCGCACGCTCACCGGAGCCGGGTTCGACCTCGACGAGGCCCTGGGGCTCATCGAGTTCCGCTACGCCGCGACCGACGAGCAGTTCTCGACCATCGCCAAGCTCCGCGCAGCGCGCCGCCTGTGGGCCCGAGTGGTGGAGCTGAGCGAGGGTAGCCGGACCGGGCAGCGCCAGCACGTCGTGACGAGCCGGCCGATGATGAGCAAGTACGACCCCTGGGTGAACATGCTGCGCACCACCGTGGCCGCGTTCGCGGCCGGGGTCGGTGGGGCGGACTCGGTCACGGTCCTGCCGTTCGACAGCCCGCTCGGCCGGCCGGATGCGTTCGGCCGCCGGATCGCCCGCAACACCAGCTCGCTGCTCATCTCCGAGTCGCACGTGGCCCGGGTGGCCGACCCCGCCGGTGGTTCCTACGCGGTCGAGAAGCTCACCGACGACCTCGCCAGTGCGGCCTGGGAGATCTTCGGCTCGATCGAGAACGGCGAGTCCCTCGACGAGCGGATCGCCGCCACGCTCGCCGAGCGCGAGACCCAGATCGCCCGCCGCAAGCGGCCGCTGACCGGACTCACCGAGTTCCCGAACCTGGCCGAGGTGCTGCCCGAGCGCGAACCCGACCAGATCGGCCGCCCGGTCCGTCGGTACGGCGCGAGCTTCGAGGCGCTGCGCGACGAACCTGCCGCCAACCCGGTCTTCCTCGCGACGATGGGCACGGTCGCCGCGCACACGGCACGCGCGACCTTCGCCGCCAACCTGTTCGCCGCCGGCGGGGTCGCGACCGACGTCGCCGGTCCGACGAGTGGCATCGACGACCTGCTCGCCGCCTACCGGGGACAGGCCGTGGTGTGCCTGGCCGGCAGCGACGCGTCGTACGCCGAATGGGGTGCGGACGCCGTGTCCGCCCTTCGCGATGCGGGGGCGAGCTGGGTGATCATGGCCGGGAAGCCGATCGGCGGCGTCGACGACTCCTGCGCCATGGGTGTGGACGCCCTCGAGTTCCTGACCCGCACGAGGGAGAAGCTGGCATGAGCGTCCCGAAAAGCTTCGCGGGGCTGCCGCTCGCGGGTGACGCGGGTTTCGAGACAGGCGCTGGCGCGCCCGCCTCGACCAGCGGAACTCCCTGGACCAGCCCGGAGGGCATCGACATCCTCCCGGTCTACGGCCCGGAACACCTCGAGGGACTCGATGCGCTCGACACGTTCCCCGGGCTGAGCCCCTTCCTGCGCGGGCCCTACCCGACGATGTACACGACCCAGCCGTGGACGATCCGGCAGTATGCCGGGTTCTCGACCGCCGAGGAGTCCAACGCGTTCTACCGCCGCAACCTGGCCGCCGGCCAGAAGGGGCTGAGCGTCGCGTTCGACC
>JAOPXM010000100.1 GCA_025965125.1 Nocardioides sp.
GACATGGGTGCGCGGGAGATCAAGGTCGAGCCGCCGGCCGGCGACGACACCCGTTCCTGGGGCCCGCCGTACGTCGACGAGCCCGGAGCCGAGGAGTCGACGTACTTCATGTCGGAGAACCGCAACAAGGAGTCGCTGGTCCTCGACCTCAAGGACCCGGCCGACTGCGATGTCCTCGCGCGGCTCATCGAGCGGGCCGACGTGCTGATGGAGAATTACCGGGTCGGTGTGCTCGACCGGCTGGGCTTCCCGGTGTCGCGGTTGCACGAGCTCAACCCCCGACTCGTGGTGCTCTCGATCACCGGCTTCGGACACGACGGGCCGGAGGCCTCACGGGCCGGCTACGACCAGATCGCCCAGGGTGAGGGAGGGCTGATGTCGATCACCGGCACGGCGATGCCCACCAAGGTGGGCGTGCCGATAGCGGACCTGTTGGCCGGCATGAACGGCGCGTTCGGGGTCCTCGCCGCATTGCACGAGCGCGCGACCACCGGCGTCGGCCGCGTCGTGCGCACCTCCCTGCTCGCCGGCGTGGTCGGCGTGCACGCGTTCCAGGGCACCCGCTGGACGGTGGCCGGCGAGGTGCCGGGTCTCGCGGGTGACCACCACCCGTCGATCGCGCCGTACGGCATGTACGCCACTGCCACCGCACCGGTGCAGATCGCCTGCGGCTCCGAGGGGCTGTGGCGGGCGCTCTGCGGAGTGCTCGGCTGGGATCCTGCCGAGGAGGACTTCGCGACCAACCGACTGCGTGTTGCCCATCGCGACGAGCTGACCGCCCGCATCGAGGACCTGTTCGCCGGTGAGACCGCCGAGCACTGGCTCGCGCTGCTGGCCTCGGGCGGAGTGCCCTCCGGCAAGGTGCGGACGCTCGACGACGTCTACTCCTGGGAGCAGACCCTCTCGCAGGGACTGGTCCTGTCGGTCGAGCACCCGACCCTGGGGGAGGTCTCCCTGCCCGGGTCGCCGATCCGCTTCGACGACAACCCGTTCTCTGGTGGCCGCTCGACGCACCTCGCGCCGCCGACCCTCGGCCAGCACGACGCGTCGATCCGGGAGTGGCTGGACTCGCCGGCCGTTTGAGGTGGCGCCGCGTGGTTATCGTGAGGCGTAGGAGGAACCATGACCGAAGCGAACGAGTCCGTCGTCCTGCTCTCCCGGGCCCTCGACCAGGCCGGGGACGTGCTGACCGCCATCCGCGAGGACCAGCTCACTCTTCCCACGCCGTGTGGCGACTGGGACGTCGCGCGGCTGATCGCCCACGTGGTGGCAACGCCGGCCAACTTCGTGACGCTGTCGACCGGCGGCGAGGTGGACTGGGCGGCGGAGCCCGCGCCGGCCGGGCACGACTACGCCGCCCGGTTCCGGTCCGGCGCGGACGACCTGATCCACTTCTGGCACCAGGCCGGTGACTCCGCCCGGCCCGAACAGCTGAGCTGGCAGCTGGCCGAGCTCGCCGTGCACACCTGGGACCTGGCCCGTGCCACCGGCCAGACCCCGCAGCTCGACCCGGAGGTGGCCGAGCGCGGCCTCGCGTTCATGTCGGCCTCGCTGACTCCCGAGAACCGCGGCGATGCCTTCGGAGCCGAGGTGCAGGTCCCCGAGGACGCCCCGGCGTACGACCGGATCGCGGCGTTCGCCGGCAGGGACCCCAGCTAGCCGGCGAAGGTCAGCCGAGGTCGACGATCGCGGCGACCGGACCGCCGCCGTCCGGGCCCTGGTGGGCCGCGGACACGGACACGAAGACGGCCGGGTCTCCGGTGACGGCTGCGGTCACGCCCCCGACCGCGGCTTTGATCTGGCGGTGCCAGTGCACGTCGGAGTCGTCGAGCATCGCGTTGCGCCGGCCGCGGACCTGGCCGTCCTGCGACACCTCGCACTTGAGGAACACGTTGACCAGTCGACCGTCGAGGTCGGACGTGATCGGCCGCTCGGGCAGGTCGAGTCCGGCGGAGCGGATCGCCTCCCAGATGCCGTCGGCGTCGAGGGCGTCCTTCATGACGGAGTGGCCCACCTTGTAGCGGCCGCCCACACCGGCGGCGTTGCCGACCACGACTACCTGGGCCTGGTCGAGCTCGACGCCCGAGGAGCACGACGCGACCGAGGAGAACAACGAACGGTCGTGCATGACGTCCTCGTCACGGGGCATCTCGATCTCACCGAGGGCAACCGCGATGCCCAGCGCCGTACAGCCGTTCGAGAGGTCCATGGACTCGTGGGTGTGCTCGGTCCACACGGTCTTGCCGCGGGACTTGGCGTCGCGGATCGTGTGCACCGTCAGCAGCGGAGTCTTGGTCTGCACGTAGTGGACGTCGGCGACGTCGGTGATGCCCGCCTTGTCCATCGCGATCCTCACCGCGTCGGCCACCTTGGACACCATGGCCACCCGGCCGATGTCCTCGGGCAGCAGCACCTCGCTCATCGCGAACCCGACCGTCAGCCGCTGCTCGTCGGAGGGGGCCTGGTCGTCGGGCAGGTCCTCCGGTGCGATCGTCGCGAAGATCGTCGCGTGCGGGCTGATCACCCCGTCGGTGCCGCCCGACCACACGATCGGGATCTGCTTGACCCGGTCGGCCGGGGCCCCCTTCTCGACGAGCACCTCGCGGAACGCGCGATCGGAGATGATCCGGGTGTAGTCGTTCACGCCACCGTTGCCTTCGGTCTTGCCGATGATCGCGATCACCCGGTCGGCCTGCATCACCCCGTCGTCGATGAGCTTGGCGAGCTCGGAGGCGTCGGCGACGGAGTGGATCGGGACCTTGCGTACTTCGATGGCCTCGGGCATTGAATTCCCTCTCGGTGCTTCTCAGGTGTGACTGTCGGCTTCGGCGACGACGACCGTGCCGGCGTCACCATGGGCGGCCTTGACGATGTCGTCGAGCGCGCAGATCGCGGCGTGCCTGCCGCCGTGCCCGACGAAACGCAGGAGCGCCTCGACCTTGGGCCCCATCGACCCGGCGGCGAACTCGCCCTGCGCGGCCAGGTCGCGGAGCTCCGCACGGGAGACGCGGTTCAGCGGACGTGCGGAGGCGGTGCCGAAGCCGACGACGACGTTGGGTACGTCGGTGGCGATGATCAGCGCGTCGACCCGGAGCGCCACGCCCAGCAGGGCAGCACCCAGGTCCTTGTCGATGACGGCCTCGACACCGCGCAGGGTGCCGTCGGGTTCTCGGACCACGGGGATCCCGCCGCCACCGTTGGCGATCACCACGAACCCGGCGTCGACCAGGGTCCCAGCGGCCCGTGCATCAAGGATCTCGATCGGCTCCGGGGAGGCGACGACCCGGCGCCAGCCCTTCTCGCCTCGGTCCTCCCAGGTCTCGCCGTGGTCGACGAGCAGGGCGGCCTCGGCTCGCGAGAGGTACCGGCCGATGGGCTTGGTGGGGTGGTCGAACCCGGGGTCGTCGGCGGCCACCAGTGCGCGGGTCACGACGGTCGCCGTAGGACGCTCGACCGCCCGGGCGGCGAGCGCCGCGTCGAGCGCGTCCATCAGCACGAACCCGAGGGTGGCCTGGGTCTGTGCTCCGCACCAGTCGAGTGGCACCGGCGGCACCACGGCCGCGGCGATCTCGTTCTTGACCAGCAGGTTGCCCACCTGCGGACCGTTGCCGTGGGTGAGGACGACGTCGAAGCCCTCGGCGATCAGGTCGGCCACCGCCTCGGCCGCCACGGCTGCCGCCGCGATCTGGTCCTCGGGTCGCGCCCGCCCCGCGGCGTTGGTCATGGCGTTGCCGCCGAGCGCGAGCAGGACCCTCATGCGTCGAACCTAGTGACCCGGTCACAGCCGGACACCGTGCGCGACGACCAACTCCCCTGCACGGTGCTGGCACAAGTTGCCAAGCCTCGCCGTGGTCGCCACCGCGACGGCAACGGATGACGTCGCGCGGGTCAGCGACCGCCGGCAACGCGCAGCGTGGTGCCGGTGACGTACGACGCCTCTTCGCTCATCAGCCAGGCGATCGCATCCGCGATCTCGGCGGGTTCACCGGGACGCCCCAGGGGCACCTTCGCACCCACGCGGGTGAGGCGCTCCGCGTCGCCGGCGTCCTCGTGGATCCGGGTCCGCACCAGCCCCGGGGCCACGCCGACGACCCGGATCCCGTCGGCAGCCACCTCCTGGGCGAGCCCGAGCGTGAGCGCGTCGACGCCGGCCTTCGCGGCGGCGTACTGGACGTACTCCCCCGGCGCCCCGATCGTGGCCGCCCCCGAGCTGACGTTGACGAGCACACCGCCGCCTCCGCCGTACGACGTGCCGAGCGCGCGCACCGCGGCGCGCGCCACGAACAGCGCGGCGGTGAGGTTCAGGTCGACGGTCGTGACGATGACGTCGACGGGCGTCTCGGCCAGGGGGCCGATGTGCAGCGTGGCGCCGGCGTTGTTGACGACTCCGGTCAGCCGGCCGTGCTCGGCGGCACCGGCGAACAGCTCCTCGACCGACGAGGGGTTGGTGACGTCGGCACGCACCACGACGCACCGGCTGCCGGCCTCCTCGACCGCGAGGCGGCACTCCTCGGCGCCGGCCGCGTCCCGGTGATAGCCGAGCACCAGGTCGTGGCCGTTGACCGCCAGGCGCAGGGCGGTCGCGGCGCCGATGCCGCGGGTGCCGCCGGTGATCAGGGTGAGTGGTCGGCTCATTGCGGTCCTTCGGCGAGCTCGAAGTCCTCGAAGTCGAAGCCGGGCGAGACCAGGCAGCTCACCAGCGCATCGGCCGGGCCCGGCACCGTCCGCTGCCACACCCCGGCCGGGACGAGCGCCTGCGGCCGGCCCGTGTCGACGACGACGTCGGTGGCCCTGCCGGGCGAAGGCCCTGACCCACCGAGCTCGAGCCGGACCTCACCGGTGTGCGCCAGCCACAGCTCGTCGGAGGCCACCCGGTGCCAGGCCGACGACTCCCCCGCGGGCAGTAGGAAGTAGATCAGGGTCGCGGTCGGCCGCAACCGCCCGTCGGGCAGCGTGACGGACACCGGCGACGCCCAGGTCTGACGGAACCAGCCGCCCTCCGGGTGCGGCTCCAGGTCGAGGGTCTCCGCGAGCAGTGGTCGCGGCATGGCGGGTGCAGGCATGTCCCCAGTATCGAGGACCGGTTCTGCCACAGTTTCGCCATGTCCCTGGACCAGACGGAAGCAACCGTTCCGTACAAGCGCCTGACGTCCCTCTTCCTGTGCGTGATCCTGCTCGCGCTGGCGCTCACCTGGACGTTCCTCGGCATGCGGGCGGTGATGGACGTCGGTGGGTCCTGCGCCGACGGTGGCCCCTACGTCAGCGCCCAGCCGTGCCCGGGCGGCTCGTGGATGCTGGCGCTGAGCATCCCGCTGCTCGTCATCGTGGCGATGATCGGGTCCGGTGTCGCCATCGGACTGTCCGCCCCCGGTCTGCTCATCCCGATGTGGGGGCTGCTCTTCGGATCCCTGGGCTGGAACTTCCTGGAGTACGGCGCCTTCTCCGGCGACCTGGTCTGGGGCTGGATCATCTGCGGCGTGGTGTTCGAGCTGATGGCGCTGCCCACCGTGTTCCTCATGGTGCCGAGCCGCATCGGCAAGAAGCAGACGCCGCCCCCGGCGGTGGCGGCGGTCTCGACCGGCGGTGCCTGGTGGTGGCCCGCCTACGTCGGGCTCGCGGTCGTCGGTGGAGCCCTGGCCATCTGGAGCTTCGGCGCCTGGCGCTGAGCCGCCGCGCGGGTCAGACCAGGTCGACCTCGGCGTACGCCGCGCCTCCCGAGAGCCGCGCGTAGCCGGGGCCCCGGTCGAAGAACGCCTCGCTCGGCTCCGGCCGATCCGCTCGCTCGGCTGCCGTGGCCGCCTTGTCGAAGCCCAGCGAGTCGTCGTCGAGCGAGCCGGTGAGCACGACGCCGTACGACGCCAGCGCGGCCTCGGGCGAGACCTTGCGCCACACGACGTCGCGGACGACGAGGGCCGGCTCCCGGGCCAGGGGGTCGCCCCACCCGCCCCCGCCCGTGGTCCGGATCCGGATCACCTCGCCCGCCCGGACCTCCTCGGCGTCGGCGAGCGCGTCGACCTCGCGTTCGTGGGGCCCACCCGGGTCGATGACCACCTGGAACGGCTGGCCGGCCAGACCGCCCTTCACACCCCAGCAGGCGAGGATCGAGCGGTCCGCGATCGACATGAAGTGGGCGTCCTTGAGCATCCGGACGTGCTTCTCGTAGCCCAGGCCGCCACGGAACTGTCCGGCCCCACCGGAGTCCATCGCCAGGCCCAGGCTCTCGACCCGGAACGGGAAGCGGGCTTCGGTGAACTCGCTCGGCAGGTTCCGCGAGTCGGGAACGACGTGGATCGTGTCCTCGCCGTCGGCGTAGTAGCGGCCGCCGGAGCCGCCACCCAGCACCTCGCGCATCAGGTACGGACGGCCCTCGAGGTCGTCGCCGTACACCCCGGTGTAGCGGATCGTCTCCTGGTCCGCCGGCATCCGGCCGTCGACGGCCTTCGCGACGACGCCCGCGAGCACACCGAGCAGCCGCAGGATCACGAACGTGCGGGCGTTGGTCGGCGCTGGGAACACGGGTGTCAGGAGCGTGCCGGGCGGCGGGAACCGCATCTCGATGAGCGGCACGATGCCCTCGTTCACGTCGAGCTCGGCCATCCGCTCGGGCGTCTCGGCCAGGTTGCGCAGGATCGGCGCCAGCCACTTCTTGAGGAACACCCCGTCGCTGTAGTCGCCGCAGTGGTTGATCGGACCCTTGGCCTGCGGTGACGTCCCGCCGAAGTCGAGGACCAGCCGCTCCCCGTCCGGGTCGTCGGCAGCGGTGCGGGTCAACGTGATCCGCTGGGTGTGCAGCATCGGCTCGTCGACGCCGTCGTGCTCGGCGTAGTCCTCCCAGACCCATTCGCCCAAGGGGATCTGGGACAGGATCTCGCGCCGGTACGTCGTGGTGGTCCGGTCGATGATCGCGTCGAAGCAGGACTCGACGGTGGCGGTGCCGTAGCGGTCGAAGAGCTCGCCGAGTCGACGGGCGCCCATCAGGCAGGCCGAGCACTCCGCGTCGAGGTCGGCGCTCAGCGACTCGGGCATCCGCGAGTTGCGCGTCATGATCGACAGGGCCGCCTTGTTGGGCACGCCCGCGTCCCAGAGCCGGATCGGCGGGACCATCAGGCCCTCCTCGAAGACGCTCGTCGCGTTCGAGGGCATCGACCCGGGCACCGCGCCGCCGATGTCGTCGTGGTGGCCGAACGCCTGGACGAACGCGACCACCTTGCCCTGGCTGAAGACAGGAACAGTCACGCAGAGGTCGGGCAGGTGCCCGATGCCGCCCTCGGAGCGGTAGACGTCGTTGTGGAAGAACACGTCGCCCTCGCGCATCTCCTCGAGTGGGAAGTCGCGTGCGATCGGGTGGACGAGCGCGCTGTAGGACCGCCCGGTCAGCTTGCGCAGCAGTCGGTCGTGGATGCCGGCCCGGAAGTCGTGGGCGTCGCGGATCATCGGGCTCCGGCTGGTCCGACCGATCGCGGTCTCGACCTCCATCTCGACCGACGCCAGCGACCCCTGGACGATCTCGACGAGCACTGGGTCGGCACTCGCCCCGGCGTCGTCGGTCAGCATCCCGAACGGGAACTGGGTGGGCGCCCTCCTGCTCTCCCCGGTCATGCGTCGCTCCTGGTCACGATGATGTTGAGGTAGTCGTCGACCCGAGCGGTGAAGCCCGGGTGCAGCGGCACCGTGGACCCGAACTCCTCGATGATCGCCGGGCCGGGGACGACGGTGCCGGGCGCCAGGTCGGCCCGCCAGAGGACCGGCGTGTCGACGTACCCGTCGGACGGCTCGAAGCAGACCGCCCGCTGCCTGGTTGAAAAAGGCGCTCTAGCGCCTGTCGCGAAACCATCGGCGGTCGCGTGCCGCTGGATCTCGGGACGCCGGATCGGTCCGATCCCGGAGACGCGCAGGTTGACCCACTCGACCTGCTGGGTGGCATCTCCGGCGAAGTCGTAGCCGTAGAGAGCCCGGTGCTCGGCGTGGAATCGGTCGGCCACCTCGTCGAGCAACGCGGCGTCGATGACCGTGTCCGGGACGTCGACCCGCACCTCGAAGGCCTGTCCGAAGTAGCGCAGGTCGGCGGTGCGAACGAACACGTGCTCCGACTGGGCGAACCCCTCCTTGGTCAACGCCGCCGCGGCCTGCTCGCAGAGCGACTCGAGGACCGAGGCGACGTCGGCAGGCTCGAGCTGGTCGGCCAGGGCGACATGGGTCTGCACGTAGTCGTTCTTCACGGCGACAGTGAGTAGCCCGAAGGCCGAGACGTTGCCGGGGTTGGGCGGGACCAGGACGGTCGGCAGGCCGAGCACGTCTACCAGCCGGCACAGCAGCAGCGACCCGGAGCCGCCGAACGTCGTGAGCGTGAAGTCGCGGACGTCGAGCCCGCGCTTGACCGTGACCTGGCGCAACGCGTTCGCCTGGTTCCACGCCGAGATTTCGAGGATGCCGGTCGCACACGCCTCGGGTGTGAGCCCGAGCTTGGAGGCGAGCTGCTCGACGCCGTCGCGGGCTGCCTGGACGTCCAGCGGGATCTCACCGCCCAGCAGGTGTGGAGGGATCCGGCCGAGGAACACGTGTGCGTCGGTGATGGTGACCTCGGTGCCACCCTTGGCGTAGCACAGCGGCCCCGGATCAGCGCCGGCCGAGTGCGGGCCCACCTTGAGCGTCCCCTCCGGCGACAGCCACGCGATCGAGCCGCCGCCGGCACCGACCGTGACGACGTCGATCATCGGGATCTTGGACGGGAATGCCCCGACGCTCCCCTCGGTGGTCAGCGTCGGCATGGCGTCGATCACGACCGACACGTCCGTCGACGTACCTCCGCCGTCGCTGGTCAGCACCTTGTCGAAGCCGGCGACCTTCGCGATCAGCGCGGCCCCCAGCGCGCCCGCGGCCGGCCCGGACAGCACCGTGGTGATCGGCTGGTGCACGACCTCGTCGGCACTGAGCACGCCGCCGTTGGACTTCATCACGTAGAACGGGACCCTGCGGTCACCGGCGTACGCCGCCAGTCGCGCCTTGATGTTGGTGACGTACGCCGAGAGCCGTGGCTTCACGGCGGCGTCGACGAGCGTGGTCATGGCGCGTTCGTACTCGCGGTACTCGCGCAGCACCTCGCTGCTCAGCGACACCACCGCGTCCGGGTGCTCCTCGAGGAGCACGGCGCGCATCCGCTCCTCGTGGTCGGGGTTGGCGTAGGCGTGCAGGAAGCAGACCCCCAGCGTGTTGACACCCTGGGCCCGGAACCAGCGGGCGGCGGCGCGGGCCGACCCCTCGTCGAAGGGGCGGACCTCCGCACCGGTGAAGTCGAGCCGGCCCCCGACGCCCTTGACGAGGTCACGCGGCACGATCCGGGCTGGCTTCACCCAGAAGTAGGAGTTGCCGTAGCCGTCGGGCACGGACTGCCGGGCGATCTCGAGCATCGCCTCGTAACCCTCGGTGGTGACGAACCCCAGCCGGTCGACCTTGCCCTCCAACAGCTGGTTGGTCGCGACCGTGGTGCCGTGGCTGAC
>JAOPXM010000110.1 GCA_025965125.1 Nocardioides sp.
TCATGAACACGACCGCGTCGGAAGACATGACCGTCGCCTCGGTCGGCTACTCCTCGAACTGCGACGTCTCGGACGCCGGCGGGGGCAACGGCGGAGGTGGCGGCGGCGGCACGCCCGGCATTCCCGGACTCCCGGGCATCCCCGGACTGCCCGGGCTTCCCGGGCTCTCCACCGGCGGTGGCGGCAACATCCTCGCCCAGCTCGGCCATCTCCTGAACCCCTCGACAGCCTCGTCGGGCAAGCACAAGTCGAGCAAGGCGGCCGCGGCCGCCGAGCCCGCAGCCTCCTGCCAGATCCCGGCCCAGCTGGGCGCGCTCATCGACTTCGGCGGCTACGCGTCGACGAGCAAGAGCGTGAGCAGCGCGGACGCGGTGACGGCCACCTCGCGCGCGGCACTCGGTGACATCAGCCTGCTCGGCGGCATCGTCACGATGTCCGGAGTCAATGCCAGGGCCATGAGCACCAGCGACGGCAAGAAGACCCACGGCGAGGGCAAGGCGGCGTACGGCACGCTCTCGATCGCCGGCCAGGAGTTCGGTATCGGCCCGGAGGGCTTCGTGGCGGCCGGCGCACCCGCGCCGATCCCGGGGCTGCCGGACGACCCCGCCAAGGCGCTCCAGGCGCTCGGGATCACGATCACGCTCCCCGCCCCCGTCTACGAGAAGGACGGCGACAAGATCACGACCACAGCCGAGGGACTGGTCGTCGACCTCGACACCGGGATCCTGCGGCACAAGCTCGACGCCCTGCCGTGGAGTGCGTTCACCGACCTGATCAACCAGATCCCGTTCCCTCCGGAGGCCGGCCCCGTCAAGAGCCTGCTGCTCTCGGCGGTCACGCTCGCCCCCCGCTTCGTGATCCACCTCGGGACGGCGACGAGCTCCGTCGAGACCGTCCAGGGCATCGACATCCCGCCGACCGTCCCGGACAACGACCCGGGCGGCGACAACCCGGGCAACGGCGGCAACACCAACACCGGCGGTGGGACGGTCCCGCCGTCCACCAACCCACCGACGAGCACACCCGGCACGGGCGGCGACACGCCCCCCGGCACGACCGCCGACGCAGCACCCATGGGCGCTGGACTGCCGCCGCTGTTCTCGATCCCCGGCCTGCTGCTGGTCGGCGGGATCGCCGGGGCCACCGTGATCGGTAGCTACTTCCGCAAGCTCGGCCTCGCCGCCCTCGGTGGCGGAGCCCCCTGCCCACATGGCCTCGACAGTGGCCTGCCCGACCTCCGAAAGGCCTGATCGATGACCACCACAGCCAGCACGCCCGCGAGCGGCAGCCGGATCGGCACGGGTGTGGGGAGCCTTCCCCGCGCCGGGGCCCGCCCGGCGACGGGTGCCGCGCCCCTGAAGAACAACAACTACGCCCTGCTCCAGATCGTGCTGTTCTGGGCCGGCGCGATCCTGCTGCCGCTCGGGTTGGTCGTGATCGTGCTCGGCTGGTACGGCGCCGCCAACACGCCGTACCAGTACGACCAGCTCTCCTACCTCGTCTCCGGTGGCCTGCTCGGGCTCGGCCTCACCTTTGTCGGCGGGTTCTTGTACTTCGGGGCCTGGTTGGCGCGGATCGCCGACGACGGCCGCGAGTCGTCCAAGCGCCTCGCCGACACCCTGCTCGTCCTGGCCGACGTGACCTCGCGGTCGGCCGCCATCAGCGACGGGGGCGTCGACGTGGCCGCCCTGCCGGTCACCGCCGGCGAGGGCACGACGATGCACCGTCGCGACTGTGCCTTGATCGCGCACCGCGAGGACCTGCGGCCGGTCGGCGAGAACAACGCGAACCTCACCGCCTGCCGGGTTTGCCGGCCCTGAGGGGGTCTCCGCTCTCAGTGTGCGCGGGCTCGGCGCCGGTCCGGGCTACTCGTCTGCGGCGACGGCCTCGTCGGGCTTGGTCGAGAGCACGTTGTTGATGTAGTCCCTGGCGGTGTCGAAGATGCCGACCTCCGCTCCGGCGCGCTCGGAGAGGTACCACCGGTGCACCAGCACCTCGTGGAAGAACTCCGCGGGCTCCAGCTTGCCGCGCAGCTCCGGGGGGATCATCGCGATCAACGGCTCGTAGATGTCCTTCATCCAACGGTTCGCGACGAGCGTGCGATCCTCCCGCCCCAGGTCGGCATGGGCGGTGTACGCCGCGATGTCGTTGAGCATGCGCCTGGCCTGGGCCTCCTCGACGTTCAGCCCGGTCAGGGCCTGCAGCTCCCGCCGGTGGTGGCCCTGCTCGACCACCTTGGGCTGGATCCGGACCTTGTCGCCGTCGAAGTCGGTGACGATGTCGAGCTCGTCGACGTCGAAGCCGAGGTCGTTGAGCCGTTCGATGCGCTGCTCCATCCGCCACATCTCGTCCGCTGAGAACTCCTCCTCGGAGGTGAGCTCGTCCCACAGTGCGCGGTAGCGCTCGGCAAGCAGCTCGACGATGTCGTGGGCCTCGACCTGCTCGTCGAGTGACTCGCTGGCCTGCAGGTCCAGCAGCTCGGCGAACACGTTCTCGGTGGCGATCGTGAGGTCGTACTCGCGCATGTTCGTCGAAAGGCTCGGCTTCAGCTCACCGGTCTCGGCATCGACGAGGTACGCCGCGAAGCCGCCGGCGTTGCGGCGGAACAGCACGTTCGACAGCGACACGTCACCCCAGAAGAAGTCCGCGAGGTGCAGGCGGACGAGCAGCACGACCAGTGCGTCGACGAGCGAGGGCAGGTTGTCGGCGCTGAGCCCGTGGGCGAACAGGCTCCGGTAGGGCAGCGAGAACGTGAGGTGCTGGGTGAGCAGCGCCGCGGGCAGCTCCTCGCCCGCAGCGTCCACCCGACCGGTCACCACGCCCTGCGGGGTGACCGCGGGCAGACCGAGCCGCTGCAGGTCGCGGAGCAGGCGGTACTCGCGGAAGGCGATCTCCTCCACGGTCTCCTTCACGGCGTAAATCCGCTCGCCGAGACGCACGATGCGCACCACGTGACGCGACAGTCCGCGGGGAAGGGGCACCACGTAGTCGTCGGTCCACTCCTCCAGGCAGACCGACCACGGGAGCTTCAGGATCGCGGGATCGGGCCGGCTGGCGACGATGTGCAGCGCCATGCCGATCACCCTAAGGGCTGTGGCTCCCGGCGACTTCCCCCACGAAACCGAGCTGAGTGGCCCGCCTGTCAGGGTTCGAGCAGGACGGCGCCGGTGCCGTACCGGCCGACCGCGTCGCCGGGGTTGTTCAGGGCGCAGCTCTTCAGGCTGAGGCAGCCGCAGCCGATGCAGCCGTCGAGCCGGTCGCGGAGCAGCTCGATCCTGCGGATCTGGTCGTCGAGCCGTGGCCGCCAGGCCTTGCTCAGCCGGTGCCAGTCGGACTTGGTGGGGGTGCGGCCGTTCGGCAGCGTCGCCAACGCCTCCGCCACCTCGTCCAGGCTGAGCCCCACGCGCTGGGCCGTCCGGATGAACGCGACCCGTCGCAGCGTCGACTGCTCGTAGCGCCGCTGGTTGCCGGTCGTGCGCACCGACTCGATCAGCCCGCGCGACTCGTAGAAGCGGATCGCCGAGGTCGCGACGCCCGCTCGCTCGGCCAGATGTCCGATCGTCCATTGGGTCACGGCGCCAGCCTTGCCTGACTTCAAGCGTCCTTCAAGGTCAGGGCAAGACCTCCGATCACTAGAACACGTTCTAGTGGCGCTGCTATCGTCCGACCGTGCTGCCACCACCTGTCCTCAGCGACGCGGACCGCATCCGCGGTCTCCTCGGGACCTACTGCCGCCTCATCGACGCCGGCGACTTTGCCGGGGTGGGGGAGCTGATGGCCGACGCCGTGCTCAAGACCGAGGACGGCACCACGATCGCGACCGGGACCGACGAGGTCGCGGCGCTGTACGCCGGGCTCGTCAAGGTCCATGCGGACGGCACCCCGATGACCCAGCACGTGGTGGCGAACACCGCGTTCGAGGAACCTTCCGACGACGGCTCGGTGGTCGCGTCCTCGACGTACCTCGTCTTCCAGGCCACCCCGACCCTGCCGCTCCAGCCGATCGTGACCGGGGGCTACGTCGACACCTTCGCGCGAGACGAGGCCGGGCGCTGGCGCTTCACCGAGCGACGGTTCGGCATCGGCCGCTCCGGCGCCCTCGAGCAGCACCTCGGCATCACCCTCACCTGACGCACCTCCGAACGCTCCTGGAAGGCACCATGACTGAATCCACTCCCCGCGTCGTCGTCATCACCGGCGCGGCCTCCGGCATCGGCTACGCGACCGCCGAGCTGTTCCGTGACCTGGGCGACATCGTGTTCGGGCTCGACATCCAGCCGACGACGCCCGACGGCGTGACGTACGTCGAGTGCAACGTCGCGAACCGGGCGTCGGTCGACGCCGCGATCGAGGTGTGTGCGCAGCACGGGCGCATCGACGTGCTCGCGAACGTCGCCGGCATCGTGCAGTTCGGCCGCTTCGAGCTGATCAGCGACGCGGAGTGGGATCGCGTGCACGCGGTCGACCTCAAGGGGCCGTTCATGCTGATGCAGGCCGCGTTGCCCCACCTCAAGGCCTGCCGCGGCAACATCGTCAACGTGTCGTCGGTGGCCGGGCGGGTCCCGCAGGCGTACGCGACGGCGTACTCCGCCGCCAAGGGCGGGCTGACCCAGCTCACCAGGTCCCTGGCCCTCGAGCTCGCCCCCGACCGCGTCCGCGTCAACGCGGTCTGCCCCGGCACCGTCGACACCCCGATCGTGTCCCACGTCGCGAGCATCTTCCCTGACGACCTCGACCCCCGCGTCATGGATCGGCTGATGATGATGCTGCCCGGCAAGGCGATCTCGCCGGCCGAGCTCGGCTCGGCGATCGTCTACCTTGCCTCGCCGGAGGCCCGGATGATCACCGGCTCGATCTTCGCCTTCGACGGCGGGATGAGCTGAGTCAGCTGAAGAAGCTGCCGCCACCGTCGACGGTGAGCGTGCAGCCCGTGACGTAGCCCGAGTCGGGCCCGGCGAGGAACACCGCCGCGCGCCCGGCGTCCGCCTCTGCGTCCCCGAGGCGCTTGATCGACAGGCTCTTCAGGACGATCCGGTCGAGCTCCTCGGGTCGGTCGTCGAAGTAGGACCGGGCCCCGTCGGTGAGCACGAACGGGACGAGCGAGTTCACCGTGATCTCGTGGCGCCCCCACTCCCGGGCGGCGGCCCGGGTCAGGCCTCCGACCGCGGCCTTGGACGCGACATAGGCCCCGAACCCGGACAGTCCCTGGGGTTCGGATCCCGACCGCAGGTTGATGATGCGGCCCGATCCACCCAGCAGGTGCGGGAAGCAGGCCCGCATGAAGTACAGGGTCGCCTTCGGCCCGGTGTCGAGCACCCGATCAAGATCGTCGTCGGTGATGTCCTCGAACCTCGCGGACGTCGCATCGATCGCGTTGTTGACCAGGATGTCGACGGTCCCGAAGCGCTCGACCACCTCGGCCACGCAGGCATCGACCTGCCCGGAGTCTCGGATGTCGCAGTGAACGGCGATGCCCGTGCCGTCGGCGGCGTTCAGCTCCGAGGCGATGCGCTCGGCGCCTGCCGCGTCGATGTCGACCACCGCCACGCGAGCGCCCTCCTTGGCGAGGGCCCGGGCGATACCAGCACCGACGCCACGCGCCGCCCCCGTGACGATCGCGGCCTTGCCGTGGAGCACTCCCGGTCCAGTCATGCGCGGAAGTGTCGCATGACGCCTTGACGTGAAGTTAACTTCAAGTTTCACCATGTCTGCATGAGCAGCCACGTGGAACGCCTGATGACCCTGATGACCGGCGACGAGAAGCACTCTTCCGCGGCCACGTCCACCCTGGACGTGCTGCAGGTTCTCTACGAGCGAGTCCTCTGCGTCTCCGCGGACACCGTCGGGGATCAGCACCGCGACCGCTTCTACCTGTCCAAGGGTCACGGCCCGATGGCCTACTACGCCGTACTCGCCGACCGTGGCTTCATCCCCGAGTCGTGGCTCCCGGACTGGTCGTCGTACGACTCCCCGCTGGGCCTTCATCCAGATCGAAACCTGGTGCCCGGGGTGGAGATCTCGTCCGGGTCCCTGGGCCACGGGCTCCCGCTCGCGGTCGGCACCGCCCTCGGGCTGAGGGCCCAGGGCATCGGCGCCCGGGTCGTGGTGCTGGTCGGCGACGCCGAGCTCGACGAGGGCAGCAACCACGAGGCCCTCGAGCTGGCGGCCGCCCTGCGGCTCGACCGCCTCACCGTCGTCGTGGTCGACAACCGGTCGTCGTCGTACGCCGTGCCCGGTCGCATCGAGGCGCGCTTCTCGACCGAGGGCTGGCACGCCGTCACGGTCGACGGCCGCGACCCTGCCCTGCTGGAGAAGGCGCTGGCCCACCGGGAGTTCGACCGCCCGAACGTCGTGATTGCGCTCGTCGAGGAGAAGTGATGGACGCCCGCCGACAGTTCGCCCGCACCGCCGTGGACCTCGTTGACTCCGACGACTCCGTCGCGTTGGTGTACGCCGAGATCTCCGGCCAGTTCTTCGGAACCGCCGAGCTCCGCCACCCCGAGCGGGTGATCAATGTCGGGATCCGGGAACAGCTGCTGGTCAATGTCGGCGCCGGGCTGGCCCTGACCGGGCTGCGCCCGATCGTGCACACGTTCGGGTCATTCCTCGTCGAGCGGGCCTTCGAGCAGATCAAGCTCGGCTTCGGCCACCAGGACGTCGGCGGCGTGTTGGTCGGCGCCGGCGGTTCGTTTGACGTCGCCGGGGGCGGCCGCACCCACCAGTCGCCGGGCGACGTCGCCCTGCTCGACACCCTGCCCGGGATCCGGATCCACGCTCCCGGCAACGCGGTGGAGGTGGACGCGGCCCTGCGGTCAGCGGTCGCAGGCGCCGGGCTGCACTACGTGCGGGTGGTCGGCCAGGCCAACACCGCGACCTACGCCCACGCGCCCGGTCGGTTCCACGTCGTACGACGAGGGGCCGACGCCACGGTCATCGCCTGCGGTCCCGTCCTCGACGACGTGCTCGCGGCGACCGCGGGACGAGATGTCACCGTGCTCTACGCCAACACGGTTCGCCCGTTCGACGGTCGCGGGCTGCGCCAGGTGCTGCGGACTCCGGACGTCGTCCTCGTCGAGCCGTGGCTGGCCGGCACGTCGGCCCGCGTCGTCTCCGAGGCCCTGCGCGACGTGCCCCACCGCCTGCTGGCCCTCGGGGTGGGACGCGAGGAGCAGCGCCGTTACGGCACTGCGGCCGACCACATCCGCGCGCACGGCCTCGACGCCGCGGGAATCCGTCGATCCCTGGACCGCTTCCTGTCGGGTCGGGTGCCTGAGAACGCCGCATAGGGCGTGCTCAGCACACGACCCGGACGGCGCCAACTAACATGTGCGCGGCCGCAGCACGCGGCCACGCCGGTGTAGCTCAGTTGGTAGAGCGCGTCTCTTGTAAAGACGATGTCGCGGGTTCGACT
>JAOPXM010000116.1 GCA_025965125.1 Nocardioides sp.
CGAACCCGACCGGGTCGACCAGGTGGTTGAGTCGCGACGCTACGGGCGGCCAGGCCAGGAACACCGCCACCCCGACCGAGGCTGTCGTCGCAATCAGCAGCGACGACGTCGCGTGCCCCGCGGCCCAGGTGGGGAAACCGGCGTACTCGGCGGATTTCACGAAGAAGCCGTGGCACAGGTAGACGACCAGAGTTGCGACACCCATCCGGGTGAACCAGCCGCCCACCCGGGGAACCAGCGCAAGGAACGACCAGGCTCCCAGTGTGCCGATGACCAGGAGGACGGCCCGGATCAGGAAGGCACGGCTGTCGCTGGCCTCCAGCTCGCTGTACTGCGAGCGGTAGTAGAGCCACTCGGTGCTCGCGAGCCGGTCCGTCCAGGTGCTCAGCACGAAGATGCCGACGAGGACTCCGGCCGCGGCGACGCGGACCGGCCCGCGGCGCAGGAGCTCGAGTCGCTCGGGCGTCGCCTTGAGGCCCATCACGAAGAACGGCAGCAACCCCAGCACCCGAGCCAGGTCGAGGGTGTCGCCGGCGCGCAGTCCGGCGACCAGGCTGATGCCGATGGCGACCAACAGGCCACCCCACATCGGGCGGAAGACTGGCGTGAGCAGGCGCCAGAAGAAGAGCGCAGACAGGTACCACAGCGGCCAGTGCGGGTCCGCGAACAGGTCCTCGAGCTGCTCACCGCCGACGTAGATCCGGAACAGGGCGAGCGCGGTCTCGAACAGCACGTAGGGCACCACGACGGTCCGGACCAGGCGCCACATCCGCACCCTGTCGTAGCTGAAGCTGCGCGACAGGTAGCCGGTCACGAAGACGAACGCGGGCACGTGCCACGCGTAGAGGAAGTCGTAGAGGTGGTTGTCGAGCGCCGTGTCCGGAAGCAGGGTCCACGCATGGCCGATGACGACGAGCGTCACCAGCGCCATCTTGGCGTTGTCGAACCAGGGATCGCGGGACACGACGGGCTTCTACCCCGACCTGCCCCGGCCTACTCCTCGACGAGACCGAGCCGCAGGTACTCCGAGGCGTAGGTGCCGCTGAGCATCAACGACGCGTAGCGTGCGACCTCGCTCGGCGCCTCGGCGGTCATCGTCTCCATCCGTACGCCGTGCTCGGCCGCGGCCGCCTTCAGCTGGCCGCGCTGCTCACGGACGAGCGGGTCCTCGGCGCCGTCGTCGAGCAGGAGCAGCACCGGCCGAAGCTCGCCACCGCCCTCGGCGAACGGGTCGTCGAAGACGTCACGTGGTCGGCTTGCCTCGATGACCGGCAGCAGGTGCTCCGCGTCCCCGGCCAGCGCGGTGCGGCCGCTGGCGCGCCGGATCGACTCAGCGACGCGTCGCGCCGCCCGGGCGGCCAGCACCGACCCTCCCCAGACGATGGGGTTCGCGTCCGCCAGGGCGATGGCCAGCATCTTGGCATCGTTGACCGCCAGGTCGCGGTGCGGCGAGCAGGCCATGGCGACGGCGTCGAGCGCGACCGCCACGTCCTCCGGGTCCGCGTCGGGACCGAGCTGGACCCGGTCGAGATAGCCGAGCATCACGACCGCGGTGGCGAGCTGGTCCCGTGTGGTGGTGGGCAGGATCGTGCTCCACCGCCCCGCGGCGTGCTCCGCGACCATCGACACCGGAGGACAGGCCACGACCACCTGGCAGCCGCGTCGTACGGCCTCAGCCACGGCGGACGCGGTGCCTCGGTCGGCGCCGTCGGGCGCCAGGACCACGACCAGGTCGAGGCTTCCCGCCCAGCCCGGAAGCGCCGGCCCCGGCCAAGCGACGAACGGCACGGGGCACCAGGGCTCGAGGACCGCCCGGAGCAGGCGGGAGTCCGGGCCCGCGGCGATGACGGCGCGGGGCCGGGCCTGCTCCTCGCTGCGTGCCACGGCGTCAGCGATCGCCTCTGCCGCGTCGCCCGCCTCGCGCCGGACCCGCGCCCCGGACTCGGCCAGGGTGCGCAGCCGTAGGTCGATGGTCGCGAGAACCGACTCGTCGTCCAGGCGGGACTCGTCGAACCAGGTCATGTCGGCTTGCGGGCTTCGTCGACCAGGAGCACGGGGATGTCGTCGCGCACGGGGTAGGCGTAACCGCACGACTGGCAGACCAGCTCGCCACCCTCGGCCGTGTCCACGGGCTCGAGGTCACCGCGGCAGTGCGGGCACACGATGATCGCCAGGAGCTGGGGGTCGAGGTTCAGGGGACCGCTCATGTCAGTCTGCCTTCCGGATCTTGGCGAGCACCTCGTCGCGCATCCGCACCATCGTCTCGTCGTTCTTGCCCTCGGCGTTGAGGCGGAGGAGTGGTTCGGTGTTGGACGGTCGCACGTTGAAGGTCCAGTCTGCGTGCGAGACGGTCAGTCCGTCGAGCCAGTCGGTGGTGACCCCGTCGAGCCCCACGTAGTCAGTCTCGATCTTGGTCATCATCATGGCCTGGTCGGCCACCTCGGAGTTGATCTCGCCGCTCACGGGGTAGCGCTCGTAGTCGGCCAGCAGCTCGGAGAGTGGGGCCTCGGTCTCGGCCAGCGCTGCCAGGGTGTGCAGGGCGGCGAGCATGCCGGAGTCGGCACGCCAGAAGTCGCGGAAGTAGAAGTGTCCGCTGTGCTCACCCCCGAAGATCGCGTTGGTCTCCGCCATCTTCGCCTTGATGAAGGAGTGGCCGACCCGGGTGCGGACCGGGACGCCACCGAGCTCCTTGACGAGCTCGGGAACGGCGCGACTGGTGATCAGGTTGTGGATGATCGTGGATCCGGGCTCCTTGGCGAGCTCCCGCGCGGCGATCAGGGCCGTCAGCGTCGAGGGCGAGACCGCACGACCGCGCTCGTCGACCAGGAAGCACCGGTCCGCATCGCCGTCGAACGCCAGACCGATGTCGGCACCCACCTCCAGGACCCGGGCCTGGAGGTCGACCAGGTTGGCCGCGTCGATCGGGTTGGCCTCGTGGTTCGGGAAGGTGCCGTCGAGCTCGAAGTACATCGGCACGATCTCGACCAGGTCGGCGCCGACGCGGTCGAACACCGCGGGTGCGGTGTGCCCGGCCATGCCGTTGCCGGCATCGATGACGACCTTGAGCCTGCGACCCACGACGGGCGCGAGCGAGAGGAGATAGGCGGCGTACGCCTCGAGCACGTCGTGCTCGCTGATCGTGCCCGGCCCGTCGGCGTCGATCGTCTTGCCGGAGACGACGAGGTCGCGAATCTCGGCGAGACCCGTCTCCATGCCGATCGGCTGTGCGTTGACACGGCACATCTTGATGCCGTTGTACTGCGCGGGGTTGTGGCTCGCGGTGAACATCGCGCCGGGATGGCCGAGGTGACCCGAGGCAAAGTAGAGCTGGTCGGTCGAGGCCAGACCGATCATGACGACGTCGGCGCCCGCCGCGGTGGCGCCGTCCGCGAACGCGCCGGCCAGGCCCGGCGAGCTGGGGCGCATGTCGTAGCCGACGACCACGGTGTCACCGCCCACGACCTGGACGTAGGCGCGGCCGGTCGCGCGGGCGAGCTCCTCGTCCAGCTGGTCAGGCACGGTCCCGCGGACGTCGTACGCCTTGAAGATGGCGTGCACGTTCGCCGGGTCGAGGGTGTCGGACATGGGCCAGACCCTAGAGGACTCCCTGCCGGCTACGAGGGGTCGGTGGTCAGGACCCGCAGGTGTCCCTTGCGGTGCGTCTCACGGCCGGTCTCGTCAGCTGGTGCCGACCGGGCCACGTCGATCGGGCGGGCTGCCTCACGCACGGCATCGGCAAGGGCGAGCAGGTCGTCGTTCGAGGGCCCCTGCGCGGCCGGATCAGGGGCCAGGCGCATGACCTCCCAGCCGCGAGGGGCGGAGAGGCGCTCGCTGTGCACGTCGCACAGGTCGTAGGCGTGCGGCTCGGCGTACGTCGCGAGCGGCCCCAGCACCGCGGTCTGGTCGGCGTAGACATAGGTCAGGGTGTTGAGCGCAGGCCGGCCGCAGGCCGTGCGCGAACAACGACGGGCAGGACTCACGCGGCCGACGGTACCGGTGCCCGCCACTACTCCCCATTAGGCTCGCGGCGTGGATGACGCCTCCGTGCCGGCCGTGGCCGTGTCGCAGCCCCGACGCCGCACCAGGGACCGACGCGGCCGCGGGATGCGCGGTCCGGGAATCTCACCGGCACGCCCGGGCTCCCCCGAGCTCCGCACCGCACGGCAGCGTTTCGACGACCTGGCGCTGGGCATCGTGACCGCGGTCGACGCCCGCTGGCAGGACAAGCTCGGCCTCGTGGAGTACGCCGTCGAGGACGCGCCGCAGATACCCGACGACTGGGACTCCGGCACGGTGCCCCTGTCGTCCCTCATCCGCGGAACCGGCGCGACACCCACCCGCCTGGTGCTGTTCCGGCGGCCGATCGAGCACCGCTGCGAGACCCGCGCCGACCTGGAGGCGATGGTGCTCACCGTCGTCGTCGAACAGATCGCCGAGCTGCTCGGCATCGAAGCCGACCAGGTCGACCCGCGCTACGAGGGTGACGCGTAGCGGCAGCGGCCCGCTACGGCGTCCCGGGACGGATGTCCGGGATGAGACCACTGCGCACCAGCTGGCGCAGGGGCACGACGGTGGCGCCCTGGCCCTGCACCAGCACGGCGCCGATGATCGGGGTGCGCTCGGGTGTGACGGTGAGGAGCACGGCGCCCTTGGGGACCTTCACGAGCACGCCACGACCGGGGTTGACCTCGGTGCGCGTGGAGCCCAGCAACTTGCCGTTGAGGCTCCTGGCCACCACCGTGACGACTCCGACCCGACGAGCCCCCGACAGCACAAGGCTCTTCTCGCCCTCCGGCACGACCAGGGTCGTCGCCGATGAAACCGGCGCGCCGGCCACCGCGTGGGACAGGTCTCCGCCCACGAAGGACCGCAATGTTGCCGCGACCGGGCCGCTGGAGTCGACGACCACGCCAAGCACGCCCTTCGCGTCGGCGAGCACCGCGGTGATGGGGACCTGCTTGACGCTCTCCGGTGCGAGCCGGACCTCCTTGAAGCCCTGGGGGGCGAACACGGACTCGCTGGTCACGAGGCGGATCTTGGCGCGGACCTCGTCCGCGCCACTGTTGACCAGGGCCAGGGTCTGCCGACCCGCGCCGGTCGGCACTCCCATCAGGACGTTGCTGGTCGACGGCGCGGTCTGCGGGAGCAGCTGGTCTGCGGCACTTCCGCCCGCGCCGAGCACGTCGAACGTGTCCAGCACCGACGCCCCCACCCGTCCGCGCGTGCTCGTCACGTGGATCGCGAGCTCGTCGCGTCGCGGGATCACCTTGGCCAGATCGACCTGGACGGTGTCCAGCCCCGAAACCGAGAGGCCGCGCAGCTGAGGGACGTCGACGACGCCCAGCCGGCCGTACATGGTCACGTCCACGATGGCTCGGCCCTTGTCGGGGTTGGTGAGCTCGAGCACCGACCGGTGCCGCGCTCCGGTCCCGATTCCGGTGAACCACTGGTCGGGAACGGGCGCGGAGCACTCGCCGGCCGCGACGGGCTTGGTCGTGAAGCGAGCGGCCACGAGACCGGGGGCCAGATCGCCGGCGCCGCGAATGAGGGCGGCACCAGGACCGGATTCGTAGGTCGAGACCTTCCCCGGCCGCAACGACACCCGGTCCGGAGTCGCACCAGCATCGATGGACACCCGTCCCGAGGCCTTCTTCTGTGCCGTCGTCGCATAGACGGTCCGGCCCCCCTCCCGCGCGGTCGGGCAGACGAGGACCGAGGAGGTGAGCGCCGTCTTCACCGGGCCATGGCGCGTGGGGGTCGGCTGCTCGGTGTGCACGAGCGCCAGGGCGCCGACCGTCAGCAACGGCACGACGACCGCGAGCACCGTGGTGAGGTTGACGGCGAAGCGGCGACCCTGCGCCGTACGCCGTCCAGGAGCGGATCCGGTGACGGGCTCGGTCATGCGCGCCTCCGGTTCGTGGTCGGAGCGCACAGCACCGCGACCCAGATGATCCCCAGCGCCTGGACGAGCAGCAGCACGATCCGCAACCATGATCGAGGACCGTCCACGGCGCTCTCGTTGACGGTGCGACCGATCTGCCACGCGCGGGTCGACCGGCTCTCTGCGCTGGCCTGCGTGAGTCCACCGGTCGCGTCGAGCGACGCCGCGACCCTGCCGTCCGCCGGGGCCGGGAGCACGACGTACTCGATCCCGAGGTCCGCGAGGGAGTCGATCACGGTCTGGTTGGGGCGGGAGGTGAGGGCGCGGACGGATCGCGTCAGGTCGGCGTTCTCGGCGGCAAGGTCGAGGATCTCGTCCTCGCCGAGCGTGACCCCGTCGCCGCGGCGCACGGTGTAGGTCAGCCCGTCGTCGACGCTGCCGCGGACGACGAGGATGCCGTGGCCGTTACCGAGCATCGAGCTCTGGACCATGTACGCCGGGATCGCGTCGTCCCGGTGGTCGGTCAGGCCGTCGTCGTGGCCGACGACGAACCAGGCCAGGCCACCGAGCGGAACCACGACGGCCACCGCGGCGAGGCCGGCGGCGGCAATCCGCAGCCAACCGGCGCGTGAGCGCACCACCGCGAGCAGGCCCTGCCCTCCCACGACGGCCGCGACCACGAGGCTTCCCTGGAGTGCGACGAGGAGGAAGCCCAGCGCCGGTTCGGTGGTGGTGGCCGGCAGCGAGAGGGTGACCGCGCCGAGGAGTGCAGCCAGCAGGGTGACCACGAAAGCAACCACCCAGCACACGATGACCGGGATGCGTGTGGCGCGCGGGACGAGGCCGATGAGGGCCAGGACGACCGTGGGGACACCGAGCCACCACGGCGCCCCGAGCTCGCTGAACCGGCCGACGAGGAGGCCGAGACCGTCGACCGTCGGCGTCGGGAGCCGACCCGGATCGAGCAGCAGTCCCTCCGGCGCGTGGTGGACGAGCGCCGGGATCCACCACGGCGACAGGAGCACCGGCGCCATCCCCACGGCGGTCGCCGGCGGACCCCAGACCGAGCGGTCCCGCGTCGCACCCGGCACGATCGAGAAGGCCACGACGAGCACCACCAGACCGAGGACGAACGCGAACAGCCACGCAACCGGCGCAAAGGACGTCGTCAGCGCGAGCAGCAGGCCGGTCCGCCAGGCGGCTCGCCAGCGCCGGTCGGGGGCGGGGTCGGCGAAGCCGAGCGCCGCGTGCGCCAGCCACGGCAGAACCGCCGCAGTCACGACGGGGCCCAGGCGACCGTCGCCCCAGGCGCCGCTGACAACCGGGACGAGCGCGTAGGTCGTCGCTCCCCAGAGCAGCTGCCAGCGAGGCGCGCCGGTGAACGACACCAGCCGTCCCACCACCCGCAGGAACCGGAAGGCACCCCAGAGGGCGACGGGCACGGCGAGCACCAGTACGGCGCTCAGGGCGTGACCGGGGCCCCCGAACAGCGACGCGAGGAACGCGAGCGGGAGGAGGTACGGCGGCGCGGGCACCGCGGTGCCCTGGCCCAACGGATGCCAGGACTCGAGATAGAGCCGCCACCAGTCAGTGGCGGCCGCGGGCACGGGTGACAACCCGCCTCCGACCACCGTGCCGAACGCAGCGCGGGAACCCACGACGGCCGCCACGACGAACACTGCCAGCAGGAGGGCCACGGGGTTGGTGAAAAACCGGGCAACGGCACCGGTGTCGGCAAGCGGGACGTCGTCATCGTCGACGACCGGTCGTCGCGCGGCGAACGACGACGGGTCCCGCTCTGCCGCCGCGGCCCGGCGCCGCTCCGCGACGTCGGCCGCCTGGTCGGTCGCGGCGGCCACGAGGTCTCCGACGAAGTCGAGCCCGTGGCGATAGGGCAACCAGGGCGGCGCGAGCAGGCTCTTGACCGTGTTGCGGACCTCGTCCGGAGCTCCGGCGGGTCGGCGATCGCGGACCTCGCGCCGCTGGCGACGAGCGGCGATGATCTCCCGCGGAGACGAGTACAGGGAGACGAGCGCCGCCAGCTCGTCGAGGGCCTCACCCACCGCACGGACCAGCAGGAACCCCACCATCCGCAACAGCGTCCCGAACGCCAGCCGCACCAGCTGGAACGGCAGCGATCGCGCGCCCGAGTTCACCAGCAGCGTGTAGAGCGCGGCCCGGCGCTCCTGGTAGTGCGTGTGCCGGCCGGTCAGGGGAGTTCGACGGACTCCGCGGTGCGCAGCCTCGGCGTGGAAGACGACGGCTTGCGGGACGACCAGCGTGCGGTGGCCAGCGGCCGCGGCCCGCCACCCGAAGTCGATGTCGTTGCCGAAGATCGGCAGCTGTGGGTCGAAACCGCCGAGCTCCTCGAGGACCCCGCGGCGTACCAGCATCCCGGCGGTGTTGACCGCCAGCACAGCGCGCACGTCGTCGTGCTGGCCCTGGTCGTACTCGCCCCGCTCGAGCCCGGTCTCGCGCCGGCCCGTCCCCGAGATCGTGACGCCGAGCTCGAGGAGCCGGCGCAACGACGGCCATTCACGAAGCTTCGGGCCGAGCACGTCCGCATCCGGGTCCGCGTCGGCTGCTTCCAACAGAGCGGCCAGGGCGCCGGGGTCGGGGTTCGAGTCGTCGTGCAGGATCCAGACCCACTCGAAGCCGGCGCCGTCGACGATCTCGTCGAGGCCGAGCCGGACCGCGGCGGGGAACGAGGTCGAGGAAGGAGCACGAACCACCTCGCCGAAGGCGTCCTCGAGGAGGGTGGCGCTCTCGTCCTTGCTGCCGGTGTCGACGGCGACGACGCGACCCGGGGTGGCTGTCTGGCTCCGGATCCCGTCGACGACCGACGACAGCCAGCGTGCCCCGTCGTGGCTGACGAGCAGCACGGCGACGGATCCGGGGGAAGAAGGCACGAGGAGAGACACTATCTGCGGACTGGATGAGCCCCGAAATGAGAGGACCCCGGTCGGCAACGACCGGGGTCACTTCTCTGCGGTGGTTCTCAGTGGGACTCGCTCAGACGGCGCGCTTCTTCAGCTTGCGACGCTCTCGTTCGGAGAGACCGCCCCAGATGCCGAACCGCTCGTCGTTCATCAGTGCTGATTCGAGACAGTCGTCTCGAACATCGCACGTGAGGCAGACCTTCTTGGCCTCCCTGGTGGATCCTCCCTTTTCAGGAAAGAACGCCTCGGGGTCGGTCTGGGCGCACAGCGCCCGATCCTGCCAACCCGCTTCTTCGGCGTCCCCGTCGAGGAGAAACAGTTCTCTCACGGCTTTCCGCCCTTTCGACCCGGTAGTGCGAAGAACACTGTGGGAATTACATGCCTGTCGTGCACCTGAAGTCAAGCCCTGATCTGCTATGGAGGGCAACCACCCGTTCGTGTCATTTCGGATGTACGACAAGGTATTGCCATGCGCAACATCACGGTGCTCTCCGGCGGGATGGGCGGAGCCCGGTTTCTCCAGGGCCTCCTGCACGGCATCGCAGCCGGAACCCTGCCCGGCGTCGCGCCCGACGCCGAGGTCACGGTGGTCGCCAACACCGCCGACGACATCTGGGTGCACGGGCTCAAGGTCTGCCCCGATCTGGACACCGTCATGTACACCCTGGGAGCGGGCATCGACCTCGAGCGGGGGTGGGGTCGGCGCGAGGAGACCTGGAGCGTCAAGACCGAGCTTGCGGAGTACGGCGTCGAGCCGACCTGGTTCGGCCTGGGCGATCGTGACGTCGCCACGCACCTGGTCCGCACCCAGATGTTGGACGCCGGCTACGTCCTCTCCGAGGTGACCGAGGCGCTCTGCAAGCGCTGGCAGCCGGGCGTGCGCCTGCTGCCCATGACCGACGACCGGGTCGAGACCCATGTGGCCATCGCCGATGCGGACTCACCGAGCGGCCGCCGGGTCGTGCACTTCCAGGAGTACTGGGTGCGGCTCAGGGCTGCCGTGGCGGCAGAGACGGTCGTGTTCGTCGGCCTCGACGACGCCAAGCCCGCCCCGGGGGTCATCGACGCGATCACCGACGCGGACCTGGTCGTGCTGCCGCCGTCGAACCCGGTCGTGTCGGTCGGCACGATCCTCGGGGTCCCCGGAATGCGTGAGGCCATCACCGCGACGCGCGCGCCGGTGGTGGGCCTGTCCCCCATCGTCGGCGGCACCCACGTCCGCGGGATGGCCGAGCAGATGCTCACCTCGATCGGTGTCGAGGTCAGCGCCGCAGCGGTGGGCCTCCACTACGGCGCCCGTTCCGCTGGCGGCGTGCTGGACGGCTGGCTGGTCGACGTACGTGACGCCGACGCGATCGCCCCGCTCGAGGAGGCTGGCATCGCGTGTCGCGCTGTTCCCCTCATGATGACCGACCACGACGCCACGGCAGCGATGGCGGCGGCAGCCGTCGGGCTCGTCACCGGATGAGCCCGCGATGACCCGGATCGAGGTCGTCGCGCCCGACGGCGTGCCGGAGGTCCGTCACGGCGACGACCTCGTTGCCCTGCTGCTCCCGCTCGTCGACCTCGCCGACGGCGATGTCGTGGTCGTGACGAGCAAGGTCGTCAGCAAGGCCGAGGGCAGGGTGGTGGCCGGCAGCCGCGAGGACCTGCTGGCGAGCGAGACGGCCCGGGTCGTGGCTCGCCGTGGGCTGACCACGATCGTGCGCACCCGGCTCGGCCTGACGATGGCCGCCGCCGGTATCGACGGCTCCAACGTCGATGTCGGCTCGGTCGTGCTCCTGCCGGAGGACCCGGACGCGTCGGCGCGCGCGATCCGGTCGCGGATCCAGCAACGCACCGGTCGCAACGTGGGTGTGATCGTGACCGACACCGCCGGACGCGCCTGGCGTGAGGGCCAGACCGACATCGCGATCGGCGCGGCCGGGCTGCTCGTGGCCGAGGACTATGCCGGTCGACTCGACGCCTACGGCAACGAGCTCGAGGTGACCGCGCCGGCGGTCGCCGACGAGATCGCCGGTGTCAGCGAGCTGGCCCAGGGCAAGCTCGGCGGCCGACCGTTCGCGGTGGTACGTGGCCGGGCCGACCTCGTGCTCGCCGCCGGCGAGGACGGACCCGGTGCCCGGTCCCTCGTCCGGGCCGAAGGCGGAGATCTCTTCGGGTACGGCGCCCGGGAGGCAGTTGTCCGAGCACTCCTCGGGGATCCCGCAGACAGGGCTCCGTTCGGGTCCCCCGCGCCCGCCGCCGAGCTGCTCGAGGTCCTGCGCACCGTGACCCGCGCCGAGGCGCGGCAAGACGGTGGCGCGATCGTCGTGACGAGCGCCCGGCCGGAGGCGCTGGCGGCCCTCGCATTCGCTCACGGCTGGGCCGTCGGACCTGGCGAGAGCACGGATTCCGCCGTCGAGGTCCGGTTGCACCCGGCGACTCCGTAGACTCTGCCGCTGACCGCCCGCTGCGCCCGCACCGATGGCACCAACCGACACCCCGAGGACTGCCGAACCGTGGCCAAGCCCGCCAAGACCGACCGCCAGGCGGTCATCGAAGAGATGCGCAAGAAGCAGAAGGGCGCGGAGAAGCGTCGCGGCTACGCCATCGTCGGCGTCTGCCTCGTCCTCGCCCTGCTGATCATCGGCGCCGCGGCGTACCAGCCCATCAAGGACTGGTGGGACCTGCGCCAGTTCAACAACGTGGACGTCTCCGCGATCGGTGCCCCTGCCTCGGCGTGCCAGAAGGTCGTGACCAAGCCGGCGAACGGTGAGCAGCAGCACGTCCCCGAGGGCACCCCGGTCGACTACCAGGACGCCCCGCCCGCGTTCGGTTCGCACTACGCGACACCCGACCCGATGGCCCGCAAGATGTACACCGCCCAGGACCGCCCGGACCTGCGGGTGCTCGTGCACAACCTCGAGCACGGCTACACGATCCTCTGGTACGACGAGACCGCCGCTGCGGACGACTCCATGATGAAGGACATCCGGGCCATCGCGAGCAAGTTCGAGGGCACCTCCAACTTGCGCTTCAAGTTCAAGGCGGTGCCGTGGCTCTCCACCGACGAGGCCGGCAAGAAGTTCCCCGACGGTCAGCACATTGCGTTCACGCACTGGTCGATCGGCGGCGCCGATGCAAAGAACAGCGACAACCAGGTCGGCGTCTTCCAGTACTGCTCCGCCCCGAGCGGCGACGCCCTCAAACGGTTCATGATCAACTACCCGTACCTGGACTCCCCCGAGCCCAACGCCATGTGAGGCGCCCGGCGCCGGCGTTCACGTGAGGTCGGCTCGCCCCGTCTCCTTGAGGGCGGCGACGATCTCCTTGACGTCCTGCGCCCGGGCTCGGGTCGTCACGAGGACGGCGTCCGGGGTGTCGACGACGACGATGTCCTCCAGACCGATGACGGCGATCGTGCGGCCCGAGGCGGGGACGACCAGCCCGGTGCTGTCGACGGCACGCACCAGGGTCTCGTCGCCGAGGACGGTCGGCGTCGCCCCGGCTGCTTCGAGAAGGGTCGAGAGGGAGTCGAAGTCGCCGATGTCGTCCCAGCCGAACGAGGACGGGACGGTGACGACCTTGCCGGCCCCGGCCGCGGGTTCGGCAACCGCATGGTCGAGGGCGATCCTGGGCAGGGTTGGCCAGATCTCCTCGAGCCGGGAGATGTCTGCAGCGATCTCGCGGAGCGCGGCCGCGAACTCGGGGTGCGTCTCGGCAAGCAGATCGAGCAGCACGGTCGGTCGTACGACGAACATGCCGGCGTTCCAGCGGTAGTTGCCGGTGGCCAGGTAGCCCGCGGCGACCTCGACGCTCGGCTTCTCGACGAACTCGAGGACCGTTACGACACCCGGGTGACCCTCGACCGCCTCTCCCAGGTGCACGTAGCCGAAGGCCGAGGAGGCGAACGTGGGCGCGATGCCGAGCGTGACGAGCCAGCCGTCGCGGGCGGCCTCGACGGCCGTTGCGACACAACGGGCGAACTCCGCATGGTCGAGGATCACGTGGTCCGCGGCGAACGAGCCCATCACGGCCGACGGGTCGGCCCGCTCGAGCAGGGCCGCGGCCAGGCCGATGGCGGCCATCGAGTCGCGAGCGGACGGCTCGGCGACGATCGACTCGGCCCCGAGGTCGATCAGCTGCCCGGCGACGGCAGCGCGGTGGGCGACACCGGTGACGACCACGAACCGGTCCTCCACCAACGGTGCCAGCCGGTCGTAGGTCTGCTCCAGGAGCGATCGTCCGGTGCCGGTCAGGTCGAGCAGGAACTTCGGTGACGAGGAACGAGACAGTGGCCACAGCCTGGTCCCCGCACCGCCGGCCGGGATCACGGCCCAGAAGTTGTCGATGGCGGACATGGGCCGAAGCCTAGGACCGGCCGTACGACTGCCGACCCTAGGGTGGCGGACGTGACGACGTTCCCCGACCTGCTCGCCCGAATCCTGCGCGGCGACTCCGCTCGCCCGCTGGTCACGTTCTACGACCACGAGACCGGCGAGCGCGTCGAGCTGTCCGTGACGACGTACGCCAACTGGGTTGCGAAGGCCGCATCGCTGCTGGTCGAGGAGCACGACCTCGAGCGGGGCAGCACCCTGCGTGTCGACCTCCCCACGCACTGGCTCGGCCCGGTGTTCCTGGGGGCGGCGTGGACCGCCGGCCTCGTCGTCAGCGACACGGACCGGCCGGACGCCGTCGTCTGCGGGCCGGAGGGCCTCGATCTCTGGGCGCCGCGCGCAACCGACATACCGGTCCTGGCCTGCTCGTTGCGGCCGCTCGGGGTGCGGTTCGCGGAGCCGCTGCCCGGCGGCGTCCATGACGTCGGGATCGACATCTGGTCCCAACCCGACTCGTTCATCCCGTGGGACCCGCCCCAGCCGGACGACCCGGCAACGACTTTCGGTGGCAGCACCACGACCCAGGCCGAGCTGTGGAGCGCGGCCGCCACCGGGAGTCTCCTCACCGACGGCGGCCGCCTCCTGTCGGTGGCGAACCCGGCTTCCCCACCGGGCCTCGCCACCTTCGCGGAGCCGCTCGCACGGAGCGGCTCCCTGGTCCTGGTGTCCCACGCCGACCGGCAACGGCTCGAGGCGACGTATGTCGCCGAGCGCGCCACCGCCCGCTTCCCCGCGTGACCCCAGAACCTCCCACCGGCCTCAGCCGGCCAGGTCGTACTTGCCCATCCCTTCGCCGAGGAAACGGCGTTCCTGGAAGCCGCTGTCGGTTGCGGGCAGCAGCCACAGGTAGCCGGTCGACTTCGCGCGCACGATGAGGTCACTGTGCCCACCCAGGGCCACGTCGCTGACGCCGATGCTCCAGTCGTACGGCGTCATGTCCATGCTCAACGCCTTGCCGTTCGTCAGGCCGCCGGGGCCGTTGCCCGGGTAGAGCGTGAGGCGCGGACCCTTGCGGAAGAGGCTGTCCGGGGCGCCGTCGCCGTTCCAGCGGCCCACCGCGATCTGCCGGCCCGCATCGATCGCGCCGTGGGCGACGTAGCTCGCCTTCAGGCCGTCGCGCCCACGGCCGGGATAGATGCGGATGGCCCCACCCTTCGGCTGACCCATCAGGTCCGGCCACCCGTCACCGGTCATGTCGCCGACGGCGGCGAGCAGGCGCACGTCGGCAAAGCCCGGGCCACTGATCGAGATCGCCCGGCCGAAGTGGCCCTCGCCGTCACCGCGGCGCAGGTACAGCGTCCCGTTGCTCTTGTTGCGCGTGATGATGTCGCCGAGTCCGTCGCGATCCCAGTCCCCTGCGTTCAACAGGAGATCGGCGCTCGACAGGTCGGCGCCCGTCGCGATCGGCTTGCCCAGGTCGAAGGTGCCGGCGTTGCGCAGCAGGACCAGGCGGTCGCCGACTCGGCCGATCAGGTCAGGCGACGCGTTGGCGGCGATCTGCCCGCCGCCGGTGATCGCGGTGAGGTGGCGGACCCGTGCGATCGGGCCCAGGGGGTGACGGAACGTACCGTCCCCGCGGCCCGGGAGCACGTAGCCGTCCTTGGTGCGACCCCATCGGACGAACAGGTCCGCCTTTCCGTCGCGGTTGTAGTCGCCGTAGCCCGTGATCGTGTCGTAGCCCTGCCAGGACCCGGGCACCCGCACCGCGTCTCCGAACCGGGCTCCGCCGGCGCCCGGCCTGAGCCAGAGCCGGCCCGCGGAGTCGCGGGCGAGGACGTCGACCTTGCCGTCGCCGTTCACGTCACCTGCGCCCACGAGGAGGTTGTAGCTGTCCCAGCCCGTGCCGAGGTGCTTGCGGTCGAACCCGCCGGCCCCGCGCCCGAGGAAGGCGTCGAGGCGTCCGGACGCGGTGTCGCGCGCCACCAGGTCGTTGTCCCCGTCGCCGTTCAGGTCGCCGACGGCGGTGACCAGACCGTGACCGGCAAATACGGTGGTCGGCTTCACCGGGGCACCGAACCCACCCTTTCCGGTCCCGGGTCGTACGTCGGAAGAACCGTCGGCGGCCACGACGACGAGATCCGCCTTGCCGTCCCCGGTGAGGTCCGGCGAAGCGATGGCCCTCCCCGCCCCGGACCAGCCCGTGGAGATGGTGGTCGCCGAGTTGAACCGGGTGAGTCCTCCGGTCGGGATGACGAAACCCTGTCCGTCGCTGGCACGGCGCACGACGAGATCCGGGTGGGGCGTCGAGGCGATGTCAGACTCCAGCTCGCGACCGGACCAGCCCTTCTGCGCTGCCGCGGCCAGTTGACGGATCTTGGGGATCTTCGCGTAGAGGAACTTGCCGGGACATGCCGTGGAGGCAGCGTCGCGGTGGCCGTTGATCGCCTCGAAGTAGCGGGACCCGACCCACTGCTTCTTCGACGACGCATCCACTCCGTGCAGCGAGAGCTTCCAGGCGAAGAGCGCCCCGTATGCCTGAACCATCGCGCCCGACGGCTTCTTGATGTCGTAGTTCCCGATGGCCGACATGGCGAACGCGTAGTCGTTGTAGCCGAGGGTGTGGGCGCCCACCACCGGACGGTCGATGCCGCCGTACCGCCCCTCCCAGATCCGACCGAACCGATCGACGAGGTAGTTGTAGCCGATGTCGCTCCAGCCGCGAGATTGCGTGTGGTAGGCGTAGATGCTCCGCAGGATGCCCGGAACCTCGGCCCGCGTGTAGTCGTTGGCGTTCACCGTGTGGTGGACGAAGCCCGCGTGCACCTCGAAGTAGTGGAGCGAAGCCTTGTCGCGCATCCGCTCGTCGGCACCCCACTGGGCCCGCGAGTAGATCACCGGCTTGGGCGTGTACGCCGCGGCGGCGGGGTCGAGCGCGTCGGTGGTCGCGGCGCCCTCTGTGACGTCG
>JAOPXM010000138.1 GCA_025965125.1 Nocardioides sp.
CTCCGGTGGACAGCTCCGCGGGGACCCCGAATGACCACCCCACGAAGCTGCCCACTTCCCCCGCTTCGCTCCTCCGGTGGACAGCTCCGCGGGGACCCCGAATGACCTTCGACGTCCATCAGCTCGACACGTTCCTGTTGGTGGGGTCTGCGGTCACCTTCCTGGCCATCCTTGCGGTGCGCATCTCGGTGGGCGCCGGTCTGCCGAGCCTGCTCATCTACCTGCTCATGGGGGTCGCCCTCGGCGAGTCCGGTCTGGGCATCCACTTCGAGGACGCCGAGCTGGCGCACTCCCTCGGTTTCGCGGCACTGGCCGTGATCCTCGCCGAAGGCGGGCTGACCACCAGCTGGCGCGACGCCCGTTCGTCGATGCGGCTGGGGCTCTCGCTGGCAACCATCGGGGTGGCGGTCTCCGTCTCGGTCGTGTCTTTGGGTGCGCACTACGTCCTCGGACTGCCGTGGGAGCTCTCCGTCCTGCTGGGAGCGGTCACCTCACCCACGGACGCGGCCGCCGTCTTCTCCGTGCTCCGAGTGGTCCCGCTGCCGAAACGGCTGGTGGGGTCGCTGGAGGCCGAGTCCGGGCTGAACGACGCCCCAACCGTCGTGCTCGTCACCCTGATCTCGACCGGGGCGGTGGCCGACCACGGCGCGTTCGGTGCCTTCGGCATCGTCGTCTACGAGCTGGTGGCCGGCGTCGGGTTCGGGCTGCTGGTGGGGTTCGTCGGTGCGTGGATCATGCGGCGCGCGGCGCTCCCGTCCTCCGGGCTGTACCCCCTTGCCGTCCTCTGCCTGGCCTTCCTCGCCTACGGCTCCGCGGCCGCCCTGCACGGGAGTGGTTTCGCCGCGGTGTACGTCGCTGCGCTGGTGCTGGGCAACTCCGAGCTCCCGCACCGCGCAGCCACCCGGTCCTTCAGCGAGGGCGTTGCCTGGCTGGCCCAGATCGGGCTCTTCGTGATGCTCGGGCTGCTGTTGTCGCCCGGAAGGATCACGCTGTCGCACGTCGGCATGGCGATCGCGGCCGGGATGATCCTGACCTTCGTGGCGCGCCCGCTGTCGGTGCTGATCAGCGCGGTGGTCCAGCCGATGCCGATCCGCGAGCTCGCCTTCATCTCGTGGGCAGGGCTGCGTGGTGCGGTGCCGATCGTCCTCACCACCATTCCCCTCGCCGAAGGGGTCGACGGGGCCGAGCGTCTCTTCGACATCGTCTTCGTGATGGTCGTGGTCTACACGCTGCTGACCGGCCCGACCCTTCCGCTCGCCGCCAAGCTGCTGCGTGTTGCCCGCCGTTCCGAGCCCCGGGGGCTGGAGATGGAGGCCGCACCACTCGAGCGGATCGCCGCCGACCTGCTCCAGGTCACGATCAGCCCCGTCTCGAAGATGCACGGTGTGGAGGTGGGCGAGCTGCGTCTGCCCAAGGGCTCGTCGGTCTCCATGGTCATCCGGGACGGAGCGACGCTGGTGCCGGAACGGCGTACCGTCCTGCGCCACGGCGACGAGCTCCTGGTCGTCACCCCGCGCAGGCTGCGCGAGCAGACCGAGATCCGGCTCCGCCGGGTCAGCTCCGGCGGTCGGCTCGCCCAGTGGCTGGGGGAGGACCGAGGGCCGGACAGGACCAGCTAGTCACCGCCTGGGCGCGGAGCCGCGTCCTGGTCCCCGGACCCGCGTGCGCGCCGACGCGCCGACGCGCCACCGGTCAGAGGTACGGGCGCAATGCCTCCACCGACTCCGTCGGCACCTTGACCGCGATCCCTTCCCCGATCGCTCGTAGCCGCCACTGCTCGCCGTCGCGGAAGATCTTCGCCATCACCAGGCCCGTCTGGGAGACACCGGCCGTGAGGGTGAACCGGGCGAGCTCGACGTCGTCATCGCCCACCAGTCGGCAGTAGGCGTGGTTGGTCCACTCGAGGCTGTGCCCGTGGTAGCTGCTCACCAGGAAGATGATCGCGTCGATCTGCCGGTGCACCCGGCTCAGGTCCACGGCGATGGCCTCGTCGTCACCCTCTCCTTGTCCGGTCTTGTTGTCACCCAGGTGCACGACCGACCCGTCACGGGTCTTCAGGTTGTTGTAGAACGCCATGTCGAAGAACTGGGTCCCGGAGTACTCCGCTGCCGATGCGTCCAGGTCGATGTCGGGCGCACCGCTGCCGATGAAGCCCGCGTTGGGCGACTTGTCCCAGCCGATCCCCATCCTGAGCCGGGTCAGCGGCTGTCCGTCCTCGGTGGCCAACGCCATCTCCTGGCCCTTGGTCAGCTCGATCACGGTCGTTCCTTCCGTCTGTGGTTCCTCGAAACGTACCTCCGGTCCATGACGCAGCCGGGCCATTCCCAACCGGCAGCGCTCGGAGCATCCTGAAGCAATGGCAGACACCGCTGCCCAGAAGGGCATGGCCGTTCCGCTGAGCGCGTTCGCGGCCGGCGCGGTCGTCGCGCTGCTCATCGGGGTGTTCGGGAAGGTGCACGACCCGACACTCGCCGGCACGACCACCCTCGGCTTCGACACGGTCATCGCCATGAAGGTCGTGGTCTCGACGGTGATCGGGGTGTTGGCCGTGCTCCAGCTCATCGGCGCGCTCTGGATCTACGGCAAGCTCGGGGTCAGGGCGCCGTCCTGGCTGGGCGCGGCGCATCGCATCTCCGGTGCCATCGCGCTCGTGCTGGCCGTGTTCGTCGCCTACCACTGTCTCTGGGCCCTGGGCCTGGAGAGCGGGAGGTTGGACGACGGCGAGAAGGTGGCGCCGCGGACGGTCGTGCACGGCGTCCTCGGCTGCGTCGTCTTCGGCGCCGTGGTGGTCAAGGTGGTTGCGGTCCGGTCGAGGCGCGCACCTGGCTGGTTCCTGCCGGTGGCCGGAGGACTCCTCTTCGCGCTCCTCGTCGCAGTCGTGCTCACCTCGGCCGTCTGGTATCTCGGCGCGAAGGGCTGGCCGGGCTCGGGCGGGTACTGACCAGACTCGCTGACCAGTCCGGCGAATGGCACCAGACGCGCACCTAGTCTGGCTACGTGAGCGACGCCGAACGGGAGAGACCACGTGGGCGCCGCGTCGTCCTGTGGCTGGTCGCTGCCCTGCTGACGTTCGCGGTGGCCGGCTCGATCGTGGTGCTGAGTCCGCTGTGGCAGGCGGTTCAGGTGTCGCGTTCCGGGCAGCTGCGAGCGCTCACGTACGGCTGGCCGTTCGGGTGGCTCACCCAGGACCAGTCCGCGATGAACCCGCGCCTACCCGTCGAGGTCTCGGTGATCAGTCCCTGGGAGCACCCCGTCGACGTCGGCTGGGTGACCCTGATGCTGGATCTGGCTGTGCTCTGGGTGCCGCTCGTCCTTGCGGGGTTCGTCGCCGACCGAGCGCTGCGCGGCGCACAGCCGAAGGGCACCCGACGTCCGGACCGATCAGACCCCTAGACGACGGGCGGGCTGCAGATCACCGAGTCGCTGTCGGCGACCACGGACTTGCGCCCCTTGCTGAGGGTGGTGAAGTCGTCGCCGACCACGACGACCACACCTGCGTAGGAGACGTCGCGGCGTACGACCTGGGTGCCGCGGCCCAGCCGGCTCGCGACCAGGCTCACCGCCGGGCTCCCGGGGTCGGACGTCCAGATCTCGGTGCCCTTGACGTCGGTGGCCGATGGCGCATTGCCGAGGTCGCCCTCGGCGTAGCCCTCGTCCGTGAGCAGCTGCATCGTGCGGCCGGCCAGACCCTCGCGGGTGCCGGCGTTGAGCACGCTGACCGTGACATCTTGGGGGAAGACCCGCTCCCCTGCGGGAATGGTCTGCTGGACGCAGACGGGTGCCTGGACCTTGCCCGGGAACGGTTCCGTCACGGCCGACCAGCCCCAACTGGCACCGATGACGACCAGGATGCCGAGCACGCCGAGCGTGATCGCGGTCCGCGCCTGTGTGTACATCAGGGCGCGTCCGGGATCGTGAGTACCCGCGCGTGCAGGACGTTGCGCTGCTGAAGGGCGGCGCGCAGGGCCCGGTGCAGGCCGTCCTCGAGGTAGTACTCGTCTCGCCACTCCACGACGTGCGCGAAGAGGTCGCCGTAGAACGTCGAGTCCTCGTCGAGCAGGGCTGCGAGCTGCAAGGTGTCCTTGGTCGTCACGAGCTGGTCGAGGCGCACCTGGCGAGGCGGTAGCGACGCCCAGGCGCGTGAGGTGAGGCCGTGGGCGGGGTACGGCCTCCCGTCACCGACGCGCTTGAAGATCACCCGGTGACTATAACGAGGGCCTTTACCCAGCCAAGGTCATGCGCACCAGCGCACGGAGTCGTCGACGAAGTCGGCGAGCGCGTGCACACCCCGCAGGTCCCGGCGTTCGTCCATCAACCTGGTCAGCAGCTGGGCGTGACGGGTCTTGAGCTTGTTGCGCTGGTCGCGGACCTCGTCGAGGTATTGCTCGGTCGCGGTGGGGTTCTCCATCTCGGCCTCCTGGTGTCGTGTCGGTGAGCCCAGCCTGGAGGAGCCAGGTCGCCAGCAGGTTGACGGCGGGTTAAAACCACGTCTCACCGCAGGCGCCGACCGGTGTTCCGCAAAACGGGAACATGTTCTACCTTGCCTCTGTGGACGACATCACGCAGATCTCCCAGCTGAAGTACCGCTACCTCCGCGCACTCGACACCAAGGAGTGGGAGGAGTTCGAGGCGTGCTTCCTGCCCGAGGCCACGGGTGACTACAACGGGCTCACGTTCGACGACCGGTCCGCGCTGGTGTCCTACATGCGCGAGAACCTCGGCGAAGGCCTGATCACGATGCACCAGGCACACCACCCGGAGATCACCGTCGACGGCGACACCGCGACCGGGCGGTGGTACCTCCACGACAAGGTGTTCGTCGAGGCGTTCCGGTTCATGCTGGAAGGCGCGGCCTTCTACGACGACCGCTACACGCGCACTCCGGACGGCTGGCGGCTGTCCCACACGGGCTACCGGCGCACGTTCGAGGCGACGTACAACATGGACGACCTGCCTGGCTTCAAGCTGACCGGGCCGGGCGTCCACACCCACAAGTGACCTGTCGGTCTACTTCCACCTGAACGTGGCAAGCGTCGACTCGATGATCTCCTTGCGGCGGGCTGCGTTCGAGTGCACTTCGAACGTGATGTTGACGCCGGTGCCGTCGATGACGAGCCCGTAGGCGTCCGCGTAGGAGCGGTCGCTGATGGGACCGCTCAGGTGAAAGACCGGGCGACCGTCGATCTCGGTGTGCGCGACCTCCTTCGGCAGGATCTGGTACGACGAGGCGTCCAGGTACGCCTTGGCCATCTCGTCGAGGGTGAGGTCGTGGTAGTCCTCGAAGATGCTGAAGTAGATCGAGTCGTCGGGCAGCAGGTCGACCACCGAGCCGATGAGCTCGCCGGAGATCGGGTGGTTCTCGAACCCCTTGGGGGCACGGAACGAGAACCGGCTGGTGTCCACCTTGAATCCGCTGGCCGGCTTGACCGTCGAGGTGGGCTCGGTCGGAGAGGGTTCACCGGTCGTGCTGGCGGACGTGGTCGTCCCGGACGCTGCCGGGTCGGCCGTTGAATTGTTGCCGGAGTCTCCGCAGGCGACGAGGCCGAGCAACAGAACAGCCGCGCAGGTCAGGCGGAGCCCCGGACTCGCCAGGTTCGACCTCACAGGGACAGCTCCGTCCAGGCCGTCTGGATGACTTCAACGCCGCGGTCACGGGTGACGAGGCGGCCGCGCCCGGGTGGGGCCGGGACTGGTCGGACGTTGCCGAGCAGCGGGCCCTCGTCGGGGCTGCCGGACAGCATCAGCCCCGGCATCGCCAGGTCGCGCATCGACTGGATCACCGGCTCGTAGAGGGCTCGCGAGGCACCGCCGGAACGCCGGGCGACCGCCAGGTGCAGACCCGTGTCCCGGGCCTGCGCCAGCATCGGCTGCAACGCGGCGACCGGGGAGCTCTGCTGGGTCGCGACGAGGTCGTAGTCGTCGACCACGACGAAGACCTCGGCACCCTGCCACCACGACCGGTTGCGCAGCTGCTCCGGCGTGACATCCGGGCCGGGGATCCGGTTCTGCAGGTAGCCAGCGATGTCCCGCAACGCGGGCTGAGCCTGGGCTGCGGAGGTGAGGTAGTTCAGCAGGTAGTCCTCCGGCACCTCGCCCAGCAGCGATCGGCGGTAGTCCACGACCACGATCTGTGCGTCCTGGGGTGTGCGGGTGCGCATGATCTCGCGCACGTAGCTCCGCAGGACCGTGCTCTTGCCGGACTGGCCGTCGCCGAAGATCAGCAAGTGCGGCTCGGCGTCGGGATCGAGGGTGACCGGCGCGAGCTCCTTCTCGTTGATGCCGAGCAGCAGCCGCTGCCCGTCCGGGGCTCCTTCGGGTCGGCCCGCGCCCACCCCGGCCAGCGCGCGTACGTCGTCGAGGTCGATGCGGTCCGGGAGCAGCCGAAGCTTCGGTCCGGCCGGGCCGGCCCAGCCGGCGCTCACCCGCTTGACGAGCTCGTCCACCCCGTCGCCGAGCGTCTCGGTGCTCGGATCGGCGTCGATGCGGGGGAGAGCGGCGAGGAAGTGCAGCCTGCTCTGCACCAGGCCGCGGCCCGGACGGCTGGTGGGCACCAGCGCCGCGATCTTGCGATCGACCTCGGAATCCATCGGGTCACCGAGCCGCAGCTCGAGACGGGTGCCGAACAGGTCGCGCATCGCGGCGCGGAAGTCGGCCCAGCGGGACGCGCCCGCGACGACGTGCAGCCCGAACGTGAGGCCCCGCGTCGAGAGCTGCTGGATCTCCATCTCGAGGTCGTCGAAGTCCGCCCGCAGCGTGCTCCACCCGTCGACCAGCAGGAAGACGTCGCCAAAGCCGTCGTCGACGCGCCCGGCCGCCCGGCGGGACCGGTAGGTCTCGATCGAGTCGATCCCGTTCGCCCGGAAGTAGGCCTCGCGCCGGTCCACCATCCCGCTGACCTCGGCGATGATGCGGCGTACGACGTCCGGCTCCGACCGGGTGCCCACGCCCGAGACATGGGGTAGGTCGGCCATCGGGGAGAACGTCCCGCCCCCGAAGTCGAGCACGAAGAACTGCGACTCGAGCGGGGTGGTCGTGAGCGACATGCTTGCCACGATGGTGCGCAGCAGCGTGCTCTTGCCGGTGCGCGGTCCACCGACCACGGCCACGTGACCTGCTGCCCCACTCAGGTTGACCGTGAGGGTGTCGCGGCGCTGCTCCCTCGGCCGGTCGACGGTGCCCAGCGGAACCACGAGACCACCCAGGCGGCGCCACTGTGGGGACACGAGGCCCAGCTCGGCGTCCTCGACGAGGTCGCCCATGAGGTCGTCGAGAGTGTCGGGCACGTCGAGCGGCGGCAGCCACACCTGGTGGGCCGCGGGCCCGTGGCCGGCCATCCGTCCGACACCGATGTCGAGCAGCGAGGCCTGCTCGGCGGGTTCGCGCGCCGGCTCCGGCTCGGGCTCGGGATCGGGATCTGCAGTCTCCAGCGCCTGGACCTCCGAGATGGTGAACGGCAGGATCCCCCGGACGTGTCCGCCCTCGTCGCGGCGGACCTGCGGCCGACCGGCCGGGGGTCCGGAGACGTATGCGGCCTTGAACCGCTGCAACGAGGAGGGGTCCGGCTTGAGGTAGCCCAGTCCGGGATTGGCCGGGAGCTCGTAGGCATCCGGCACGCCGAGCACGGCGCGCGACTCCTGGGCGCTGAAGGTGCGCAGGCCGATCCGGTACGACAGGTGTGACTCCAGCCCGCGCAGGCGACCCTCCTCCAGCCGCTGCGAGGCGAGGAGCAGGTGCAGGCCCAGCGAACGGCCGAGCCGGCCGATCGCGACGAACAGGTCGATGAACTCCGGCTTGGCCGAAAGCATCTCGGAGAACTCGTCGACCACGATGAACAGGGACGGCATCGGGACCAGGTCGTCGCCACCGAGCCGGGCCTTCTCGTAGTCACGGATGGAGGCGTAGTTGCCGGCATCGCGGAGCAGCTCCTGGCGGCGCACCATCTCGCCGGACAGCGCGTCCTGCATGCGGTCGACGAGCGTGAGCTCCTGGGCGAGGTTCGTGATCACGGCGGAGACGTGGGGCATCTCGCTCATCCCGGCGAACGTCGCGCCACCCTTGAAGTCGACGAGCACCATGTTCAGCTGCTCGGGCGAGTGCGTCATGGCGAGCCCGAGCACCAGGGTGCGCAGGAACTCGGACTTGCCGGAACCGGTCGCGCCGATCACCAGGCCGTGCGGGCCCATGCCCTGCTGCGCGGACTCCTTGATGTCGAGGTGCACAACGCTGCCACCTTCGCCGAGCCCGATCGGGACGCGCAACCTGTCCCGGGCGGGTCGGGGGCGCCAGGCCGCCTGCGGATCGAGTCGTCGTACGTCGCCGAGCGCGAGAAGCTCCATGAAGTCGGCGGGGCCGGCCAGCTCGCCGCCCGTCGCGTCGGCCGGCCCTGCGGCCACGGTGTGCAACGGGGTGAGCCTGCGCGCGAAGGCCTCCGCGGTGGCGAGGTCGCACTGGTCGGCACGAGCACGGATCGGTTCCTCCCGCAGACGGAGCGCGAGCACCGGGTGGCGCCCGTGCGGGTCCCGCTCGCCGTCGAACTGGATGCGCAGCCGGGTGGCGTCCTCCAGGTCGTCCCAGCGCGCGGGGAGCTCGAGGACGGTCAGCCCGTGCAGGCCGTCGGCGGGGACGACGTGGTTGCCGGGCGGCAGCTCCACCCCGTCGGTCACCAGCAGGATGTGGGGGGTTGCCGCGCGTTCGTCGGCACCGAAGCGGGGCCGGTCGCTGAGCTCGGGGGGCAGCAGCGCCGTGAGGTCGCCGAGCGAGGTGCACACCATCCGCATCGGTCCGACGGCGTCGGACTGCTGAGCGCTCAGCCCGTGGGGAAGCCACTTGACCCAGTCCCAGTGCGCGAGGTGCTCCTCGGACGTCAGGACAGCGATGACCAGGTGGTCGGGGGAGTGGAAGGTCGCCGCGGAGCAGATCATCGCCCGGGCCAGCGAGCGGACCGGCTCCTCAGGTCCGCAGAGCTCGATCCGATCGAAGGCGCGCAGGTCGATGGACGCTGGCAGGTCGGGCTGGATCCGGTGCACGACGAGCAACCGGTGCAGTGCCGACGCCGCGGCGGGGTCGACCTGGTCGATCGGCGCGCTCTCGGGCGGCACGAGCTCGAGGGACAGAGGCTGCGCGCACACGCCGTACCGGACGTTGAGGAAGTGCGGGTCGCTGGTGCCGTGCTCCCAGATCCGCGACCGCTCCTCGGCGAGCGCAGGCAACGAGGCCGGATCGGGGTGGTGCCACGTCAGTGCGCGGCGCTGCTGGTCGGCAGCCTCGCGGGCGAGCTTGCGGACGTTGCCGAGGTAGCGCAGGTACTCCGTCCGCGACCCGGTGACCTGCTGGGCGCGCTGCTTCCTCTGGCGGTCCAGCTGGACGACGATGAAACCGAGGGTGGCGAAGAGGAACATGCCGGCCGCGATGTAGCTCCGTCCGCCGGTGGCCTGGCCCATGGTGGCCACCAGAACGATCGAGCCGAGGCTGCCGAGCATCGGGATCGCGTTCATCAGGACGCCACTGGCGCCCTCGTTCGGCTCGATCTCCGGCGGCGCCTGCAGCACGATCTGGCCGGTCGGCATCTCGGGCTCGTCGGCCCGAGCACCCCGAAGCGTCGTACTCAACTGATCAGTCCTCGCCGTCACCGTCCGGCGCCCGAGTGGCCCGGAGACAGGCTCTTCCTACCCAAGATTGACGGAGAGTAGGCGTGGGTATCCTCCCCGGCGGGCGGAGGTCGCCCGGTGCGACGGCGAGCGCAGTTGCGCGGCTGGGAGGCGATGTGCGGGCAGGGCGACACCTGGTCCACGACGCGCCCACGAGCCTGGCTCTCACCATCCACGGCGCCGCCGGTGTCATCGACCTCGTGGTGTCGAGGCGGTCGGTCGTCGGCGACCTGGCGCGCGAGTACGCCGCTCAGGTGCGGCTCCCCACGGCCCCCGACCTGTACACCCGGCTGGGTGTCGCGCTGTCCCCCGACACTGCGCTCGCTGACGCGGGGGTGGTCACCGGGTCGGTGCTGGTGGCCTCGGGGGCTGGCGCATCCGTGGCACCCGTGCGTCGCGACCCGGACCGCCGGGTCGAGGAGGTCCCCGGTGCCCTGTCCGTTCTCTGGTTCTGCGTCGGCGTCGCCACCGCGCTGCTGGCGGGCTGGTTCGCGGCCCGCACCCCCACCGCCGGCTCGCACGACCTCGCGATCGGCATCCTCGCGTTCGCCGCGGTCCTCGGGATCCTCCCCGTCGGCCGGTTCGCCGGGCACCGTGTCCTGGCCGCTCCGGCGTTCGCCGGTGCGGCCGCTTTTGCCCTGGCCTGGGACCCGGCACCCGAGCGGTTTCCGACGGTGCTGGGGGTGGCCGCCCTGGTGGCGGCCGTGACGGCGGCCGTCGGCCGAGCCCTCGACCGCCGGGTCGAGGAGGCACTTCGGGTCTGGATCGTCGTCGGCGTGGTGGTCTTCGTCGTCACCGGAGGGGCAGCCCTGCTGGCCCTCTCCTCCCAGGTCGTCTGGGCCCTGCTGCTGGTGGGCGCGATGCTGGCGGCCCGGTTCGTGCCCGGTCTCGCGATCGAGGTGCCCGACCAGCTCCTGATCGACCTCGAGAGGCTCGCGGTGACGGCCTGGTCGGCCCGCGACCGGCCAATGGGACGCCGGCGCCGTACCGTCGTACGAGCGCCGGCTGTGGCCGCTGCCGCGGCTCGCGGGACCCGGACCGTCACCGCAGCGAGCGTCGCCGTCCTTGCGGTTGTTGCGGTCGCCGCGCCCCTGCTGCTGGCCACGGCAACGCTCCCACTCGACCGGATCGGCGCCCGCGGACTGGTGGGCCTGGCCGGTGGGGCGCTTCTTCTTGCCGCCCGCAGCTACCGGCACGCGGGCGCCCGTGCGCTGTTGCGCGCGGCCGGTCTCACCTGCTGGGTCGTCCTGCTCGTCGTGCTGCTCCGGACGCTCGCCGACGACCCACGCACCATGCTCGCCGTCATCGCGATCACCCTTGCTGGGTTGATGATTGTCGTCGCCGTGGCCACGGGACGTGGCTGGCGGTCGGCATGGTGGTCGCGCCGCGCCGAGGTCGCCGAGGGCCTCTGTGGATCCTTTGCGGTCGCGTCGGTCTTCGTGGCGGTCGGTCTGTTCCGCAACCTGTGGGAAATGACTTCGTGAGGTTTAGGCCATACCCCGCCGGGTAGGTCGGTGGGTGTCCGCTCGGGGGTTCCGGGTGGCCCGTTCGAAACCGGAGCAGCACCCACCCAGACACGAGCGGCGACATGCCGCTGACCAGAGGGAGAAGGCGAAATGTCGCAGAGCGCACCCGAGATGGGACAAGGCGAGAAGACACTTTCCCAGGCCGCCGGCATGGTGGTCGACGCGAAGAAGGACTTCGACAGCTTCAGCAAGACACTCGACAGCCAGATCGCGGGGCTGCGGTCCAAGTGGGCCGGAGCCGGTGCCCAGGCGTTCTTCGTCCTGCACCAGGCCTGGACCGAGAAGCAGGCTGTCATCCTCAGCGCGCTCAACGAGTTCGAGGCCTCCCTGCTGTCCACGGAGAAGGACAACGTCAACACCGACGACACGCAGTCCTCCAACTACAACCGCTACGCCGGCCGGCTCGGCTGAGCGCGGATCTGACGACAGGAGAATCAGCAATGGAACTCGACGGAATCCGCGTCAACCACGCCGGCCTCGACCAGGGTGCCGAAGACCTCTACAAGACGGTCAAGGACATCGACAACCGGATGAACCGGCTCGAGTCCGAGCTCGCACCCCTGCGCAAGGACTGGACCGGCAACGCCCAGCTCGCCTACACCCAGGCGAAGGCCAAGTGGGACTGGGCGATCCAGGAGATGCGCGACCTGCTCGACGACACGAGCAAGACCGTCTACCAGTCGAACGCCGAATACAAGGCGGCGGACCTGCGCGGCGCAGCCTCCTTCGACATCGCCTGAGGACAACGACGGATGGGGATGACTTGGAGAGGGTCGCCGCACTCAGTCAGGTAAGGACAGGATCGACATGTTTCCAGCCGACATCGTCGCCGGGATCACCTCGGCGCTCCAGGACCTCAACGTCGATCCCGACAAGGTCGCCGAGGTCGCGACGAAGCTCACGGCGAGCTCCGACTCGATCGGGGACAGCAGCTTCATGCGGCGCCTCCACGTCGCGCCTTCGGCGTTCGGCGGTTCCGCGGAGGGCTCTCAGCTCGGCTATCACCACGCCAAGGCTCACGAGGTCATCGCGGACACCCTGAACGGGGTGATGGACGACCTGGGCCGCTTCGCGTCGGCGACGAGCCGTGCGGTGGCGCTGGTCGACGGCGCTGACACCACGAGCGCCGCCGACCTGTCGGTCAAGGAGCAGGCCGTGGCCGTGCTGGTGGGCTCGACCCGCTACTTCGAGGGTGATCGAGCCAACCACGAATCGCGCAACGAACGTCTCGGGAGAGGTGACCGATAGTGGCCGGGCCACAGGAGCAGCGCCTCACCAGGGCGGTCTCCGGCATGAGCGTCGAGCAGGTCCGCACGGCCGCCCGCGACTGGCAGGACGGCGCCCGGATGCTCACCTCCGTCGTCCAGGCCCTGGAGAACTGCGGGCCGGACATCGAGAAGAACTTCGGCGGCAAGACCGCGGCGGCCGCCAAGGTCGCGTTCGCCAAGGTCACCGAGCGGGTGAACTTCCGGGCGAGCCAGATGACCGCTGCGGGGGCCGCCCTGGACGACGCAGGGGATGCGCTCTACTACGCAGGCACCGTCAAGGACCAGATGGGCGCCCCGCCCACGAAGCCGACCGTGCCGTCGACCGCTCCTACCGACGACGACACGACGGTGCTGCGCAAGCAGATGGCCTACGGCCGCCAGCTGAACAGCTACAACACCCAGGCCGCCGAGCGTGAGACGACCTCGCAGCGGACCGCCGACCATCTCGAGCGGGTGCTGACCCACTCCACCGACACCATGAAGCAGGTCCACGGTGAACCCGACCGCACGGGCGGGCCCACCGGCCATCAGACCGGCGGCGCCGGCGGCACGACGACGGGCGGACGGTCCACTCGACCGCACGTGACACCCCCTGACGGGCCCACCATCCACTCGGGTCCCACCCGGCCGCCGTCGGTCTCGCCCCCGCCGGCGCACCCGGTCGGCCCGCACCCCGGCGACCCGGGGACCCACACGCCTCCAGGAAGCACCACCCCCGGACCCGGAACACCCCAGGGACCGAGCGGGCCGACGATGCCGACCCCGCCCGGTCCGACCACGCCCGGCGCGACCACACCCGGCGTGGGCGGACCCGGCGGGTTCACGGCCCCGACCCTGGGCGGCGTAGCAGGTGCCCTCGGTGGTGGTGCCCTGGGTGGCCTGGCCGGTGTCGGCGGCGCGGTGCGCGGCCCGAGCGTCGTTCCCGGCGCGATGACCGCCGGGGGTCCACGCACGATCGGTGGCTCCATCCGGTCCGGGGCCGGCTCCAGCGGCGCGCTCGGCCGGGGCGTTGGCAGTGTCGGCAACGCCGGCGGCGCCGCCCGCGGCGGTGCA